>NZ_JBEXHL010000091.1:0-1136 GCF_040607795.1 Amycolatopsis sp. NPDC005232 | reverse complement strand
CTAGTGTCCTGAGTCGTTAATTCGTTGGCAGTAGGCGGCGAGGGTGTCGAGGATGTGGTCGGCGGTCTTGGTCCAGACGTAGGGTTTGGGATTGGCGTTCCATGCGGTGATCCACTTTTCGACGTCGGCTTCGAGTTCGGTGATGCTTCGGTGTGCTGATCGGCGGAGCTTGCGGTTGGTCAGTTCACCGAACCACCGTTCGACCAGATTGAGCCAGGAAGCACTGGTCGGGGTGAAGTGCACGTGGAAGCGTGGGTGTTGCAGAAGCCAGTTTTTGATCGTCGGGGTTTTGTGCGTGGCGTAGTTGTCACAGACCAGGTGCAGGTCGAGTTCGGCGGGCGTGCTGGCGTCGATGGCTTTGAGGAATTTCAGGAATTCCTGGTGCCGGTGGCGGCGGTGGTGCTGGGTGATCACCGACCCGGTCGCCAGGTTCAGCGCCGCGAACAGGCTCGTGGTGCCGTGGCGCACGTAGTCGTGGGTCATCCGCGCCGGCGTGGTGGGCATGATCGGCAGAATCGGTGCGGTCCGGTCGACGGCCTGCATCTGCGACTTCTCGTCGACGCACAGCACGATCGCGTTGTCCGGAGGATCGAGGTATAACCCGACCACGTCCCTGACTTTCTCGACGAACTGCGGGTCTCGTGACAGTTTCCACGTCTGAACCTGATGCGGTTTCAGGCCGAAAGCCCGCCAGATCCGAGACACCGCCGACTGTGACATTCCCGTGGCCGCGGCCATCGACCGCGTCGACCACTGCGTGTCCTGATTCGGCGGCGACTGCTCGAGCGTCGCCGTGATCACCGCTTCCACGCGCTCATCGGTGATCGAGCGCGGCGCACCCGGTCGTGGCTCGTCCGACAGGCCCTCAACACCGTCGGAGAGGAACCGTGACCGCCACTTCGCCACCGTGTGGCGCGCCACCCCGAACTCGGCGGCCACCTCCGAGTTCGAGCCACCTTCCGCACAGCGCAACACAATCCGCGACCTCAGCGCCAGAGCCTGCGCCGTCGTCCGACGACGCGACCACCGCAGCAGCGTCTTCCGTTCTTCATCGGTCAACGACACTGGCGGCAGCTTCGAACTCGGCACCCTCACACTCTAACCACTGGCCACGAAATTACGACTCAGGACACTAG
>NZ_JBEXHL010000090.1:0-1215 GCF_040607795.1 Amycolatopsis sp. NPDC005232 | reverse complement strand
ACCCCCTCCCGCACGACGCGTTCGCGGTCGACATAGAACTCACGGATCTGCGGATGCATCAGGCACAGCCACATCGCATTGCGCTGCGACGGCGGCAGCGCGTCGAAATCCAGGAGCAGCCTCGCCATTTCGCCGTTCCAGGCCAGGATGTCGTAGCGGTGGTTCATCAGCATGGCAGGCAGCGGCGACAGGTCGGCGACCAGTCGGACCAGCGACGGCGCCGCAGTGGTGGCGAGCTTGTCGCCGTTGCGGGGGCGCTGCCGGGCCAGGCCGAAGAGGTAGGCGCGTTCGTCGGGGGCCAGGCGCAGCGCCCGGGACAGCGCCTCCACCACCTCCGCTGAGGGCCGCAGCCCGCGGGCTTGTTCCAGTCGCACGATGTAGTCGACGCTGACCCCGGCCAGTTCGGCGACCTCTTCGCGGCGCAATCCCGGGGTCCGTCGGGCCTGCCGACGCGACGGCAGGCCGAAATCCTGCGGATCGAGGCGTTCGCGCCGGGTCCGCAGGAACGCGGCCAGCTCCTGTGTCACGTCCACGGCGTTGGTGATCATGGCTGGTCCAACAGCTTGGGTAGGACTGGTGTTCCCAGGAACTGTCTTCCCTTACCCCCGGCTCGCGGTGGTCGCAGGCTGGTGCTCGACGACGATCACGAGCACAGGAGGACTTGATGTCGCTCACTCTCGACACCTACCGGCTGCTGGGCCGCTCCGGGTTGCGGGTCTCACCGCTGGCCCTAGGCACTGCGACCTTCGGCACCGACTGGGGTTGGGGCGCCGATCAGGACGATGCGCGCAAGCTGTTCGACACCTACGTCGAGCGCGGCGGCAACTTCATCGACACCGCCAGCACCTACACCAACGGCAGCTCCGAGCGCATGCTGGGCGAATTCACCCGCGACCACCGCGAGAGCCTGGTGTTGGCGACGAAGTACACGACGTTGCGACGGCCCGGCGACCCGAACTCCGGGGGCGCTCACCGCAAGAGCCTGTTCGCGTCGGTGGAGACCAGCCTGCGGCAGCTGAACACGGACTACATCGATCTGCTCTTCCTGCACGTGTGGGACTTCACGACACCGGTCGAGGAGATCCTGCGCGGCATGGACGACCTGGTCCGCCACGGCAAGGTCCTGTACGTGGCGATGTCCAACGCTCCGGCCTGGGAGATCTCGCGCATGCAGGCGATCGCCGACCTGCGCGGCTGGTCGCCGCTGGTCGCGCT
>NZ_JBEXHL010000089.1:0-1342 GCF_040607795.1 Amycolatopsis sp. NPDC005232 | reverse complement strand
CAGGGTTCCGGCAAAGTCGTTGGTGTTTTAGGGGTGGATGCCGAGCAGGGTGAGTGGTCGGGTGGTGTCTCGGGTCATGTGGCGTAGTCCGGCGGCGATGTTGGTCCAGCCGGTGTGGCGCAGGGCGCTGGTGGTGAGGTTGCGCAGGGTGGCCATGACGCGGGGTGCGGTGCCGGTGCGGGTGCGGGATGCGTCTTCGGTGTAGGTGACGTCGCGGATCCAGTGGAGTTTGTTTTCGATGTGCCAGTGGTTGCGGACGTAGTGGCTGATGTGGGCGGGATGAGCCCAGGGGCCGGTGGTGTTGGTGATGCCCAGGGCGGCGTGGGCGGTGTGTTTGCCGCTGGTGTGGTGGGTGGTGTAGCGCTCGATGAGGAACGCGTTCGTGGCGTGGGGAAAATCGATCGCGGGATAGTCGAGGAAGTCGCCCAGGGGTGCGAGCTGGGTGGTGCGGCGTTCGGTGCGCCCGTGGCCACGGTTTTCGGTGACATGGGTGGGGATGTCGTGCCAGGGCAGGGTGTCGAGCAGGCTGTAGAGGCGTTGCTGGTTCTGTTTG
Organism: Amycolatopsis sp. NPDC005232; assembly: GCF_040607795.1. Taxonomy (NCBI): domain Bacteria; kingdom Bacillati; phylum Actinomycetota; class Actinomycetes; order Pseudonocardiales; family Pseudonocardiaceae; genus Amycolatopsis; species Amycolatopsis sp. NPDC005232. The sequence continues at coordinate 789 of NZ_JBEXHL010000089.1, read as the reverse complement.
ACGGTGAACACGTAGTAGGCGCCGCGGGAATGCAGGTAGCGGGCATGAGCGGCGGTGGTGTGCAGGGCGTCGGCGGTGACGACCCGACCGGTGAGGTCGATGGTGTCTAGAAGCCGTGGAAACCAGGTGATTTCGCTGCTGCCGGCCGGGACTTGGCGCTGCCCGACAACCGTTGCCCGCTCGTGGGTGATCGCGGCGAGCAGGTGCACTCCGGCGCCGCCAGTGCGGGCGAAGGTGCCGCGCAGGGATTTCCCGTCCACCGCGATCGCCGGCGGGAGCGTGTCGGGATCGGGCTCGGCGGGATCGTGTTCGGTCAGCCAGGCGCTGATCACGTCATCGAGGAGGTCACCGTCGACGCGGTTGGCGACCCGCCGGACGGTGGCTTCGTCCGGGGCCACATATCGGCCTGCGCGGGCATCGAACCGTGTTCCCAGCATTGCCAGCACATGTTGGGGTGCGTCGGCGGCCCATTCCCCGATCGCGGTGAACGACCGAGCTCCCGCCGCTACCGCCGCCGCCGCGATCGCGAGGATCGACCCGATCGAATGGCGCACACCCCGCCGATGCCGCGGATCCGGCACCTTTGCCAGATATTTCCGCAGGTCAGCGACCCACGACCGATCGCTGTCAACGTCAGGCAACGGGGTCAAACGATCAAACACAGCCGGGATCAGGCACGATGACACAGCGGGCACGGCTCTCTCACGATCATGGGACTTCGACAATCACATGATCAACAGAGACCGTGCCCGCCCTACAACCAGGCCCAAAGACTTTGCCGGAACCCTG
>NZ_JBEXHL010000088.1:0-2325 GCF_040607795.1 Amycolatopsis sp. NPDC005232 | reverse complement strand
GGATCGGGCGGTGCGATCGGCCCCCGGCCGATCCGACCGCTCGATCCCAACACCGGCTCCTAGGCGATCTCGCACGCCTCGGCGGAGCCGAGGCAGACAACACTGTCGAACGGCAGGTACGTCGTGCCCAGCCTGGGAGCCCAGCCGATGGTCAGCGGTGGCACGGCGGGAGTCTCCGCGTGCTGCGGGAGGAACCCGATGTCCACCGGGGTCGAGAAGTCCACGGTCAGGAACCGGGTGGGTTCGGCGACGCTCACGAGAGAGCCCTCCTGATCGCTTCCTCGCCCAGGATCGGGTCGTTGGTCGGGTCCTCGACGGCCGGGGCGAGGGCGCGCGGCGCGATCTTCGGGGTGAGGGTCCCGAAGACCGGGTCCGGCGGGGCCGCGGTGTGGTACTCGGGGAAGTGGGCTTGGTAGTCCACCATCGACTGGACCAGTGCGGGCTCCGCGAAGCGCGGTCCCCAGAACTGGGCCGAGATCGGCAGGCCCGAGGTGTAGCCGACGGGGAAGCTCACCATGGGCCAGCCCAGCGCGTTCGGCACCTGGTAGTACGCCCGGTACACCGGGAAGCCGGCGCCGCCGGACCGTTGGCCGATCACGTCGCCCAGGGCCAGCACGAGCATGAAGTCGACGCCGGCGTCCTCCAGCGACTTGGTGTAGTTGGCGATGAGCCGGCGCCGCCGCTGTTCGCCCTCGTAGCGGACGGAGGCGGGGATGCCGCCGTTGAAGCGGTCGGCGCTCGCGAAGCTCGCCGCCATCTCACCGGGCGCGCGCCGGCCGTACTGGCCGGTGAGGGTCGCGACGGCGTCGGCCGTCGGGATGCCGCTCGCGCAGAAGTCCGCCACCGCCGCGACGAACCGGACCTCGTAGCGGTTCGCGTTCACCACCGCGGCCGAGGGCGACACGGGCGATCCGTCCACCGTCGCCAGCACGTCCGCCGACGCGAAGTACGGGTTCTGCGCGGGGTCGGTCATGTCCAGACCGGGGAACTCCTTCACCTGGGCGCCCAGGCTCTTCAGCTGTCCCACCAGCCGGTTGAACGCCTTCAGGTGCTCGGCGCCGTACGTGTCCTGCGGGCTGACCCCGGTCTTGATGGTGCCGCCCACGTTCATCCAGTCCGTCTGCGGGATGCCGATCGTCAGGCCCTGCAACGGCGTCCGCCCGGGCCGGGGCGACGACGGGATCGCCGGGAACGGCAGGGGCGCCGAGAGCGTCTGCGGGTCGTTCACCGCGTCCGGACCGAGGATCGTGCTCAGGATCAGCGCCGAGTCCCGTGCGCTGCGGGAGATAGGGCCGAGCACGTCGTAACCCGGCGAGAGCGGCATGAGCCCGGCGATCGACACCGTGCCCAGCGACGGCTTGATCCCGCTGGCGCCGTTCGCGGCCGACGGCATGATGATGCTGCCGCCCGTCTCCTCGCCGATGCAGGCCGCGGCCAGCCGCGCGATGGGCGCGACCCCCGAGCCCTGGCTCGATCCGCCCGGCACGTGTGACGGGCTCCAGGCGTTGCCCGCGAACGTGCCGGTGATCGAGCCGGAGAAAGCCGAGCAGATGGTGTTGCCCAGCAGCACCACGCCGGCCGCGCGCAGCCGGGCGACGACCGTCGCGTCCTGGAGCGCCTTGTTGCCGGTGAACGCCGCGCTGCCGTCCTGCGCGTTCAGGCCCTTGATGCCCACGGAGTCCTTGATGCCCATAGGGATTCCGCACAGGGGCGACAGGTCACCGCCGTGCCGGCGCCAGTTCGAGATCCGCTGGTCGGCGGCTCGCGCGGCGGCGAGCGCGCCGGCTGTGTCAACCCGCACGAACGCGTTGTACGCGCCGTTGTCGCCGTAGACCTCGAAGGGACCGTTGAACTTCGAGATCCGGCCGAGGTAGGCCTGGGTGATCTCGACGCTCGACGTGCGGCCCGCGCGCAGCAGCGCGGCGAGCTCGGTGATCTCGTAGTCCACGAGCCGGACGCGGTGGGGGATCTGGTTCACCGACGGCAGCGCCGGGCCGCCGGACGGCGCCGCGCTCGCCGGCGCCGCACCCAAAGTGAGGGAAAGGGTGCCACCGGCGACCGCCGCACCGGCGCCGCCGAGCACGGATCTCCGCGTGAGTCTTCCTGGTTGTGCCACGTACTGCCTCGCTTCTGAACCGGTGGGGAAGGGCAGGCGCGACGCTAGAACCCTGCGGTTGCGGGCGAGTTTTCGAGTATTACGAAGACATTTCGTGTTCAGACCTTTCGGTGTTTTTGGCCCCGCCTTCGGCAGGGCGTGCGAGATCGCCTTTGAGCCGGCTTCCGGATTGGGGCGGTCGGATCGGCCGGGGGCCGATCGCACCGCCC
>NZ_JBEXHL010000087.1:0-3303 GCF_040607795.1 Amycolatopsis sp. NPDC005232 | reverse complement strand
CCCCGCCGGCCCAGTCCCTCCCCCCCGCGCCCCCCCGCCGCTTGATCGCGCGGGCTTCTGCACTGAGCGGTTTTCGCGCGGCCCCTGGGCTGCGCGAAAACCGGGAGGGAAGAAGCCGGCTTGAAGCGGTCTCGCCCGCGTCGGCGGAGCCGACGCAAACAATTCAGCGCAGCATCGGCATGAGGTAGTACGTGAGGCTCACCTCCTGCGCCTCCGCCGACGTCAGGACGCACGCGCGGAGCCCCGGCTGGATCGACAGCCGCACGGTGGAGTCCGCGAAGGGCGCGAGGGCGTCCAGCAGGTAACGCGCCTGGAACGACGGCGAGGTGCGACCGCCGCAAACGTTTGCCTTCAGGGTTTCCTCGGCTTCGCCCGTGTCGGCGCGGGTGCTGGCGAGGCGGACGTGCGTGTCGCCCACCTCGAGGGTCAGGACGCGGCGGTCTTCGGCGTAGACGCCGACGCGGCGGATGGCCGCGGCGAGGGCGTCGGCGGGCAGCTCGACCTCCGTGTCGACGTCGCCGGACGGGATGGCGTCGGCCGACAGGAACCCCGCGTCGAGGACGGCGGTGGTGACGGTGCCGCCGGCCCAGGCCAGGCCGAAGTGGCCGCTGTCGGCTTGGAGGGTGAGGGTGCCGGTGGCGTGGCGCATGGCCTCGGTCAGCAGGCGCGCGGGCACGAGCACGTCGAGCGGCCCCCACACCGCTCGCAACGGCACGCGCGCCACGGCCATCCGGTAGCGGTCCGAGGCGGTGAGCACGAGCGTGTCACCGGAGCTCTGCACGCGCACGCCCGTGAAGACCGGCAGTGGATCGTCCTTCGCGGCCGTGCCCGCGACCGTGCGGACCGCGGCCGCCAGGAGCTCCCCGTCCACTTCGGACAACCGAGGTGGCTGCGCGGGCTCCACGCGCGCACCCCGGTCCAGCAGCGGCAAGGCGAAGCGCGCCCCTTCCACGCGCACCGCCAGCCGGCTGCCTTCGTCGACCAGGCGCACCTGGTCGACGTCCAGCATCTTCAGCGTCTCGGCCAGCGGTGCCGCCGGTACGAGCACCTCACCATCGTTGTGGGACGTCGCCGGGCACGCCAAGCGGACGGACAGGTCGCGGTCGCTGCCGGCGACCTCGAGCCCGTCCGCGTCGGTGCGCAGCCGCAGCGCGGCCTGCCGCGGGAGCAGGCGCGCGGCGGCGTTCACGGCCGTGGACAGCGGCCGTGCCGGTGACGTCAGATCCATGCCCGCGAAGCTAGCGCGGGCCACCGACAAAAACCGACTTCGATGCCACTGACCTGCTGAGACGTCAGTGGCGGGCGCCCACGAGCTCACCCGAGTCGGTGGGCTCCGCGGCCGGCGCGCGCACCGTGCCGCGCATCAGCCACACCACGATCGCCAGCGCCACCCCGGCCACGCCGGCGGCCAGGAACGACGCGCTCGGACCCGAGTGCTCGACCAGGTAACCGCTCACCGACTGGCCCGCGGCCAGCCCCAGCGTCACCGCCGTGAGGACCCAGCCGAAGGCCTCCGCGGCCGTACCGCGCGGCGCGACGGTCTCGATCGCCGTCGAGTGCGTGGTCGACTGCGGCGTGATCAGCGCGCCCGCCAGCAGCATCAGCAGCGCCAGCGCCCACAGTGACGACGGCAGCGCCAGCAGCGCCACCAGCGCGCCGAACCCGCCCAGCAACGCGGGCAGGCGCAGGCCCAGCCGGCGCGGCCACGGATGCAGGCTGTACGCCACGCCGAACGCCACCGACGTCAGCGACCACGCCGAAAGCAGCAGCCCGCTCAACGCCGCGTGGCCGGACTCCGTCGCGGCGGCCGGCACGGCCACCTCGACGAACCCGATCACCACACCGAAGCCCAGCGCGGCCACGGCGAGCGTCCGCATGCCCGGGCTCGCCAGCGCACCCAGCAGCGGTGTCTTCGCGCGCGGAGCAGGACCCCAAGCGCGCACGGCGGGGCTCAGCGCGAACACCGTCGCGCCGGTGACCATCGCCGCGGCACCCACGACCATGCCCGTGCCGGCCCACGGCGCCGTGATCAGCAGGCCCGCGATGCCCGGGCCGAGGATGAAGAACACCTCCATGCTGATCGCTTCGTACGAGAAGGCCGCGTTGCGCGCAGGGCCTTCCGGAAGCAACTTCGTCCACAACGCACGCGAGGCCGATCCGATCATCGGCTCCGACAGACCCGTGGCGGCGGCCAGCGCGACCAGCAGGAATGTCGGCGCGTGGGCCTCGATCGCCAGGGCCAGGGCGACCATCGACAGCGCGAACATTCCCACCGTGACCAGCAGCGGACGCGTCGGCCCGTAGCGGTCGATGAGCCGCCCCTGCACCACCGCGCCCACGGACACGCCGGCGAGCGAGCTGGCGGAAACCAGCCCGGCGGCGGCGAACGAGCCGGTTTCGCGCTGCACGTAGAGCAGCGCCGAGATGCCGATCATCGCGATCGGCAAGCGGGCGAGCACCGACGCGACGACCGGGCGGCGAGAGCCGGGGGCCCTCAGCGCGGCATGGTAGTCGGCGAGTGTAGTGCGACCTTCGGAGCGAGCAGAGTGGGACACGCGTACCAGTATGCCTGCGAGTGGTACGGAAGTACCAGTTGTTTTCCGGTCAGGTGCGTCACCTCCATCGAACGGCTTTGGTTACGCCGCAGAGGTCTCGATCCCGTAACGCTCTATGGATTCTCAGTGAACTCGTGCAACGAAACGGCCGAAGCGGCGTCCTTGAGAGTGAATGGCCTTGAATTCGTGGGTAGTGGCCATGATGGTTGAGAAACAGCACATCCCAGCTCCCTCCGGCATACGGGTCGGGGCCTGAACCGGAGGGCGGGGAGCGCGGATCGTCGGGGGATGGTCCGCGCAAGGCAAGGAGCCGGTGCGCCACGTCGGGGGTGGCGCCCGGCTCCCTGTCTTTGGCGTCGGCTCCGCCGACGCGTGCGGGATCGCCTCAAGCCGATGTCTTCGCTTCTGCTTTCGCCGGCTGGGGCCGTCAAAAGCAGAAGCGAAAACACCGGCGCGATCCCGCCGGGTGGTCCACTCAGTTTCCCTGCCGTGGAAGAAAAACGCGCCGCGACGCGACCACGCCACTGGGATGCCGCTCGTGTGGGGGACGCCCATAAAGTCTGGAGCCCAGCTGTAGCCCCAAAAGCCTCAGAAGCGACGAAAGCCACCCGGCGCCGGTAGGGCGAGGGTGGCCTCCGTTCAACGAAGAGTGGGGGCGTGGTGACTGCAGCCGCGGGATCGCGCCGGCTTCTGGACTGAGCGGTTTTGGGGGGGGGCCCGGGGGGCGGGGGGAGACGGGGGGGGGGAA
>NZ_JBEXHL010000086.1:0-4735 GCF_040607795.1 Amycolatopsis sp. NPDC005232 | reverse complement strand
ACTCTTCAATAGTATTACCCATAAGGCGAAGAAGTCCAAACGGGACCCTTGGTTTTTCCGTTGGCGTGTCTGCGGTCCGCCCTTTCGAAGGGCTCTGGAACGGTCGCAATAACCATCACCTTATTCGCTCTTGTGTTCGATTGTTCGCGCAGAGTGGGGCTCTACCAGCGGTTTTGGCCCAGCCACCACCGCGGCCCCGTGCTTCTCCAGTGGCGGAAGGCGATCTTGCCCCGGGCCCGGGAGTGTCCTTTGCGGACTGACGAACGACGGTCCGACGATCGTCGGAAATCCGGTGCGCGGCGCCCCGGCGGGGCGGGCAGGGCGTCCCCGGGGAGGGTCGGAACCCCTGCCGCGGCGGGGGTTCGGCGGCCCGGCGGCGGCGACGCCCGTTGGGCGGCAAAGGAGTCGACCGGCGGACCGGAGCCGGCCACGAAACCCGACAAAGCAGAACCCCCAAGAGCGGCAACGGGTGCGCACCCCGGTCCTCCGGCACGGGTCCGGTCGCGTGAAGACTCGGCCAAGCGTGTGACCGGCGAAGGCCCCGGACCGGCGTTCCGTGTGACGCAAGGGCAGGCGGCGCTCGGCCGAGCGGGTGGCACCGCGGTGAACGACGGTTCGGCCGCCCGAAGCCGTGCCAGGGACAGATATCAGGCCCACACCAGATGCCGCGAGTGACCTGAAGCACCCGGCTCACTCAGCGAGGGAACGGCCCCTCGGCACGGACCACGAGACCCCGGACAGGGTCCGCGAGCACAGAAAAAAGCGCTCCGGCCAGAACCGCGGGCTAGCCGCGCCGGCCGGGGCGCCGTCATGGATCAGCAGGTCGGGGGCGAGATGATATGTCTACTCAGGACTTTCAGGCGGGCGCCGTGGTCCGGGCGAGCGCGAAGTACCGCTCATCGCTGTAGGGCCCAGGCGCGCCGGTGGCGGGGTCCCAGATCGTCCGCGACAGCTGGAAGAGGTCCCCCAAGTACACGTGCAGCGCCACGGACCGGTCGGCGGTCCGGTTGGCCACCGAATGGATCACGCGCTCGTCCATCGGCAGCACCGACCCCGCCGCCGTGTCGGTCTCCCCCGCGCCCGTGAGGCCCGAGCCGTCCGCGCGGTAGAAGGTGTTGGTCTCCCGGCCCTCGAGCACGGCGATGCACGCCGGGATGAGGTGGTCGTGCGGCGGGTACTCCGTCCGGGGCCCGATCTCGACCCGCAGCAACGTCAGCGTCGGCTCGGCGTGGAGCACGTGCTCGTCGATGCCGGCGCCGGGCAGCCAGCCGAGGACCTCGGCGGCGGACGCGGCGACCTCCCGCTGCAGCCGCACCAGCGCGGCCGCCGGGTCCGGGGCGCCGCCGGCGCGTCGGGCGGCGAGGATCAGGTCGGTGAGTTCGGTCATGGGGGCTCCGTCCACCTGGGAGGGTCGCGGCCGGTCGGGCCGCGAAGTGGGGCCAGGTTCCATCGACGGGTGTCGTGCGCTCGTGAAGGCGGCGGGCGGATTCTCAGCCGGCTCAGATGATCGGCACAGGTTCGGGCGCCGAACAGCCGTTTGGTGAACGGCCGTTCGGCGCCCACCGAAAAAAGAGGGCCGCCTCCCCGGAGGAGAGGCGGCCTGAGGTGGAGAGTGGTGGGAGTCAGCGGGAGTGGAGTGTCAAAGCCGTTCCTGGAGAGCGTCGGCCGCGGCGAGCAGATCGGCGGCCCAGCGCGCGCCCGGTTTGCGGCCGATGCGTTCGATGGGCCCGGAAACCGACACCGCCGCGACGACCGTGCCCGACGAATCCCGCACAGGCGCTGAGACGCTCGCCACGCCGGGTTCGCGTTCGGCGACGCTCTGCGCCCAGCCGCGGCGGCGCACTTCCAGCAAAGTGCGTTCGCCGTACACGGCTTCGGCGAGGATGGTGCGCTGCGTGTGCGGATCCGACCACGCGGCGAGGACCTTCGCACCCGAGCCGGCCGTCATCGGCAGGCGCGAGCCGATCGGCACGGTGTCGCGCAGGCCACTCGGCGGCTCGGCCGTCGAGACGCACACGCGCTGCACGCCGTCCCTCCGGTACAGCTGCACGCTTTCGCCCGTGATGTCGCGCAGCTTCGGCAGCACCGAGCTCGCCGCGTCGAGCAACGGGTCGGTCGAGCCGCCCGCCAGCTCGGCGAGCGCCGTGCCCGGGCGCCAGCGGCCGTCCGGTCCCCGGCGCAGCAACCGATGCACTTCGAGACCGACGGCGAGACGGTGCGCCGTCGCCCTCGGTAGTCCCGTGCGTGTGCAGAGTTCCGCCAGCCCACAGGGGTCTTCGGCGACGGCCTGCAGCACCGCCACGGCTTTGTCCAGTACTCCGATACCGCTATGCTGTCCCACGACGCGATACTAACTTCCCGAAGTTTGGGAAGTCCAGAATCTGGGAAAAACGAACTCGAGCTGCGCACGTGACGTGGCTCGCCCCGCCTGAGGACGTCGCCCGAGTTCCTTGCTCCCGGCCAACCCCTTGGAAGGAGCCGGAGATGACCAGCCCGACCGGCAAGGCTCGCACGCTGGCGGAGAAGGTGTGGGACAGCCACCTCGTGCGCCGAGGCGAAGGTGCCGAACCGGACCTGCTCTACATCGACCTCCACCTGGTGCACGAAGTCACGAGCCCGCAGGCGTTCGACGGCCTCCGGCTGGCCGGGCGGCCCGTGCGCCGTCCCGACCTCACCATCGCGACCGAGGACCACAACGTTCCCACCGTCGACATCGACCTCCCGATCGCGGACCCGGTGTCGCGCACGCAGGTCGACACCCTTCGCCGCAACTGCAAGGAGTTCGGTGTCCGGCTGCACCCGATGGGTGACGTCGAGCAGGGCATCGTGCACGTCATCGGCCCGCAGCTGGGGCTCACGCAGCCCGGCACGACCGTGGTGTGCGGCGACAGTCACACCTCCACCCACGGTGCGTTCGGCGCCATGGCCTTCGGCATCGGCACTTCGGAGGTCGAGCACGTGCTCGCCACCCAGACGCTGCCGCTGCGCAAGTTCAAGACGATGGCGATCACCGTCGACGGCGAACTGAAGCCGGGCGTCACGGCGAAGGACATCATCCTCGCCGTCATCGCCAAGATCGGCACCGGCGGCGGGCAGGGCTACGTGCTCGAGTACCGCGGCAAGGCCATCGAGGCGCTGTCGATGGAAGCGCGCATGACGGTGTGCAACATGTCGATCGAGGCGGGCGCGCGCGCCGGCTTGATCGCGCCGGACGAGACGACGTTCGAGTATCTGAAGGGCCGTCCGCACGCGCCGCAGGGCGCCGACTGGGACGCCGCCGTGGCCGCGTGGCGCGACCTGCGCACCGACGAGGGTGCCGAGTTCGACGCCGAGGTGCACCTCGACGCCGACGAGCTCACCCCGTTCGTGACCTGGGGAACCAACCCGGGCCAGGGCTTGCCGCTGGGCGCCTCGGTGCCCGACCCGGCCACGATCCCCGACGAAAACGAGCGCGTCTCGGCCGAGAAGGCCCTGTCCTATATGGATCTGACGCCGGGCACGCCGCTGCGTGAGATCGCGGTGGACACGGTCTTCCTCGGTTCGTGCACCAACGGCCGGATCGAGGATTTGCGCGCGGCCGCCGAGGTGCTGCGCGGGCGCAAGGTGGCCGAGTCCGTGCGGATGCTCGTGGTCCCCGGGTCGATGCGCGTACGCCAGGCGGCCATCGACGAGGGCTTGGACAAGGTCTTCACCGATGCCGGCGCCGAGTGGCGGCAGGCGGGCTGCTCGATGTGCCTGGGCATGAACCCGGACCAGCTCGCCCCCGGCGAGCGCAGCGCGTCGACCTCCAACCGCAACTTCGAGGGCCGGCAGGGCAAGGGCGGGCGCACGCACCTGGTGTCGCCGCTCGTGGCCGCCGCCACGGCCGTGCGGGGGACGCTCTCGTCCCCGGCCGACCTGGCCACCGTCTGACCTTCCCGAGACAGGAGCTCCCACCATGGAACCGTTCACCCAGCACACCGGTGTCGGGGTGCCGCTGCGCAGGTCCAACGTGGACACTGACCAGATCATCCCGGCCGTCTACCTCAAGCGCGTGACCCGCACCGGCTTCGAGGACGGCCTGTTCGCCGCCTGGCGCACCCAGGACGACTTCATCCTCAACCAGGAGCCCTTCGACCGCGGCAGCGTCCTGGTCGCCGGCCCCGACTTCGGCACCGGCTCCTCCCGCGAGCACGCCGTGTGGGCGCTCATGGACTACGGCTTCCGCGCCGTGGTCGCCGCCCGCTTCGGCGACATCTTCCGCGGCAACTCCGGCAAGGGCGGCCTCGTCGCCGCCCAGTGCGAGCAGTCGGACGTCGAACTGCTGTGGAAGCTGCTCGAGAACGAGCCCGGCACGGAGGTCACGGTCGACCTCGAGACCAAGACCGTGCGGGCCAAGGACTTCACCGCCCCGTTCCAGATCGACGACTACGTGCGCTGGCGCCTGCTCGAAGGGCTCGACGACATCGGCTTGACCCTGCGCCACGCCGAAGAGATCACCGAGTTCGAATCGACCCGGCCCTCCTGGAAGCCCGTGACCACCCCGATCACGGCCTCCTAGCCCCGTCCGGGGGCACGGATTCCCTGCTCGGAAAGGGAATCCGTGCCCCCACGGCAGGCTGCTTCGCCCACACCAAACGGCACCTCCCCCGGCCCCGGAAGGGTCCCTCGGGAGGCGGAACCACTCCCCGCGCAAGGGAAAATTCCGCGTGCCGTTTGGAATTTGTGCTGCGTTGGTAATACCGTGTTCGCTAAG
>NZ_JBEXHL010000085.1:0-5089 GCF_040607795.1 Amycolatopsis sp. NPDC005232 | reverse complement strand
CTCTCTCACGATCATGGGACTTCGACAATCACATGATCAACAGAGACCGTGCCCGCCCTACAACCAGGCCCAAAGACTTTGCCGGAACCCTGCCCTCCCAGGGGGGCGTCCCCGAGCCAATTCTATCGCCCACCCCCGACAAAAACGGCGGCCAAGCCAAAATGGGGCCGAGTTGTCCACAACTCGGGTCGGGTGTGGACAAGTCCGCCGACCGCACCGAAATCCCGCAGCTGAGCGAAGAAACGGTCGTCGAGGTGACCGGGCGAGTCGTCGCCAACAAGCAGGCGCCCGGCGGGATCGAGATCGTGGAAGCGACCATCAAAGTACTTGCCACACCTGAGAAACAGCCGCCGTTCGACCTCTACCGGCCCACGATCCCGGCGGCACTGCCGACGGTCCTCGACAACGCGACCGTCGCACTCAGGCATCCCGAGCTGAAGCGGCGGCACGAGATCGCGGCTCGCAGTGTCGCGGCATTCCGGCGCGCCCTCGACAACCGCGGCTTCACCGAGGTTCACACGCCCAAAATCGTGGCCACCAGCACGGAATCCGGCGCCAACGTCTTCCAGCTCGACTACTTCGGCAAACCCGCCTACCTCGCGCAGTCACCGCAGTTCTTCAAACAGGCTTTGGTCGGCGTCTTCGAACGGGTCTACGAAGTCGGCCCGGTCTTCCGCGCCGAACCCCACGACACCGCGCGCCACCTCGCGCAGTACACAAGCCTCGACGCGGAACTCGGGTTCATCACCGACCACCGCGACGTGATGGCTGTACTGCGGGACGTCATCGCGGAAATGGCCGCGGCGGTGGGTCCTGAAGCTCCTGAAGTACCCCTGGAAATCCCGGCCATCTCCTACCCCGCGGCGCAGCAGATCTTGCACAGCGCCGAACCCGACCTCTCCCCCGAAGACGAACGCCACCTCGGCGAATGGGCCCTGGACAACCACAACTCCGAGTTCCTGTTCGTCACCGGTTACCCCATGGCCAAACGCCCCTTCTACACCCGCCCGGACCCAGCGCATCCGGGCCTGTCCAACAGCTTCGACCTCCTCTTCCGCGGCCTCGAACTCGTCACCGGCGGCCAACGGCTGCACCACTACGCCGACTACCTCGCCGCACTCGGCCCCGACGCCGACCAGTACCGCGACTACCTCGCGACGTTCGCCCACGGCATGCCGCCCCACGGCGGCTTCGCCATCGGCCTCGAACGGTGGGTCGCGCGGGTGCTGAAGGTGCCCAACATCCGCGGCACGACCCTGTTCCCGCGCGACCTGCATCGACTGAGGCCGTAGGAGACCTAAGTGGACGGTGCCGACTCCGGTGCAGGAGTCACCGGCTTCGGCACCCCCTCAGGTTCGGGTTCGATATGCGGCAGCAGCCGATCCAGCCAAGGCGGCAGCCACCAACTGTGCTTCCCCAGCAAGAACATCGCCGCCGGAACGATGATCAGCCGGATGATCGTCGCGTCGATCAGGACGCTGACGCCGAGGCCCAGGGCCAAGATCTTGATCACCACATTCGGCGAAGCCAGGAACGCGAAGAACACACACACCATGATCACCGCGGCCGACGAGATCACCCGAGCAGTCACCGCGAGACCATCAGCCACACTCACGTGGTTGTCCTTCGTACGCAGCCAAGCCTCGTGCACCCGCGAGAGCAGGAACACCTCGTAATCCATCGACAGGCCGAACACGATGGCGAACATGATCATCGGCACGTACGACTCGATCGGCACCTTCTCGTGCACCCCCAGCAGCGCCCCGCCCCAGCCCCACTGGAACACCGCGACGATCACGCCGTACGAAGCGGCGATCGACAGCAAGTTCAGCAACGCGGCCTTCAACGCCAGCACCGGGCTGCGGAAAGACAGCAGCAACAACACGAACGCAGCCGCCACCACTACGCCGATGATCGTGGGCAGGCGGGCGGCGACGATGTCGCGGAAGTCGAGCTGGCCGGCCGTCATGCCGGTGACGTAGCTGGTCGCGCCGGCGAGGACCGGGGGCAGGGTCTGGGTGCGCAGCGTGCCGAGGAGCTCGTCGGTGGCGGCGTCCTGCGGGCCCGTGGTGGGGGTGACGGTGGACAGCATCAGCGCGCCGTCCGGGCTGGGCGACATCGGGGTGGCCGAGGCGACGCCGGGGGTTTTCGCCAGGGCCTGCTGGACAGCCGAGCCCAAGGCCGCGTCGGACGATTCCACGACGACGGTGAACTGACCGTTGGCGCCCGGGCCGAAACCGCTGCTGATGGCGTCGTAGGCCTGGCGCGTGGTGGTGCCGGCCGGGTCGGCGCCTTCGTCGATGTGGCCCAGCTCCATGGAGAACGCGGGGATGGCGAGCACCGCGGCCACGAGCACGCCGCCGCCGAGGTAGCGCCAGGGGTGCCGGTCGATGCGCACGGCGTAGCGGTGCCAGGCGCTTTCCTTGCCGTCGGCCGACTGCTCGGCCACGGGCTTGCGCACGTGCCAGCGGTCGATCCGCCGCCCGGACAGGCCGAGCAGCGCGGGCACGAGCGTGGTCGCCGCGATCCCGGCCACGACCACCGTGATCGCGGCGGCGAGGCCGAGCTTCCCGATGAACGCGACGCCGACGGTGAACAGGCCCATCAACGCGATGACCACCGTCGTCGCCGCGATGAGCACCGAACGGCCGCTGGTCGCGACGGTGCGGCCGGCGGCCGTGACCGGATCAGCGCCGTCGAGCAGGTGCTGGCGGAAGCGCGTGGTGAGGAAGAGGGCGTAGTCGATGCCGACGCCGAGGCCGATCATGATCGCCAGCGTCGGCGAGGCCGTGGCGAAGCTGATCGCGGCCGCCAGCAGGCCGAGGATGCCGAGGCCGGTCGCGACGCCGATCACCGACGTGACGATCGGCAGGCCGGCGGCGATCACGCTGCCGAAAGCCAGCAGCAGCACCAGAATCGCGACGATGATGCCCACGGACTCCGAGCGCAGGTCGCCGGCGCCGGGTTCGGCCGCCTTGCCGAGTGCGCCGCTGTAGTCGACCTGGACACCGGTCGCGCGGACGGGATCGGTGGCCTTGTCGATGCCGTCGACGAGGTCGGTGCCGAGCGCGGCGGGCTTGTCGTCGAACTGGATGTTGGCGAAGGCGACGCGGCCATCGGGCGCGGTGGTGCCCGGCGCGAGCGGGTCGGACAGCGACACGACGTGGGGCACGGCGCGGACCGCCGTCGCGGCCTGCTCGATGGCCGCGCTCTGGCTGCTCAGCGTGCCGGAGTCAGTGGTGAAGACCAGGCGCGCGCTGTTCGAACCACCGACGACGCCGTGCTCGGCGAGCACGGTGCTGCCGCGGCCGGATTCGGCGTCGGGCAGGCTGAAGTCGTCACTGTACGTGCCGCCCACGAGGTTGTTGGCCACCGTCGCACCGGCCAGCACGAGGATCCAGATCACGATCACCGGCCACGGACGCGCGGCGCACCAGCGGCCGAGGCGTTCGAGGATTCCGGCGGGGGCTTCTTCCGCGATACGAGCGTTTTCCGTCATTTCGCCACCCGGCTTCCGGGAAGTTTCCCGGTCCAGCGTCACGCCGGAAACGGCGCCCGCCTAGGGCCGAAGGTCCTCGGACGGCCCTAGCCGAATGGTGACGGTGCGTTACTGTTTCGCGAAGGCGAGCGAACCCAGCGCACCGACGAGTGGCGCCAGTTCCGGCAGCTCCTCGGCCTCGGCGAGCGCGGCCGACAGCGTGGCGTCGTGCGTCGGGCGGGCCTCGTCGAGCAGCTCGCGGCCCGCGACGGTCACCTCGGTGTAGATGCCGCGCCGGTCCGTCGGGCAGAGGTAGCGCGACAGCAGGCCGCGGTCCTCGAGCCGGGTCACCAAGCGGGTGGTGGCCGACTGGCTCAGCACCACGGCGTTGGCGAGCTGGTTCATCCGAAGGTGGAAGCCGTCCTGGCGGGCGAGCACGTCGAGGACGGTGTACTCGCTCACCGACAGCTCGTGGTCGCGCTCGAGCGCGCGCTGCAGCCGGTCTTCGATGCGCGCGTGCAACGCGGCCAGAGTGCGCCAGCCCTGCGCCCGGGCCTCCACGGCGTCGTCAGCCAGTGACACGGTTCACCCCTTCTCGCCGACCCCCGCGGTTGCGGGTGGTTCGCCCTTCAGGCACTATCGAGCGTGTGCAAATAGCCGCGTGTGCAAGTATTGCTGACGCTCGTAATCGTCTGCTGTCACTGTACTCGCGAACGCAGGAAGGGGTATCCACCCGATGAACATCGACCTGAGCGGGCGCACCGCGCTGGTCACGGGGTCCACCGCCGGCATCGGCGAGGCCGCGGCCGCCGCGCTGGCCGCCGCGGGGGCAGACGTGGTGGTGAACGGCCGCAACGCCGATCGCGTGGCCGAGGTCGCGAAGCGTCTGGGCGTGCGCGGGATCGCCGCCGACGTCGGCACCGCGGAGGGCGTGGCGTCGCTTGTTGAGCAGCTGCCGGACGTGGACGTGCTGGTGAACAACGCCGGCGTCTTCGCGCCGATCCCGGTGTTCGAGATCAGCGACGAGGAGTGGCTCCGGATCTACCAGGTGAACGTGCTCTCGGGCGTCCGGCTGACGCGGCACTACGCACCCAGGATGGTGAATCGCGGGTGGGGCCGGGTGATCTTCGTCAGCAGTGAATCGGCGGTTCAGCCGCCGACCGAGATGGTCCACTACGGTATGACGAAGACGGCCCAGCTGGCGTTGTCCCGCGGGATGGCGCAGGAGGTGGCCGGCACGGGCGTCACCGTCAACAGCGTGCTGCCCGGACCCACGCTCACCGAGGGCGTGCGCGAGTTCGTGCGCAGCCTGTACCCGGACCTCGACTTCGCCGAGGCCGAGCGGCGGTTCATGGCCCAGGACCGTCCGACCTCCCTGCTGGGCCGCCTGATCCGCCCGGAGGAGGTGGCGAACCTCATCACCTACGTCGCCTCCGACCAGGCCGCCGCGACCACCGGGGGCGCGCTGCGCGTCGACGGCGGGGTCGCGTCGGCGATCATTCCGTGAGTTTTCTTGCTACAGAAGGGGTTTTTGAGTTGACCAGCGTTCCTGTCACCAAGTTGAACAACGGCGTCGAGATGCCGCAGCTCGGCTTCGGCGTCTTCCAGGTG
>NZ_JBEXHL010000084.1:0-5262 GCF_040607795.1 Amycolatopsis sp. NPDC005232 | reverse complement strand
TTAGTTCGGCGGCGTCCTACTCTCCCACAACCCTTCGGTTGCAGTACCATCGGCGCTACCAGGCTTAGCTTCCGGGTTCGGAATGGGACCGGGCGTTTCCCTGGCGCTATAACCACCGAAACACTATGAAACACGCGTGGTGTTTCAGAACCGTAGAGTGGATGCGTAACATCTTTGTAGGCAAGTCCTCGGCCTATTAGTACCAGTCAACTCAACAACACATTACTGTGCTTCCATTTCTGGCCTATCAACCCAATCGTCTCTTGGGGGCCTTAACCCACATGGGGTGGGATACCTCATCTTGGAACAGGCTTCCCGCTTAGATGCCTTCAGCGGTTATCCCTTCCGAACGTGGCCAACCAGCCATGCCCCTGGCGGGACAACTGGCACACCAGAGGTTCGTCCGTCCCGGTCCTCTCGTACTAGGGACAGCCTTCCTCAAGTATCCTACGCGCGCGGCGGATAGGGACCGAACTGTCTCACGACGTTCTAAACCCAGCTCGCGTGCCGCTTTAATGGGCGAACAGCCCAACCCTTGGGACCTACTCCGGCCCCAGGATGCGACGAGCCGACATCGAGGTGCCAAACCATGCCGTCGATATGGACTCTTGGGCAAGATCAGCCTGTTATCCCCGGGGTACCTTTTATCCGTTGAGCGACACCCCTTCCACCAGGTGGTGCCGGATCACTAGTCCCGACTTTCGTCCCTGCTCGACATGTCTGTCTCACAGTCAAGCTCCCTTGTGCACTTGCACTCAACACCTGATTGCCAACCAGGCTGAGGGAACCTTTGGGCGCCTCCGTTACTCTTTAGGAGGCAACCGCCCCAGTTAAACTACCCATCAGGCACTGTCCCTGAACCAGATCATGGCCCGAGGTTCAGATTCCCAATTCGACCAGAGTGGTATTTCAACATTGACTCCACGATAACTAGCGTCACCGCTTCACAGTCTCCCACCTATCCTACACAAGCCGAACCGAAAACCAATACCAAACTATAGTAAAGGTCCCGGGGTCTTTCCGTCCTGCCGCGCGTAACGAGCATCTTTACTCGTAGTGCAATTTCGCCGGGCCTGTGGTTGAGACAGCCGGAAAGTCGTTACGCCATTCGTGCAGGTCGGAACTTACCCGACAAGGAATTTCGCTACCTTAGGATGGTTATAGTTACCACCGCCGTTTACTGGCGCTTAAATTCTCAGCTTCACCCCCGAAGGGATTAACCGGTCCTCTTAACGTTCCAGCACCGGGCAGGCGTCAGTCCATATACATCGTCTTGCGACTTCGCATGGACCTGTGTTTTTAGTAAACAGTCGCTTTCCGCTGGTCTCTGCGGCCACCCACCCCTAGTCCGCGAAGGACTTCAAGGTGTTTGGCCCCCCTTCTCCCGAAGTTACGGGGGCATTTTGCCGAGTTCCTTAACCACAGTTCACCCGATCGCCTTGGTATTCTCTACCTGACCACCTGTGTTGGTTTGGGGTACGGGCCGTGCATGCACTCACTAGAGGCTTTTCTCGGCAGCATAGGATCACCCTCTTCGCCTCAAACGGCTACGCATCACGTCTCAGCCTACATGGAACACGGATTTGCCTATGTTCCGGCCTACACGCTTACACCAGGACAACCATCGCCTGGCGGAGCTACCTTCCTGCGTCACCCCATCGCTTGACTACTACAGAATCAGATCCCACGCTCCACAACACAGCTCCATCCGAAGACTTCACCATGCGCTTTGGGTGGTTAGTATCAACTGCCTCATCATGGGCGCACATGCTCGGGTACGGGAATATCAACCCGTTGTCCATCGACTACGCCTGTCGGCCTCGCCTTAGGTCCCGACTTACCCTGGGCGGATTAGCCTGGCCCAGGAACCCTTGGTCATCCGGCGGCAGAGTTTCTCACTCTGCATTCGCTACTCATGCCTGCATTCTCACTCCCACACCCTCCACCGCTAGCTTCCGCCACGGCTTCACTGGATGCAGGACGCTCCCCTACCCATCAACACGACTACACACAACCCCGAAAGGTTGAGCGGATCTATTGTGTCAATGACACAGCTTCGGCGGTGTGCTTAAGCCCCGCTACATTGTCGGCGCAGGACCACTTGACCAGTGAGCTATTACGCACTCTTTCAAGGGTGGCTGCTTCTAAGCCAACCTCCTGGTTGTCTGGGCAATCCCACATCCTTTCCCACTGAGCACACACTTAGGGGCCTTAGCTGGTGTTCTGGGCTGTTTCCCTCTCGACGACGAAGCTTATCCCCCGCCGTCTCACTGCCGCGCTCTCACTTATTGGTATTCGGAGTTTGGTTGATTTCGGTAACCCGGTAAGGCCCCTAGACCATCCAGTAGCTCTACCCCCAACAAGAAACACGCGACGCTGCACCTAAATGCATTTCGGGGAGAACCAGCTATCACGGAGTTTGATTGGCCTTTCACCCCTACCCACAGCTCATCCCCCAGGTTTTCAACCCTGGTGGGTTCGGGCCTCCACGACGTCTTACCGACGCTTCACCCTGGCCATGGGTAGATCACTCCGCTTCGGGTCTAGACCACGCGACTATATCGCCCTATTCAGACTCGCTTTCGCTACGGCTACCCCACACGGGTTAACCTCGCCACGCAGCACTAACTCGCAGGCTCATTCTTCAAAAGGCACGCCATCACTCGAAAGCTCTGACGGCTTGTAGGCACACGGTTTCAGGTACTCTTTCACTCCCCTCCCGGGGTACTTTTCATCTTTCCCTCACGGTACTCGTCCGCTATCGGTCTTCAGGAAGTATTTAGGCTTACCGGGTGGTCCCGGCAGATTCACAGCAAATTCCACGAGCTCGCTGCTACTCGGGAACACCACCAAGAACAACAACATGCGTTTTCGCGTACGGGACTCTCACCCACTCCGGTCGCCCATCCCAAGGCGTTCCACTAACACATGCGCCATCCCGAAGAAATGTCAGTCTCTTCAAGGCGGGTCCCACAACACCGTCTACACAACCCCTGACAGGTATCACATGCAAACGGTTTAGCCTCTTCCGCTTTCGCTCGCCACTACTCACGGAATCACTTTTGTTTTCTCTTCCTACGGGTACTGAGATGTTTCACTTCCCCGCGTTCCCTCCACACCGGCTATATATTCACCGGCGGGTAACACCACATCACTGGTGCTGGGTTTCCCCATTCGGAAATCCTCGGATCACAGCTCGGTTGACAGCTCCCCGAGGCTTATCGCAGCCTCCTACGTCCTTCATCGGCTCCTGAAGCCAAGACATCCACCATGTGCCCTTAACAACTTGACCACAAAGATGCTCGCATCCACTCTACAGTTCTCAAACACCACACCAGAAACACACGTTCCCAGGGCAAATGCCCCAAGGCGTGTTGCCTCAGGACCCAACAGTGTGCATCGTGAACAACCCACCACCCGGCTCCACAAACCCGCGTTCCACGCCAAGACCCGAAGACCTTCGCAGTACTAGCCGGCAGTGTCGCCACCGCAATGAGCCATAACCAGTAGTTCCACAATTCCTTGAGCAACCAGGACAGTCCTACATTCGAGGACTAGGCCCCAGCCACTCCACCGAGGTTGGTCCGGGTATCCCGGCCTGGTGGATGTGTTGTGCTCCTTAGAAAGGAGGTGATCCAGCCGCACCTTCCGGTACGGCTACCTTGTTACGACTTCGTCCCAATCGCCAGTCCCACCTTCGACCACTCCCTCCCTTGCGGGTTGGGCCATGGGCTTCGGGTGTTACCGACTTTCATGACGTGACGGGCGGTGTGTACAAGGCCCGGGAACGTATTCACCGCAGCGTTGCTGATCTGCGATTACTAGCGACTCCGACTTCACGCAGTCGAGTTGCAGACTGCGATCCGAACTGAGACCGGCTTTAAGGGATTCGCTCCACCTCGCGGTATCGCAGCCCTCTGTACCAGCCATTGTAGCATGTGTGAAGCCCTGGACATAAGGGGCATGATGACTTGACGTCATCCCCACCTTCCTCCGAGTTGACCCCGGCAGTCTCCCACGAGTCCCCGCCATAACGCGCTGGCAACGTAGGATAAGGGTTGCGCTCGTTGCGGGACTTAACCCAACATCTCACGACACGAGCTGACGACAGCCATGCACCACCTGTACACCAACCACAAGGGAAGCCCCATCTCTGGGGATGTCTGGCGCATGTCAAGCCCAGGTAAGGTTCTTCGCGTTGCATCGAATTAATCCACATGCTCCGCCGCTTGTGCGGGCCCCCGTCAATTCCTTTGAGTTTTAGCCTTGCGGCCGTACTCCCCAGGCGGGGCGCTTAATGCGTTAGCTACGGCACGGACAACGTGGATGTCGCCCACACCTAGCGCCCAACGTTTACAGCGTGGACTACCAGGGTATCTAATCCTGTTCGCTCCCCACGCTTTCGCTCCTCAGCGTCAGTATCGGCCCAGAGACCCGCCTTCGCCACCGGTGTTCCTCCTGATATCTGCGCATTTCACCGCTACACCAGGAATTCCAGTCTCCCCTACCGAACTCAAGTCTGCCCGTATCGACCGCACGCTCCACGTTAAGCGTGGAGATTTCACGGCCGACGTGACAAACCGCCTACGAGCTCTTTACGCCCAATAATTCCGGACAACGCTCGCACCCTACGTATTACCGCGGCTGCTGGCACGTAGTTAGCCGGTGCTTCTTATCCAGGTACCGTCACTTGCGCTTCGTCCCTGGCGAAAGAGGTTTACAACCCGAAGGCCGTCATCCCTCACGCGGCGTCGCTGCATCAGGCTTTCGCCCATTGTGCAATATTCCCCACTGCTGCCTCCCGTAGGAGTCTGGGCCGTGTCTCAGTCCCAGTGTGGCCGGTCACCCTCTCAGGCCGGCTACCCGTCGTCGCCTTGGTAGGCCATTACCCCACCAACAAGCTGATAGGCCGCGGGTTCATCCTGCACCGCCAGAACTTTCAACCAACCCCCATGCGGAAGTTGGTGATATCCGGTATTAGACCCCGTTTCCAAGGCTTATCCCAGAGTGCAGGGCAGATTACCCACGTGTTACTCACCCGTTCGCCACTCATCCACACCCGAAAGTGTTTCAGCGTTCGACTTGCATGTGTTAAGCACGCCGCCAGCGTTCGTCCTGAGCCAGGATCAAACTCTCCAACAATGAATAGTTTGATCGAGACTATTCTCAATCTAGTTTTCTCAAAGGAACCTCATACGAGGTTACATATAAGCTCTACTGGCTTAGTTCACTAGCACACTGTTGAGTTCTCAAGCAACACAC
>NZ_JBEXHL010000083.1:0-5909 GCF_040607795.1 Amycolatopsis sp. NPDC005232 | reverse complement strand
AACGCCATGTGGAGCGTCGACCGCGTACTCCGGCCACGACTCGGCAAATACGGCTGGATGTGCGGCGATTGAGTCCCACCAGGCTTCGCGAATACGGCCCCGCCGGCAGGAAGTTCGCCACGATCGCCACCAAACGGCCGCTGGCGCGGTCGGCGTGCAGCATTGGCTACTGGACGCTCCGTTGACTGAACGAACTATGGAGTTTCCGCCGTACCTCGATGCCACCTCGGCCGCATTGCCGGGCGGACCGTCACAGGGCTGGGGTCGTCAGAAGGACGACGGCTGACGCATCGAGCTCGGTTCTCATCGTCGCCGTTGTCGTGGGCCGGAATGCTCCGCGGAGAGATTCATGCTCATCCCCTGGACTCGGTGACCACGACATGGTCCGGTTCGATTCTCGTCACGGCATAAGACAGGCCGCACGGCGACGTCATCGGATCCTCAAACATACCTCCGAGCACCGCGTGCACGCCGTGCGATCGGTCTCCGCCATGCCGCTAAACACGCGTCAACCAAAGGTGTCCCGCAAGGAATCTCCGGGTACGGAGGGCACGGTCCCTGCACGGTGAAACTCGAGGCCCACAGCCGGCGATTTCGTCACTGTCCGTGCGCAACAACTGTTTGTTGACCACGCCTCCTGATCGTGCTTTGCTGTCTTCCCACGCAACTGGACCTGCGCCTCTGGCCCGAATCGTTCCTGGCACGCGCGAACACGGTGCGCACCCGGAACCGTCCCGCAAAGGAGCGGACATGCCCTTCGTCCCGGCATCTGACGGTGTCCTTCTGCATTACGAATCCACCGGCAGCGGCCGCCCGATCGTCCTGATCCACGGATGGACGATGAACGGTCGCTTCTTCCACAAGAACGTCAAAGCACTCGCCGCCCACCATCGAGTCATCACCATCGACTCGCGCGGACACGGGCGCTCCGGCAAGGAGCTGGTGCACCTGACCATGGAGCAGGTCGGCCGAGACGTCGACACTGTGCTGGCCGCGCTCGACCTGCGAGACGCGGTGCTGGCCGGTTGGTCGATGGGCATGGCCACCGTCTACAACTACCTGGCCCAGTTCGGCACCGAACGCCTCGCCGGGGTCATCGACATCGACATGACCCCCTACCTGTTCGCGGACGAGGGCTGGCCGCATGGCGTGTTCGGCACGCTGGACGCCCGAAGCTCACTGGACGTGCAGCGGCAGATGATCGCCGACCGGACCGGTCTGATGAGCACGCTGGTGCCCGCCATGTTCGCGGCCGGGAGTGCCCCGGAGCCCGAGGTGCTGGCGTGGTGGGCCGACGAGTCGACCACGGTGCCGGACCTCACCGCGCTCGCGCTGTGGGTCTCGTTCTCCAGCCAGGACTGGCGCCCGATGCTGCCCTCCATCGACGTACCGGTGCTCCTCGCACACGGCCGCAAGAGCCAGATCTATCCGACTCCGGTCTGGGAATCGCTTGCAGAGCTGATCCCGCAGACCTCCCTCGTCCTGTTCGACGAAAGCGGCCACTCACCGTTCTGGGAGGAACCCGAGGCGTTCAACACAGCCGTACTCGAGTTCCTCAAGGAACTCTAAGAGTCCGGACGAAGTCCACCGACCTAACACTCCTCCGCGCCGATTCCGTCGGCCAGAGCGTCGACGGTCGCGGCTGCTCAGAACGGAGCGTTGTGTTCGGCGCGTGCTGGCGGGACGCCACGTCGGTATCTTGCACACCAGCGGGCACGTGTCCTTCTTGCGGCTCGATACCCTCCTGGGGCGGCACAGCCGATTCTGACGGTTGGTAGAACTTGGCCCGCGTCCGGTATCCGGTCAGCCGTGGTGGAAGGGTTGTCGGCCGACGGGGTCTTCGTGGGCGTTGCGGAAGGAAGGCTCGGACAGGGCCGCGCGGCGCAGGTGTTCGGCGAGTGCGTCGGCCGCCGGTGACGCGGCGCCGTCCTTGATCGCCCAGGCCAGTAGATGGTGGCGGCGAGCCCAGGGGTCCTGCAGCTCGCACACGTCGAGGGGCTGGTCGGGGTCGATGGCACGACGGGGCACGACGGCCAGCCCGACGCCGGCGGCGGCGAGGGAGATGAGGACGCTCAGGTTGGCGACGGTGGTGCGGTGGCGCACCACCGGGGCGTGGGGCCCCAGGTGTTTCTCGATCCAGCGGCGCAGCGACGAGTCGGCGTCGAGGCCGACGAGTGGGTGCTCGGCCACCTCGCCGTAGGTCAGCGCGGTCCTGCCGGCAAGGATCCCTCCGGCCTGGCCGATCACGACGAGAGAGTCGTCGGCGAGGGGCTCCACCCGCAGGCCGCAGCCGTCGGCCTCGTCGTCGAGGACGACCCCCAGATCGGCCTCCCCGTCGGCGAGCATGCGCACTGTCTGCGGAGTGCGGCTCTCGGACACGGTGACATCGATGTCCGGGTGGGTGCCGAGGAAGGAGATCAGGGCTTGCGGCACGAGCCGGTGCATCGCGGAGCCCCCGCCCAGCAGGATCAGCGGAGCGGTCGGAGACCGGGTGTAGCTCGCGACGGCGTTATCGAGGCGGACGGTCTGGTCGAGTACGTCGCGTGCGTGGCGGGCCAGGGTCGTCCCCGCGGGTGTGGGACGCACGCCCCGCCGACCGCGGACCAGCAGCGCCACCCCGGCGTGGTGTTCCAGCGAACGCACCCGGGCACTGGCCGAGGGCAGGCTCAGGTGCATGCGATGGGCGCCCGCCGTGATCGACCCCTCCGTGACGATGTGGAGGAACAGCCGCAGGTCGTCCAGGTCATAGCGCATCGCCTCAGCCTAAGGCACCGCCTTAGGCTGAGTACGTCTATTCCGCATTGTGGAATTACTTGTCCGTGCCGGATGCTCGGCGTGTGAGTGAGTCTTTTCTGATCCTGCTGGCCGGCGTCGCCGCCGGGGCGCTGAACGCCATCGGGGGCGGCGGAACCTTCGTCGCGCTGCCCGCACTCGTCGCCGCCGGCATGCCGCCGGTGATGGCCAACGCGGTGTCGCGGCTCGCCCTCGCGCCCGCCGCCGTGGCCAGCGCGTGGGTCTACCGACACGACCTGACCCCCGTCGGGCAAACGTCCACGAAGGCGCTGACCACGGTCAGCGTGATCGGCAGTGGCGTCGGTGCCGGCCTGGTGCTGGTGTTGCCGGCAGCGTCGTTCGACGCCGCGTCGCCCTGGCTGCTGGCGTTCGCCACAGTGACCCTCGCCTTGGGCCGCTACGTCTCCGGGGCAGTGAGCAGGGTACTGGGTCGCTCGGTTCGCATGAGTTCACGAGCGGTCCTGATCGCCCAGTTCTTCCTCGCGGTGTACGGCGGATACTTCGGCGGAGCCGTAGGCATCCTTACGGTGGCCCTCTGGAGCATCGGCCTCGCCCTGGACACGGCGGTCAGCAACCCGATGCGGGTCACCCAACTCGCCGCCATTTTTCTCAGCTCGAGCGTGCTGTTCCTCATCGCCTCGGACGCACTGAGCGCTCCGCTCATGCTCGCCGCGATGTTGGTCGGCGCCGTGGCCGGAGGATTCGCCGGCGCCTACCTGGCCCGCCGTTTTCCCGCCTGGCTGCTGCGAGGCGTCCTCCTGACCACCGCTGTGATCACGACCGTCCTGTATTTCCTGCGTGGCTGACGTCTCGGGGATCCGCAGCGATCATCAGCAACCGGGAGAATTGAGGTGGACATGACCGAAATTGGCGCGGGAGCCGCCGCACCGTACACGGACGCGGCGCGAGCGAGGCTGGTGATGGCCTACGCAGCTTGCGAACTGGCCGACTTCGCGCGTTTCGCCGTCCCGATCGGCGAGCATGAGCTGAACCCCGACGGCACGACTTGTGCACCAGGCACTGCGCTGGCTCACGCCGCCCGAGTGCTCACTCTCGCCGAGCGGTTCTTCGAAGCCGCCGTCGTGTTCGAGCGTGTGGGCGGCGCCGACTGGCAGGTCATCGGCGACGTGCTGCAGGTGTCACCCGAGACCACTCGAGCGCGCTACGCGATGTCCGAGGCCGCTTTCTCGGCACTGCTCTCCGAAGAGGATCACGCGACCGGAGCAGCCGGCGAGGTGACCAGCCTGCGGGCCTACATGGTCAGGGAACCATTGGAAATTGCCCTCGACCTCGACGACTGGGTGCTGCGCCACAGCGATGGCGACAACGGCCTCGGCACCGCGCCAGTCTCCGGTGCCTTGGCCCGGAGGGATACCCGACGACGTAAGCCGAGCATGGAACTGTGAAGCTCTCCCCCGGTGTCTGCGCGTCCGGTGTCGCGGGGCCATGAACGTCATTCGTCGCCGATCTCGGCTCGACCCGACTCGGCGGGTCCGCGGACACCGGACACGCCGCAGGTCACATCCGTTCGAGCACGACCACGGGGATCTCGCGATCGGTCCTCTTTGTGTACTCGTCGTAGTACGGCCACACCTGGGCCATCTTTTCCCACAGCTTCGCGCGCTCGTCTCCCTCAACCGTGCAAGCGCGGGCGGTGAACTTGTCCGCCTTCACCTGCACGCGGACCTCGGGCTCGGCCTGCAGGTTGAGGTACCAGCTCGGGGGCTTCAGGGCGCCGCCGTTGGACGCCACGATCACCGGGTTGCCGTCCACCTCCTGGTAGATCAGCGCGAGTTTGCGTCCTCGCCGCCCTTGGTGGTCAGGACCAGTGCCGGCACCCCCGGCTGCCAGTCGTGGCCGCCTTCGCCGTCGGTCTCCTCGTAGCGGCGGACGTGCTCGTCACTGTCAAGCATTCGTGCTCCCTTCTGGTTCGTTAGGCAGGAATACGGCGTCTCCTTGCCGGAGCGCCCGCGCCCGCGCGAGTAGATGGGTAATCACTCGATGGTGCGACGAACACACCAGCACCACCTGGGTGCCGGTCCAGCAACGTGGCACGGAGCCGGACGCGCCCGTGAACATGGTCCGCGCCACCGACATCCTCGACGCCGCACCACCCGGCGACTGACGCCCCGAGCCGCGAGGCGGCGAATCCGGGTGGTCCTGTCGTGCGATCGGGCTGCCACAGTGGATTCGCCGGGTTCGGCGCGGGGACGTTCGGCGATCCGCCGGCGGCCGGGCCCACCGGACTGGGATTCCGGTGTCGCACATCCTCTACTTCGGACGGTGGTCCGTCCGCTGTTCGGGGGAATTCACGTGCCTTCGTCTGGTTTCCCGGTAGAGTCGCCTGCCGAGTGTTGCGCCGCCCCGGACCCGGCGGTCGTTCTCCCGGAGATCATCAGGAGGGGCGGCGATGGCCGACGACGTCAAGAAGCGAGCCGCGGTCGGAGCGAGAGCCGTGGACTACACGGTGGGACGGCACCTGGCCTACCTCGAACGGGAGGCAGGCGGTGAGGGGGTGGTGGTCCGCGCCGGCGTGGTCGTGGGGTCCTGCGTGGATGCAGCCGAACCGGGTAGCGCGTGGGTTCCGCTCGTGGACGCCGGGTCGCCGGAGCCCGCCACGACCCGATTAGTGGCGGTCGCCGATCTCATCGGCGAGCTGACCGATCCCGGCGTGCCCCGGCACCTGGCCGAGGACCGGCCCGTCCGTCCGCCGCGGCAACTCTTCCGCACCGGACGGCACCGGCGCGACTGAACCGGTCCCCGCCCGAGGTCCCGGCCCCGCCTCTCGCGGTCCCACGTGCCGAGTACGCGTGACGTGGAAACCGCCGACTGGAAGTTCACAATCGATTTCCTCAGCTGCGCCGCGTGCACGAGGCTCGGCTGTCCGCTGTGGACCGTCGTGGACGAGACCGCGCCATGTCACCCTGCCTCGGCCCGGCGGGGTTGCGCGGGGAGAAGTGGAAGGCACATCACTGGTCACGCGGGTCGGTCATAGCGCCCAGCTTGCCAGACGGTGGTGACGAGTGGCGTGATCCCGTCACCGGATATCGCCGGCGGCAGATCACCGGGCCACGCTTCCCCGCGGACATCGCCGAGATCCGCCTGCCACCTGGGGC
>NZ_JBEXHL010000082.1:0-6496 GCF_040607795.1 Amycolatopsis sp. NPDC005232 | reverse complement strand
CGGCTCTCTCACGATCATGGGACTTCGACAATCACATGATCAACAGAGACCGTGCCCGCCCTACAACCAGGCCCAAAGACTTTGCCGGAACCCTGGCCCTCCCGAGGGGGCGTCCCACGTCCAGTCTATCGGCGACCACCGACAATTCCCGGCGCCCGGGCCCTCTCGAGGCCAGTTGTCCACACCCGATCGAGTGGAGACAGTGCGCATGAATGCGCCCCGGACCGAACTCGGCCGGGGGCGCAGCACCACCGAAACTCAGGAAGTCAGCAACGGCAGCAACGGCTTCCGCACCGCCGTCGCCACCCCGTCCGACGCCTCCGCGGCGGCCATGCGCTCAGCCGACGGCACTCCGTACCCCGTAGTCCGCTGACGCAACGGCCGGCCCAGCGGCTCGACCATCGCGCGCATGTCGCTGATCGTCTTGTACGAGCCGTTCGACGCGCCGGCCATGCGAGAGATCGTCTCCTCCATCAGCGTGCCGCCGATGTCGTTGACGCCACCCTGCAGCACCGCGCGGCTGCCCTCTTCGCCGAGCTTCACCCAGGAGCTCTGGATGTTGTCGATCATCCCGTGCAGCAGCAGCCGGGCCAGCGCGTGCACCGCCCGGTTCTCGTTCTGGGTGGCTCCCGGGCGGGCGAGCCCGGCGAGGTAGATCGGCGAGCTCTGGTGGATGAACGGCAGCAGCACGAACTCGGTGAACCCGCGCCGCCCGTGCTTCTCCAGGCCTTCGCGCTGCAGCCGGGCGAGCAGCTTCAGGTGTGCGACCCAGTGCGCGGGCGTGTCGACGTGGCCGTACATCATCGTGGACGTCGTCGGCAGGCCGACCTCGTGCGCGGTGGTGACGACCTTGATCCACTCCGACGTCGGCAGCTTGCCCTTGGTCAGCACCCAGCGGACGTCGTCGTCGAGGATCTCGGCCGCCGTGCCCGGCAGGGAGTCCACACCGGACTCCTTGGCCTGGATCAGCCAGTCGCGCAGGGACAGATTGGTCCGGGAGGCGCCGTTGACGACCTCCATCGGGCTGTAGGAGTGGAGGTGGATGTCGGGCTGTCGCCGCTTGACCTCGGCGGCGAGGTCGAAGTACGCGGTGCCCGGCAGGTCCGGGTGGATGCCGCCCTGCATGCAGATCTCGGTCGCGCCCGCGGCCCACGCCTCGTCCACGCGGTCGCCGACCTGCTCCAGTGAGAGCGTGTACGCGTCGGCGTCGGTGCGACGCTGCGCGAAGGCGCAGAAGCGGCAACCCGTGTAGCAGACGTTGGTGAAGTTGATGTTCCGCGTGACGACGAACGTGACGTCGTCGCCGACCGTCTCGCGCCGCAGGTCGTCGGCGAGCTTCGTGAACGCGTCCAGTTCCTTGCCCTCGGCCGACAGCAGCGCCAGCGCGGCGTCGTCGGACAGCCCAGCGGGGTCCTTTTCCGCACTGCGCAAGGCTTCCAGGACGGTGGAGTCGAACTTCTGCGGCCCGGTCTTGATCCGGTCGCCGATCTCCTTCCAATCCCCGTACACGGAGTCGAAGTCGCTGCGGCGGTCTTCCGTCCGGCCGGTGGTGTCGATCTCGGTGTGCAGGTCGGTGCGGCCGGACTGCTGCCAGCCGCCGTCCGGCTCCTGCCACGGGATACCGACCGGCATCGCGCCCTCGCGCGCCATCCCGGTGGCCGGGTCGACGAGCGCGGCGACGTGCCGCGTGATCCGCGGGTCCAGCCACGGCTCACCGGCGTTGACGTACTCGGGGTAGATCGTGAGCCGTTCCTTCAGCTCGAAGCCGGCCTTCTCGGTGCGGCGGGCCAGCTCGTCGATCTGCGGCCACGCGCGTTCCGGGTTGACATGGTCCGGGGTCAGCGGCGAGACGCCGCCCCAGTCGTCGATCCCGGCGCGGATCATCAGGTCGTACTGGTTGCCGATCAGGTTCGGCGGCGCCTGGATGCGCATCTTCGGGCCCAGCACGAGCCGCGCCACGGCGATGTTCGCGGCCAGCTCTTCGAGGTCGGCGTCCGGGGTCGCGCGCATCTTCGTGTCCGGCTTCGCCCGGAAGTTCTGCACGATGACTTCCTGGACGCCGCCGTAGGTCTTGGCGACCTTGCGGATCTCGAACAGCGCGTCCGCCCGCTCCTCGTGCGTCTCGCCGATGCCGATCAGCACGCCGGTCGTGAACGGCACGGAGCTGCGCCCGGCGTCCTCCAGCACGCGCAGCCGGACGGCGGGATCCTTGTCCGGCGAGCCGTAGTGCGGGCCGCCCTTCTCGCTCCACAGCCGCGTCGCCGTGGTCTCGAGCATCATGCCCATCGACGGCGCCACCGGCTTGAGCCGCTGGAAGTCCTGCCAGCTCAGCACGCCGGGGTTCAGGTGCGGCAGCAGGCCGGTTTCCTCCAGCACGCGGATGGCCATCGCGCGGACGTAGGAGAGCGTGTCGTCGTAGCCGTGGGCGTCGAGCCAGTCGCGGGCGGCCGTCCAGCGGTCCTCGGGCCGGTCGCCGAGTGTGAACAGGGCTTCCTTGCAACCCATCTCGGCGCCCTTGCGGGCGATCTCGAGGACCTCGTCGGGCGAGAGGAACGGCGACTCGAGCCGGCCCGGCACGGTCACGAAGGTGCAGTAGCCGCAACGGTCGCGGCACAGCCGCGTCAGCGGGATGAAAACCTTGCGGCTGTAGGTGATGACGCCCGCGCGACCGGCGGCTTCGAGGCCGGCGTCGCGGATTCGGGAGGCGTGCTCGGACAGCGTCTTGAGGTCGTCGCCGCGCGCGTGCAGCAGCACGGTGGCCTCGGCGAGGTCGAGCGTCTTCCCGTCCCTGGCCCGCGCGAGCGCGCGGCGCATCGCCGACGGGGTAGGGGCGGTCAACTCGGGTTCGGGTGCCATTCCCGTCACGCTAGGACCAGCTCGCGGAAGTGGGCCAGTGCGTTGTCCGCCACGTGCTCACCCGTTCGGAAGAGACGATCATCCGCGCTGGTCAGAGGCGTGGAAAGGTTGTCGATCACCCGCGGAACGTGTATTACCTAAAGTGTGGCATCGGTGATCGGGAAGCGCATCGGCGGACGGACGTACTACTACCTGGCCGAATCCGCGCGGGTCGACGGCGCGCCGCGGGTGGTGACGCAGCGGTACCTCGGCACGGCCGAGGACATCGCCGGCGCGCTGCCCGGCGGCGCGGAACCGGGCGGCGCGCGGCACCGCACGTTCGGTGATGTGGCGGCCGTGTGGGGCACGATCCAGCGGCTCGATCTCGTCCGTCGGGTCGACGCCGTGGCGGGCCCGCAGCGCGCGAAGACCACGCTCGGCTTCCACGTCGCGCTCGCCGTGCTGCACCGCGCGACCGGCGCCGGCGCGAGCTTCGAACAGTGGTGGGCCGGCTGCGCGGCGCAGGACCTCGTGCGCCCGCGTCCGCCGAAGGCCGCCGTCACCACGGCGGCCCACTGGCGGGCGTTGCAGCGCCTGACGCCGGAGCGCATCACGGGCGTCGAAACGGCGGTCGCCGAAGCCGTGCTCGACCTGCTCGGCGACGACGGCACCTCCGCGCTCGCCGTGGACGTCCCGCAGTTCGCGGCCTTCACCGCCGCCGACTGCACGGTGCCCTCGGCCTGCCAGGACGCGCTCGCCGGACTCGGCCTCGTGGTCACGCGCGACGGCGCGATCCCGCTCGCGTCGCGGGTGTACCGCAGGGACAGCGGCGCGGCGCCGACGTTCGGCGCGCTGGCGGGGGAGCTGGGCGAGCGTTATCCGGCCACGGACGTCACGCTCGTCTTCCACGCTGGGCAGGCTGCGCAGCTCGACCTCGGCGCGCGGCGCGGGTTCGTCGGCTCGCTTCTTCCGGCCGACCACCCGGACCTGCTCACGCAGCCCGCTTCGGCCCGCCGGCGCGTGGACCCGGAACGCTTCGCCGGGCTGACCGCGATCGACACCCGCGCGACCGTCGACGGCGTGCGGCGCCGGGTCATCCTCACGCACTCGGCCACGCTGTACGCCGCGCAGTACCGCGCGTTCACCGACGAGCTGAGCACCGCGATCCGCGAGCTCGACGGCCTGGCCGCGGCCCTGGAAGCCGGTACGCACCGCGGCGACCGCACGCAGGTCCACGCCGAGATCTCGCGGGTCACGCGCGGCCGCCGCGTCGGCCGGGTCCTGGAGGCGACGCTCACCGGTACCCGGCCGGGCGAGATCCGGCTGACGCGCCGGGTCGACGAGGCGGCCGTCGCGCGGCTGGTGGACGAGTACTTCGGCAAGCAGATCCTCGTGACCGACCGCGACTGGCCGGTGGCCGAGATCGTCACCGCTTACCGCGCGCGGACCTACCTGGAGTCGACGTTCCGCTGGCTCACCGGCCCCGCCGCGGTCGGCCCGACGCCGCGGTGGGAGTGGACTCCGCACCGCGTCGCCGTGCACGCGCTGGTCTCGGTGCTCGCCGCCACCGTCACGCACCTCATGCGGCGAGAGGCCGACCGCGACGGGATGAACCTGTCCGTGGGCGAGCTGCTCGACCAGCTGTGCGGGATCGGCGAGACGGTGCTGCGTTACCCGTCCACCGGCGGGCGGCCGCGCAGCCGCCGCATCCTCACCGACCGCGACCCGGCCCAGCAGGCGCTGTTCGACCTGTTCGGGCTGGAGCGGTTCGCGCCCTGATTTTCGAGACTCAGCTCTCGCGGTGGATGGTCAGGGCCGAGAAGCTCTGCACCACCGGCATGATCTCGATGACGTTCACGTTCACGTGCGGCGGCTGCGCGGAGGCCCAGAACACGGACTCGGCGATGTCGTCGGCGGTGAGCGGGGTGGTGCCGGCGTAGACGCCTGCCGCCTTGTCGTCGTCGCCGAAGCGGACGTTGGAGAACTCCGTGCCGCCGACCATGCCGGGCTCGATGTTGGTCACGCGCACGCCGGTGCCGCGCAGGTCGCTGCGCAGGTTGAGGCTGAACTGGTGCACGAACGCCTTGGTCGCGCCGTAGACGTTGCCGCCGGGGTAGGGGTAGGTGCCGGCGATGGAGCCGATGTTGATCACGTGGCCGCTGCCGCGCTCGACCATGCCGGGCAGCACCGCGCGGGTGAGGTGCACGAGACCGGTCACGTTGGTCTCGATCATCTGGTCCCAGTCCTCGAGCTGGGCCTCCTGCGCCGGCTCGAGGCCCTTGGCCAGGCCCGCGTTGTTCACGAGCACGTCGATCCGGCCCCAGTCGCCGGGCAGCGCGCCAACGGCCGCGACGATCGCGTCGCTGTCGCGCACGTCGAGCACCACGGGCAGCACGGACTCGCCGAGCTCCGAGGTCAGCGCGGCGAGCCGGTCGGCGCTGCGGGCCGTGGCGACGACCCGCGAGCCCTCGGCCACGAACCGGCGCGTGATCGCAGCGCCGAACCCGGCACTCGCGCCGGTCACGAATACGGTCTTCATGGAGTGGGTCACCGTTCTTCCGCCTGGTGGTCCGGCCGGGGCCGGAGTGCGTTCAGGAACCGGCCGAACACGTCGTTGAACCCGGCCGCGGACTCCAGGTTAGGCAGGTGGCCCGCGCCTTCCAGCACCGCCAGTGCGGAACCGGCCACGAGTCCGTGCATGAGCTGGGCGTCGGACACGGGGGTGAACTCGTCTTCGCTGCCGACTGTCACGAGCGTGGGGACGTCGACCTGTTCGAGGGTCACCCGGTAGTCGGGGCGCAGCGCACGGGCGCGGAGTGCGGCGGCGGCGCCGGTGGGTGGAGTGGTGCGCATCATCGTGAGGACGTGCTGGGTGACTTCGGGGTTCTTCGCGCGGGTTTGCGGGGAGACCATCTTCGGGAGGAGTTCGTCGGCGTAGTCGCTCATCCCTTCCCGCTCGATCCTGGTGGCGGCGGCTCGTCTGTTCTGGCGGCCCTCGGGGGTCTCGGCGGTGGGGAAGGTGTCGGCCAGGAGGAGCGCCTGGGCGCGCTCGGGGTGGTCGGCGACGGTCTGCATGGCGATCTGGCCGCCCATGGAGAGGCCGCCGAGGACGAACGTGGCGAGGCCGAGGTGGTCGGCCAGCGCGATGAGGTCGCGGGTGAAGTCGCGGAGGCCGGTCACGGCGGGGCCGGTGCTCTCGCCGTAGCCGCGGAGGTCGGGGACGACGACGCGGAAGCCCCGTTCGGCGAAGTGCTCGGTCTGGGGCTGCCACATGGAGCGGTTGAAGGGGTGGCCGTGGACGAGGAGCAGCGCCGGGTCGCCGGTACCTCGGTCGTCGTAGGTAAGGACGGTGCCGTGGCCGGTGTGGAGGGTGGGCATGAGGCTGACGGTAGGCAGAGCTTTGGATCGGTGCAATACGCCGCAATGTAGTCGGAGCAATGTTTTCCGCCGGCCGACGAGGCGGCTGGACGGGGTGCTCGGGGCTGCGGCGGGCCGTTTCCGGGGATAGCACGGGGTTTGACCTGGGAAGATCGAGTTAAGGGACCCCCCTGTTTTGGGGGGTTTTCGGCCATGTAAAGTTCTCCAAGTCGCCAGGGAAACCGGGCGGCCACCGGGACACGAACCAAGCTCTCGCCTCAGGCGATTGAGTGGGTGGCCCAAA
>NZ_JBEXHL010000081.1:0-6640 GCF_040607795.1 Amycolatopsis sp. NPDC005232 | reverse complement strand
AGCGCGTCGATGATGGCGACGGTCTTGCCCGCGCCGCCGTCGGGCAGGTCGTAGGCGGCCTGGATGTCGGCCGGGCCGAGCGAGTCCGGCAGCGGCCCGGCGTTGCTGGTCAGCGGGCGCAGGTCCTTGCCCGCCTTGAACAGCGAGTTGCACGTGACCGTGTGCGGCTTCGGCTTGGCGGGGTTGCAACCGGTCCGCGTGTACAGGGCTTTCGGCGGTTGGGTGGGTGTCTTGCCAGGGATCGTCCGGGTGGCGTTTGCGGTGGCCGCCGGCTTTGCATCGCCGGAGGTGGCGGCCGCGTCGAGCGCGGTGTGGGTGGTGGCGGTCGCGGCGGATACGCCGGCCGTGGTGGCTTGGGCGTCACGGGAGGGAGGGCCGGCAGAGGTGACGCCGACTGCCAGTGCCAGACAGGCCAGCATGGATACCGCGAGCGCCGAGAGGCGCCTCATGGGGACTCTCAAGGGGATGCCTTTCTGCAAGGTTGCACGAGGTGAAGGGACGGGGTCCGTGATCCAGGGGCTCGTAACCGCCGGCTTCGGGTCCTGAGTGGATAGATCAAGATCCGACTCCTACGGCGAGGGACGGAATTCGGTCACAGGGGTGCTTCGTTATTCAGCGAACATCGACCGCTGGTCCCGGTTCTGGGCCACCGGCGGAGTATCCGAGCTGCCGGACGCCACTAGCCATAGGGCAGATGCCCTAATTTTCAGTGCTGAGCTCCTATGCCGGCGGCCGAATCGATCAACTGCCGGTACACAACGCCGGCCAAGCCGAACCAAGAAACCCCTGGCCAACTTGCCTGCGAAGGTCCCCGTGGCCAACGAACTCGTCGAGGTGTTCGGCCGTCAAGTTCGGGAACGTTGTCGACGAGCCAAGTTTCTGCCAGCCGAGAACACATTCACAACATGGAACAGTGCATTCATTTCAAGAATGTTTTTGTGCAGACAAATGCCCGATCAGCAACACTGATCGGGCATTTGCCTGAAAGGCGAGCGGCAGAGGCCGCCGACCTCTGACCGGCGGCGCCGGTGCCAGGTCGTCGAGGTCGGTCAAGATCGAGCGCCCGCGCCACCCTCCGTACTCAGTACCGCCGGGATGTTGACCTGGAAGTGGATGAAGTCGTACATGCTGTAGCTGCTGTATTCCTTCATCGCCAGCGCCTCCTGAATCTGACTGGCTGACATCCCCTTGTCGTGGGCGTCCTGGGCCAGGCCGTTCAGCTCCTCGATGTAGCCGATGGAGTGCAGGATGTCGGAGCGTCGCATGGTCCGCCCGTGGCCCGGAACGATGACCGTGTGGCTGTCGACCGAGTCGTGCAGGCGCCGATAGGTGGTGAGGGCCTCGTCGGCTCGCCCCTCCAGGAGCCACGGAAACGCCGGCGGCGGAGCCTGCAGCATGTTCCCGACGAACACGATGTTGTCCTCACGCACGCGGATGACCAGGTCACCGTCGGTCTGGGCGAAGCCGATGTGCTCGATGTCCACGTGCTTGCCACCCAGGTCGAGGGACGCCGATTCGGACACCGTCAGGTCTGCCGAGCGCGCCACTGTCTCCTCGATGCCCGAGTCCGCACCCAGCAGGCCGATCATGAAGGCGCGGTCCTGCTCGAACCGTTCGTCGATGACGCGCTTGGTTTCCTTGTGGTGGATGACGACCGTTTCCGCGGGGAAGGCATAGTTGCCGAAGCAATGATCGCCGTGGAAGCTGGTGTTGACCAGGAATCGGATGGGGAGCGAAGTCACTTTGCGCACCTCATCGATCAGCTGGGTGGCCAATCGGGCGTTGGCCAGCGACTCGACCACGAGCACGCTGGAGTCACCGACGATGAAGCCGGCATTGGTCGCCGTGTGGTCGGTGTCGTCGACGTCGGTCGCCATGACCGCGTAGACGCCGTCAGCAAGCTTCCGCGACTGCATCTGCACTTCGGCGAGTTCAAACGGCCGGTTCTTTTGCTGCATGTCATTTCCTTCGTCAAGTTTTGAAACTGCTGTTTTTCTGCGTTCTGCGTGTCGCTGCCGGACAGTGCCGTGGATGTGATCACGGCGGCGCGTGACGTCTCGGGAGATGGTAGTCGCTCTGGCTGCGAGACATGATTTCTCAAGCTTTCTGAAGTCGGGTTCCGTCGGTATTCGCCGGGAAACTAGTCGCGTCGGTGGGTATGTGCCGCCGTGACAACCGCGGCCACTGCCCCTGCGGTCAGAATCGAAGCGAAACCGACCATGGCCTGCTGCAGCGCGGCGTGCCGGATCACCACGCTGAACAAAATGGAGGGCAGGCCCATGCCGAGGTAGGCGATGGCGAAGAACATGGCCAGGACCCCGGCGCGGGAGCTCGGCTTGGCCAAGCGCACTGTCTCGGTCAACCCTCCCTTGAACAGCAGGCCCGCTCCGCCGCCGGCCAAGCCGGCAGCGATCAAGAGAAGCCATGCGTGCGGTTCGTAGAGCGAGAGAGCGATCAGCGCCAGCCCCATCGGGAAGAGCATCGAGCCGGTCGTGAGCAAACGGATGTGAGGAAGCCGTCGCAGCGCGATCTGAGCGGCAGCTGACGCGCCGAACGCGGTGAAGGGCACCAGTCCGACCACCAGTATCGAGGCAGTGTGGAGCTCTTCGCGGACGATGACACCGCTGAGGGAGGAGAAGAGCCCCAGCAGCGCGAGCGCGAAGAATCCGACCGCGGCCGCACCGGCGAAGGACGAACGGGCACCTGGAAGCAGTGCGAACCGTTCGGGTCGACCTTCCGAGTGCGCCGACCGCTCGACTGTCTCCGGCGCGAGCACCACGACCACGGTCAGCGCCGTCATCAATCCCGCGAGAACCAGGAACGACGTGTGCAGTGGCAGAGGCGCCCAAGCCGCCAGAACGCCACCGGTTATCGGACCGAGGGCGAGGCCACCCAGGTTGGCCGTGGTCGCCACCAGTCCTGGGAACGCCGACCCGCGCCGGGCGTGGTTGGCGTGCAGGTGGAGCTCACCGAGGTAGGCGGTCGCGGTGGAGGCCATCAGGCCGACCGCGAGCCCCGTCAGCACCCGCCCGATGATCAGCGCCGGCAGGACGGGTGAGGCGGCCATGATCCCGGCGCCGGCCACACCCACCAACAGACCGGATACCACACCGGCACGCCGTCCGAAACGATCGGAAAGGTGGCCGAGCAGGGTGAAGCCGGCCGCCGTGCCGAGCACCATGGCGGCGAAGGCCACGGTGACGGTGGTTGCGTCGAAGTGGTCACGCTGCTGGTAAAGCGGCCAGAGCGGTGCGGTCACCGTGGCGAAGGCCATGAGCGTGGTGAAGCTGGCGGCCACTGCCCAGAAGCCGGTGGTGTGCGACACCCGCGGCCGTGCGAAGAGGGCCGCTGCTCGTTCGGCCCGGTCGGCGGTCGGTGCGATGACCTGCATCTGCTGCCTCTCGTTCGAGGGCGCCCGGTTGCGCCTTCCTCGACAACACGGCTCCGGTTCGGAAACATGCCAGCAGCTGTGCGACTGATTCAGATGATGTCCATCTCCACTGGAGATAGGTCCGCGGGGAGGTGAGACTGGAGCGATGGAACTGCGTCATCTACGGCATTTCGTAGCCTTGGCCGAGGAAGGCACCTTCACGGCCGCTGCGGCCCGCGAGCTGATCGTGCAGTCGGGGCTGTCGACCTCGGTCCGCGCCTTGGAGAAGGACGTCGGCGCCCCGTTGTTCGTCCGCGGCACGCGCCCGGTGCGGCTGACGGCCGAGGGCGAGGCGCTCCTGCCGGCCGCTCGCCGCGCCCTCGACGCGGTGGAAGCTGTCCAGCAAACCGTGCGAGACGTGCACGGGGTGCTGTCCGGGCGGCTGCGAATCGGCGTGATCGAAACCAGCGGACACACCCTGCCCTTTGGGGCGTGGCTCGCGCAGTTCTCCCGGGAGCACCCTGCGATCTCGATCACGGTGCGCCAACTACCCGCGGTCAGGGCTCTGGAGCTGGTCGGGCAGGGCGAGCTCGACTGCGCTCTCGTGTCTGCCGTGCCGGGCCTCACCGCCGGCTTGCAGGTAGTGCAACTTCTCTCCGAACCGATGATGCTGGCCTGTTCGCCCGGCCACCGCCTGGCAGGCGCGACGTCAGTGGAGCTCGAGGACCTGGAGGGAGAGCGCTTCGTGGACATGGACCCCGGGTGGGCGGTCCGGGTGCTGGTCGACGACGCGTTCCGCGCGGCGGGAGTGACCAGGAAGATGGTGTACGAGGTCAATGAATGGGCGATCGCCCTGGGCCTTCTGGCCGCCGGGATGGGCGTCGCCCTTGTGCCTTCCGGGCTCGACTTCTCTCTGCACCCGGACACCGCAGGCTCTCTCCGCCTGGTTCCCCTCCGTGGGGCACCACTGACTCGCCATGTGGACCTAGTGCTTCCGAAAGGCCATGGTGCCGCCCCGGCAGCCGTCCGTTTCGCCCAGCATGTGTCCGCCTCGCGGCGACTCAATCTCACTCGCCGAGAGGCGACTCGAAGCTGACGCGGTGGGAGCAGCGACGAGACCTTCCCCGTCCCTCGGCTCCGCCCGAAGGCTGAGGTGGCAGCGCGCCGGGTCACGGACGAAAGCGGCTACCGGTCGCCCGCGCTCGGTGTTGGGCAGAAACGATCAGAGGGCCAGCTCGGCCAGCCTCGCGATCTCGTCGATATCGTCCGTGCCGGTGTTGAACATCAGCTCGTCGGCCCCGATCGCTTCGAAAATTTGTGATCGCCGCGCGAACCTTCTCCGGACTCGTGCACACGTTGTCCGTGATCATCCCGGCGATCTGCGGGCCGGCGACGCTGTAGTAGTCGTGGATGTTGGTCCTGCCGGCTTTGGTGTCGCCCAGACTGAAGTGCGCGAGGGCCACCAACCTCGGCTCGCCCTCGTTTCCTTCTTCATACCAAGCCTTTCGCGCGGCGTTGAAGTCGGTTTCGATCATCGGCGGCGGGAACGACGCACCGACGTAGCCTTCGCCCCACCGTGCCATCC
The DNA here is from genome assembly GCF_040607795.1 of Amycolatopsis sp. NPDC005232. Taxonomy (NCBI): domain Bacteria; kingdom Bacillati; phylum Actinomycetota; class Actinomycetes; order Pseudonocardiales; family Pseudonocardiaceae; genus Amycolatopsis; species Amycolatopsis sp. NPDC005232. The sequence goes on along the minus strand of NZ_JBEXHL010000081.1, from coordinate 1,685 downwards.
TGCGGAACGACGCGGGTGCCGGCCCGCCGAATATCATCGGAACACGACGAGTTCCCGCGGGAACCGCCGCCTGCGCGCCACCACCGACCGGCTCACCGTCCCAGACCTTCCGGTATGTCTCCAGGTCGTCGTCGATGCGCTTGCCCAAGCCCGCCATCGGCCGATCCTCGACGATGAAGTCATCGGCACGGTTTCCGATCCCGAGGCCCAGGGTCAGCCGTCCGTCCGAGACGCCGTCGATGCCGGCAGCGACCTTGGCCAAGAGCACCGGTGGCCAGACGGTTCCCAGCAGAAGGCCACTGAGCAGCCCGATGGTCGTGGTGGCTCCTGCGGCGGCCGCCAGAGCCACTGTGTCGTCGACGCCCGGGTAAGCCGGCCTGCCCACTGTGGACAGCGTCGAGAACCCGGCCTCTTCGGCCATCGACGCCCACTGGGGGATCACCGCTGCGCGGACCCCTCGAACCTGATTCGGCAGACCGATGCCAATCTTAATTTTTCCCTTTCTGCAATGTAAAGACGCAGTTCAGATAAATGAGGAATTCTGAATTTCTTGACGATCGACACCGCGACTTTTGTCAGGCGTCGGCCGGTCGCGCACGAGGGGACTGACCGCGTTGATTCACCGCAACGGCGCAGTAACCGGACTGGGCGAGCGCGTGAATCACTTCCATCCAAGAATCAGCGAATTCGAGCCAGCCGCGCCGGAGAAAGACGAACTGACGACCAGCAGTTCCGGCAGCCAGTCCGTCATATCTTCCATATTCCAGCGTGATCGTCAGATTTTCCGCCTCCGTCTTCAACGTCGCCCTCCGAGCATTTCAGACCTTCTCGTAACCGGTTACGCGTCGGCTCGCAGGGAGGTGGCCCAGCGGAGGTCGGTCGCCACCGCCTCACCATACCCTGCCGCGCGCGGGGTGTTGTCGGTGCGATTTTCCCTGCAGGAACACGTCGGCAGGCGACGAATGATCGCGAATCGCCTGCATGCAGCCAATCTGCAAAAGTGGGGGTCCGTCCCTTCAGGCGCGCCTGTTACCGGTCAGACGGATCCGACGGTTGTCTGGACTGGCTCTGATGTCCCTGCCCGCCCGCGTGCTCGCAGTCATCATGGCTGTCATTGATCAACTAAGTAGCCACCACCTGGGTAGCCGCACCCTCTCCGCTGAGGAGCTCGACCGCATCGCGAACCTCGACGTGCTCGCCCTCGCCGACGGCACCTGCGATGTGATGTCGCACTGGTCCCGAACGAGAACATCGTTATCCGACGGAGACCTGCTTATCGTGGCTTCTCCCGCCGTTTTTCAAGGAGAACCATGATCTGCATTGACTGCGCGACACAAGGCATGAGCGAACCGGCCGTCGGGGTCTGTGTGCACTGCGGCGCCGCCACCTGCCTTGTGCACGTGGCCATCCAGACGTTGCCGGCCTCGGTGCCGGGCGTCGTGGCACCTCGCCAGGCCGGGCGCATGATCACCTGCGCCCACTGCGGCGAACCCCGAACCACTCCAACCCGCGCCCGGCACAAGGCAACTGCGATCGACCGGTAAGTCTCGTCATGCCAGAACGACGGGAGCCGCTACCGTCCAACCGGACACCGGCGCGCCGAGGAGACGATCGAGACGTCGCTCGCCGGCCCGCAGGAAGCCGAGATGCTCGGCGCGGACGTCGGCATGCCCGTGATGATGCTG
>NZ_JBEXHL010000080.1:0-8002 GCF_040607795.1 Amycolatopsis sp. NPDC005232 | reverse complement strand
CGGTCTGGGGACACGATCGTCGCGACCAACCCCGACCGTCGGACGCAATCTGCACGAATGTCTCAACGTCGTGCACGAGCTGCGGGAGCAGAGCATCGGGATCAAGACCTTGAAGAACTAGATCCCGATCGACACTACCGACAACTCGCCGATCGCCGCGCTGGCTGTCGCCAGGCTGGCCCTGTTCGCGAACTTGGAACGGGTGTTCATGCGTACCAACTGCTCTGGATACGTGAGGCGACCCTCGCCAAGCTCGACGGACTCAGTGAATACGGCATCCGCGCGGTCGGCGGGGAGCAGCCCGCCGGGCGGCTTAGCCGCGCTGATGGAACGCGGCGAGATGACGGGCGAGGACGTCGTCGCCGAAGTCGCCTTCGGGGTCGCGCCAGACGGTGTGGATGTGGTTGACGTCGCGTTGGGTGTTGTCGTATTCGGCGAGCAGGCGCGGGCCCTGGAGCCGGTAGTAGTGCGGTTGGCCGCGCTCGACTCCGCCGGCCCAGGCGAAGTGCACCGCGTGCAGTCGGTCGTCGGCGAATTTGCGCGCTTCGCGTTCGGCGAGTTCGTCGGGGATGCGGCCGAGGAACACGTTCAGGAGTGCGCGCAGTTGTTGCTGCTGGTCGCCGGTCAGGTCGATGGCCGCGAGTCCCTTGGGTGCGCGGGTGAGGCGGACGGCCTCGTGGTGTTCGGCCATGAAGCCGGCTTTCTCCTCGGCGCCGCGGTGCATCGCCTCGACGCGCCGGGCCAGCTCCGGGTCGGTGAACCGGCCGCGCCAGACATCGGGCAGCGGCATCAGCAGGTCCCCGTCTTCGATGTGGGGGCGGTTGCCGCCGACGATGTCGACGGGCGCGGCCGGCGATATCAGGGCGCGGTCGGTCTGGGCGTCGTCGAGGGAACGAACCAGGTCGCGGGCGAGGTCTTCGGCAGCACCCAGCGGGCGCAGGAGATGGCCGCCCAGCAGTGGGGATTCGGCGGGGTCGGCGCCGAGGAAGGCGGGCGAGCTGGCTTGGACCTCGCAGTCGAGCACGAGATGCTGGACGGAGACGTGGTGTCCGCCGAAGCGCCACGACCACGGTCCGACGGCGGTCGGGTCGCCGAAGATCTGCAGCCAGTACAGCTGAGGGTCGCGGCCGCGTTCCCGACCCCAGCCGACCTGCCAGCCTTCGACCTGGTCGAGCACGTTCTCCAGGCCCATGATCGTCGCGGCGGTGACATAACCGGGGTGGGACAGACCGGTGGCGAGCAGCTGCAGGGCAAGGCTTTGTTGCGCGGGCCGCATGCGCTGCAGCGTCAGCCCGCCGTGGTCGGTCGGCGTGTAGTACCACCGGTGCCGTTCCTCCTCCGAGGGCCAGGGAACCAGCGCGGCGGCGCGCTGGCGGTCGTCCAGACTGCCGAGCCACGCGTTCGCCGCGTCGACCATGCGCTGGGCCGGACCTCGAGGTGCCATCGGATCTCCGTACGTCGTCGTATGGGCGGGAAGCCTTCCCCCGCTCGGGAACGTACGCCGCCCACTCCCGGAACAGACTGGTATTTTCCCCAGTGAACACCGCAAGGACTGTTGTGTTACCCAGCGTCTGGTCGGTGGACCCGAACGAGGAGCGACGTCGTGCGTACTCACACCAGCCACGATGTACGGCGATGGCTCGCGGGCGTCGGGTCGATCGCGGCGGCGGTCAACGCCACAACTCCCCTACCGGAGCTGCTCGACCTGATCGCTCGCACGGCTTGCGAGCTGACCGGCTACGACGCCAGCGGGGTCCTGCTGGCCGACGACGCGCACCGGACGCTGCGGATCTCCGGGTCGTCGGGCTTGTCCGCCGACTACGTGGTGGACGTCAACGAACGGCGCACGATCACGCTCGCCGACGGTCCGCTGTCCGGCGGCCCGTCCAGCCGGGCGTTCCGGACCGCGCGACCGGTGCCGATCGAGGACATCCTTTCCGACCCGTCGTTCGAACCGTGGGCCGGCCTGGCCCGCGACTACGGCTACCGCGCGATCGCAGCCGTCCCGCTGCTGATCGCCGGCGAGCCCGTCGGCACGCTCAACTGCTATGAGCGCGATGTGCACGAGTTCGGCGAAGATGAGCTGACGCTGCTGGCCACCCTGGCGAACCAGGCAGCGACCGCGCTGCAGAGCGCCCGCATGATCACTTCCCTGACCGCGCAACGGAAACTGCTCGAACAGGCGGAGGAAATCCACCGGGAACTCACCGCCGTCGCGCTGCGGGCAGGCGGTGTCCAGGGCGTCGCCGAAGCGCTGGCCCGGCTGCTCGGGTCGCCTGTGCTGGTCACCGATGCCGCCGGCACCGTCTTCGCGAACGCGCCGCACCGCGGGGTCCAACTCTCAGCCGGCGCCCAGATACCGGCGGGCCTGCATGACGATGACATCGACGAGGACGCCGAAACCGGCCGGGTGACCGCGCCCGTGCTGCTGGGTCGCGACGTCGTGGCACGACTGTGGTTGTCGGGTTCCGCGGCCGCGCTGACCGAGCTGGACCGGCGGGCCATCGAGCACGCCGCCCTGGTCTGCTCACTCGAATTCGTCCGCCGCCGGACCGCCGAGGACGTCGAGTGGAGCATGCGTGCCGACCTTCTCGCCGACGTGCTCGCCGGTGCATCGGCGGACGCGCTGAGCGCGCGGGCCATCCCGCTCGGGCACGATCTCTCCCGCGCCCACACCGTTCTCGTCGCCGCGGTCGACGGCTCTCCCGCCGACCAGGCCAACCGGACGCTGGTGAGCGTGCTCCACGCCCTCGCCGACCGGCTCGAGCCCCGGCCGTTGGTCACCGCGCCCGGTGGACACGTCGTCCTGCTGTGGCCGGATACCGCGACCGGCGAAGACGTCACGACGTTCGCCGAACTCGTGCGCACCGGCACCCGCCGCGCGCTCGAGGGCGCCACCGTCACCGTCGTGATCGGGCGTCGCTGTGCCCGCATCGACGAAACCCCCGCCGCAGTCGGCACCGCGCGAGGCGCGATGGAGCTCGCCCGCCTGCGCGGCGCCGACCGCACGATCACCCTCCCGGACCTGGGCGTCTACGGCCTACTGCTGCAGCTCAACGACCCCACCGAGCTGGTCCGCTTCGCCACCCAGGTCCTCGCCCCGCTGCGCGAGTACGACCAGCGCAAGAACACCCAGCTCGTCGACACGGTCCGCAGCTACCTCGACCACGGGATGAACGTGACCCGGACGGCGACCGCGCTGTTCGTCCACCCCAACACGATCGGCTTGCGGCTGAAGAAGGTCGAGGAGCTCGCCGGAGTCGCGCTGCAGCAGCCGGAATCGTTGCTGCGGCTGAAGGTCGCCCTCATGGCCGACGACGTGTTCGGCACGGACGGACCCGGTGGGCAGCCGGCGCCGGACCGTCAGGGACGGCCGAACATCGCAACCCGGTCCACCCGCAGCTCGAACAGCACCCGCCGCTCGTCCCGGCCCGGGTCGCGCAGCGAATAGCGCTCCGCACCGAGGTACTTGCGCGCCATCTTGTCGATCTGCGCGCTCACCTGCGGCCCCTCGACCGGATCGTCCTCGGACACCTCGCGCACGACCGTCGCCTTGATGCTCATCCAGTGATACGGGTTGTCCGGATTCATCAGCAGGAACGTCGCCTTGGGCGTCGAGCGCAGCCACTGCACCTTCTTGCGGTGCGAGGCCATGTTCAGCAAAACGAGACCACCGTCGTAGTCGAACCACACCGGCGTCAGGTTCGGCAGGCCGTCCGCGCCGACGACGGCGATCGCAGCCGTCACCGGCCCGTCGAGCAACTGCCGGTATTCCGGCTCCAGATCGCCGAGGCTCTGCACCACGTCCCGAGCGCCGACCTGGAACTGCCCGGCCTGCACCCCGTCGGCGACGTCCCGGAACTTCGACACGGCAATGGACATGGGCGTCTCCCTTGGCTTCCGCGCCGGCCTCGTCGCCGGCGGATGCCCACACGATAAGGACCTTTCGACTCCCTCCTGGTGGAGAAGGTCACAGTCGCGAGGTCAAGGACTGTGTGCTGCCACAGTGCTCCCGCATTTTCCTGCAGCCATGCTGTGCCGGACGAAACGAGTCAAGGAGGACTGATCGTGCAGCACTACGAAGGCTCGCGCGCTGTCGTCGTTGGCGGCTCTATCGGCGGGCTCACGAGCGCTCTTCTCCTGCGGGAGCTCGGTTTCTCCGTCGAGGTGTTCGAACGGACACCCGAGCAGCTGGACCACCGGGGCGGCGGCATCGTGCTGCAGCCCATCACCATGAAGTGGTTCGACGGACGCAGCGCGCGCAAGATCACCGAGCTGAGCACCAGCAGCAGCCGGCTGCGCTACCTCGGCCCCGGCAACGAGGTCGTGCACGAGGAACTCGCCGAGTGGCGCTACACCTCGTGGGGCACCGTCTACCGGGCGCTGCTGGCAGATTTCGGCACCGAGCACTACCACCTGGGCGAGTTCTGCGCCGGCTACAGCCAGAGTGCGGACGAGGTTGAACTGCGGTTCGTCTCGGGCCGGGTCGAGCACGCCGACCTCGTCGTCTTCGCAGACGGGATCACGTCGACCGCGCGCCGCCGGATGTTCCCGGACCTCGAACGGCAGTACTCGGGATACGTGGGCTGGCGCGGCACCGTCCGCGAGGATCAGGTCTCGGCCGAGACCCACCGCCTGCTCGACGACGCGCTGACCTACAGCGTCGCGCCCGGCACCCACTGCGTGATGTACCAGATCCCGGGCATGGACGGCGAGCTCGAGCCGGGCACGCGGCTCTACAACTACGTCTGGTACCGCAACGTCGCCGCGGGCCCGGAACTGGCCGAGCTGACCACGGACGTGCGCGGGTTCGAATGCCCGGTCTCGATCCACCCCGGCGCGGTCCAGCAGCGCTACGTCGACGAGATGCGGGCGACCGCGGCCGCGACGCTCGCCCCTGCCGTGGCCGAAGTGATCACCCGCACCGAACAGCCGTACCTGCAGGTCGTTTTCGACACCCGGATCCCCGGAATGGTCGACGGCCGGGTCGCGATCACCGGCGACGCCGCGTTCGCCGCGCGACCGCACGCCGCGGCTGGCACGGCGAAGGCCGCCGACGACGCGTGGCAGCTCTACGAGCACCTCGGTGCCGGCGGTGACATCCCGGAGGCGCTCAAGCGCTGGGAACCGGGCCGACTCGAGCTCGGCAACCAGCTGATCGACCGGGTCGGCGCGATGGGAGCGCGTTCCCAGTTCGCCGGCACCTGGGTCCCCGGCGACCCGGACCTGCGTTTCGGCCTGTACGGGCCGGGCATCTGAAAATCCGATCAAACAAGGGAGTTTGAGCATGAAGGCACTCGTCTACGACGGCCCCGGCAAGATCCAGTACCGCGAACACCCCATGCCCGCACTGCAAGCGGACACCGACATCCTCATGCGAGTCTCGCATTCGACGATCTGCGGCACCGACGCCCACATCATCAAGGGCGGCGTGCCGACGGTCCAGCCGGGCACGGTGCTCGGCCACGAAGCCACCGGGATCGTCACCGAGGTCGGCAGCTCCGTGCAGAACGTCAAACCGGGCGACCGAATCCTGGCCGCCTGCGTCAGCGCCTGCGGCTACTGCCGCTTCTGCACCGCCGGGCTCTACGGGCAATGTCTGCACGGCGGCTGGGCGCTGGGCAACACCATCGACGGCGTGCAGGCCGAGCACGCGCGGATCCCGTTCGCCCGCAACTCGGTTTACAAGATCCCCGAAAACCTCACCGACGAGCAGGTGCTCTTCCTCACCGACATCCTCGCCACCGGCTACGAGGTCGGTGTCCTCAACGGACGCGTCCGGCCCGGCGACACCGTCGTGATCGTCGGGGCCGGCCCCGTCGGCCTGTCGGCCACCCTGACCGCGCAGCTGTTCTCGCCGCGCAACCTGGTCGTGGTCGACCGCGTGGCGAGCCGGCGCGAGACCGCGCTCAAGCTCGGCGCAACCCATGCCGTCGACGAACACGAGGTCCACGCCCTCGTCGACCAGCTCACGGACGGACTCGGCGCCGACGTGACCATCGAGGCCGTCGGATTCCCGGACGCCTTCGAACTGACCGCCGACCTCGTCCGCTCCGGCGGACGGATCGCGAACATCGGCGTCCACGAGGGCCCGGCGACCCTGCACCTGGAAAAGCTCTGGGCCAAGCAGATCACCATCACCACCGGGATCCCGTCCGGCCTCACGATCCCGCAGCTGCTGAACTCCATCGCCACCGGCGCCCTCGACGCCACCCAGATGATCACTCATCGCCTGCCGCTGGACGACACCGAAGCCGGCTACGACACCTTCCTGCGTTCCGCAGAAACCGGCGCACTGAAAGTCGTGCTCACCAACAACTGAGCAGCCGGTCCCACCGGGCCGGGCGGCGGCGGTGCCCGCCGCCCGGCCCCTTTCACGCCTCGCCTGCGCGGCGAGGCCATCACCCGCGCTCTCCGAGGAGTCCCCGTGTCGATAGCCGATCAACCCGCGATCCGCACCGAACCACTGCCGGACACACCCGCGGCCCCGCCGCCGAGATGGCGTACCGCGTTTGCGACATTCGCCGTGATCGTCGTCATCTCCGTCGCCACCTGGTGGCTGCTGATCGATCCACAATGGAGCATCACCGACCTGTATCCGCAACCGTTCACGGCGATGTTGTTCTGGTTGCTCATGGGCACCGTCTGGGTCGCGTTCACGTTCGAATGGCTCGGCCCGGCCCGCTGGCCCCAACCGTGGCGCGGCCTCGCCGGGATCGGCGTGACCCTCGTCATCGGGATCGGCATCACGCTGGCGCTCGCCTACGGCTGGGGGCGCATCGACCCCAGCTTCGCCGCCGCCCGACCCGGCGGGCTGGGGTTCACGACCGGGAACCTGTTCGTGCTGTTCGGATTCTTCTTCTACGTCCTCTCCGCGGTCTGCCACGGACACTGGCCCTGGTCGGCCGCAACCACACAGCCGTGGCGCGGGTTCGGGCAGCTCACCCTCGTCTTCGTGCCCACTCTCGTCGCCTACGCGGTGTTCGTGCTGCCCAACCTCGCGACCTGGGCCCGCCCGCACACCGCGCTCCTGCCCACCCCCACGCTGATCGGCTGGTTCTACTCGCTGGTCGCGGCCACCGTCCTGACCGGTGTGCTGGGCGAAAACCGGCCCTGGCGACGAGCCCGCCGCCCATCGACTGTCGCCGCCGCGGCCCTGCTCGGCAACGCCGTCCTCGGCACCGTGCTCTACTTCGTCCTGCTGCCCGTCGCCAAGATCCTCATGGGACCGGCGAACGTCCGCGCTCTCGGCGACGGAGTCACCGTCCACGCCGCCGAACTCGGGGTCTGCTGGGTGTTTTGGATGATCGCCTGGGCCAACGTCTTCGGCAACCGTCCGACCCGCTTCTCCACCGGGGTGAACGTCCTCGTCCGCGTCGTCGTCACCGCAGTCCTCGCGGGCGCGACCTACCCGCTGTACTACTTCGTGCTCGCCCCGCACGTCCTGCACGAACCCGTCTCCGCGGGCACCCTGCACGGCGACGCGCTGGGCTTCCTCGACTGGGCCATCCTGTGGATGCTCTGGTACATCCTGTTCCTCGGCTTCTGGGGCGTGCTCAGAAACCCAGCCCGCGCACGATGAGTTCCGTTAAGATTTCGTTGCTGCCGACCCGGATTGGGTCTCCCGAGCAGGTCACGCGGCACTTTTTTCCCGAGGTGACCGGTGGTCAGCCACGCACTGCCCCGTTCCATGGTGGAACGGTGACTCGCCGCCGATTGAACGCCCGCCCTGTAAACCTTTCGACGGGGCCTTCCTCCACAGTGCACGCCCCAAACCAGGCGACCTGCTGTGCAGGGGTGACGGCCGGAGCAGGTCGTGGGCGACGCCAAAACTACATGGGCGTCCAGCGACCTCTCGCCTACCCCGAGCTCGACGTGTTCGCAGACTTCGGCAGCTCCCTCGTCGATGACAGCGCTAGCGGGACGAACCTCGCGTTGATGCTTCTCGCCTGAGACGCCGGGGGCCGCCCGCCAGCGAGTCGCACGCGCCTGTCCACCCCAC
>NZ_JBEXHL010000079.1:0-8361 GCF_040607795.1 Amycolatopsis sp. NPDC005232 | reverse complement strand
GGATCGACGTCCAGGCATGCAACTACGAGGGCAACACCGAACTCAGCTGCAGCAACTTCGTGCGCGAGTACGCCGCAGGCTGAGCACCCACACCAACGCAAGGTCTGAACCACCATGAGCACTGGGAGCTCACCGCCACGGGACAGAGACGGTGAGCTCCCGCCGTACTCGCAGCACCCGCTCGACCTCAGGATCGTGAGCGTGCGTCATCGCCGACGCCCTCGTCCCGCGACTCGGCGCGGCGTGGTTGGCCCACGTCACCTCGACCTCGCCGGCGTGCCGCCTTCACTCGGGCGGGGCGAAGCCTGGATCCGAAACGTGCCGCGGTAACGGGATCGGCGTCGACGACCGGGTGGTTTGCCTCCCGAGGGCTTGACCGACGCGAGGCTGACGCGGCTGCTGGCCGCGTGGCGCCGTAGCGTCGAGACCGAGCCGTTCGCGCCGTCGCTGGACGTCGGCGTAATGCACCGCTACTCGCTGCGCCGGCGGGCCACCCGCCACAGCTGAGCACCTCGGACCGCTCTCAATCGAGAAGCTGGTGACCTGCACCTTTCCCGGCGCGGTTGGTCCATCGGCGTTACGCTCGCGGGCAGGTGTCGCCGAGTGGGGACGGTCCCGCTCGCGGGTACGCCGGGAGGTCGCGATGGCCACGAAGCCGGCGAGGGCTGGGTCGCCGCCCGAACGCGTGGATCGTGCGAATACCGTGCAGCGACTCGGACACGAACCCAGCGAGGGCGCCTTCGGCGGCGGCGCGGGTGAGCCGGGTATAGCGGGCAGCGGTAATGAACACCAGTGGGGCACAGGCGATCGCGATCAGCCCGAGGTGCCAGTCGACCGACAGGAGCACCGCGGCGAAGCCGGCGATGGACAACACCCCGGCAACACGGTTGATAGGCAATCTCACCAGTCCCGATGCAAGTACGGCCCGCGTGGTGAGGACTAGTAGTTGCTCACCGACGGTCAACTGACGGTGACCTTGAGGTCCATGCCGGCGTCTTTGTGGGCGTCGACCGGGCAGTAGATCTCGTAACTTCCGGGTTGCAGGGTGACAGTCAGATCACCGGACTGGCCGGTATTCAAGGCACTGGGCAAGGTCTGGTCGGAAACGCCTGGGCCGTCGATCTCGAGTGAGTGCGCGGTTTGACCGGCGTTGACGGCGTGGAACGTGTAGGTGCCGGGATGGAGGTTTTGGGTGGACAGGGCGATGTGGAAGTCGGTCAGAGTCGCGGTCACCGTCGTGCCCGCCGGCGAGTTCGCCGAGGGCGGCGCAGAGGGGGGCTGACTGATCGGACTCGCCGGTCCGGGCGACCCACCGCCACCGCATGCGGTGGCCAAAGCAGCTGTCATCACCAGGCCGAACGGCAGGACAATCCCGCCGACGCGGCCCATGCCGGTGTTCCGCATGCCTACCTCCAAGCTCGGCGTAACGGGTCGTTGCAAGAGATACGAGCGCGTGCTTGTGCGGGATTGCGCGAACGCGGAATACAGTCGACAAACGTGACTCGGAAGCCGAACCGGCAGGCCCGAGCATCTGCCGGGCAATCCCGCCGGCGGGGCCAGCTCGTAGGAGAAGATGTGGGCAGGATCGGCATCCCGGTCGAACTGCTTCCTGACGAGACGCTGCTCGCCGGCCTCGCCACCGGCGAGGCCGAGATCGCTGTCGCGTTCGTGCGCCGGTTCCAGCGCACGGTCTACGGCGTGGGGATCGCCGTGCTCGGGGACAGCCGGCTGGCCGAAGACGTCGCACAGCTCACTTTTGAGCGAGCGTGGCGCCACGCCGAGATCTACGACGCCCGTCGCGGAAGGCACGTTCAGGACGGTCGTGTCGTCGGTGTCGCTGTGGCCGGCGTCGACCGCGAGGACGTGGTGCCCGTCCACGGTGAACCCGCCGTCGGGCACCGGTTGCGCCGGGATCGGGACGGGGGTCGCCGGAAGCTGCCCGGGGAACCACTGCGCCCACGACCTGCCGGGAACGCCGTCGGGTGCGCTGGTGACCATCCGGTCGATCGTGGCCGCAGTGGCGTGGACGGTCACGCCGGGGAACCGCTGGGCGAGCTCACCCGCGGTGAGCCAATGATCGGCATGCCAGTGGGTGATGTAGATGTGGACGAGCCGTTTGCCGAAGGCCTCGATCCAGTTGGCCAGGGCCGTGGCCTGCGCGACGGTGATGGGCGGGTCCACGACAGCGGCCTCGGTCGGGCCGTAGATGAGTGTGTGCGCCAGCGGTGACCACCGCGCGGGCGTGCCGTCCGGCAGCGGCGAGCCGCTGACCGGGAGCAAACCGGAGACGAAGACGCGGTACTGCAGCTGACTGGTTGCAGGCATCGACGGCCTCCGATCCGGCTGGTGGTTCGAGGACCTACGCGGGTTTGCCGGCGTCGATCCAGCGGCGGAAGACGGCGATACGCTCGGCCGGCCATGCTCCGTCGCACGGCATCGTTCCGGCTTCGAGCCGGCCGAGGATGGCGTTGGCGTGGGCCGAGACATCGTCGAAAGACCAGAGGTCGAAGGCGAAGGTCATCGCATCGCGGTCCTGCTCGCGAAACAGTGGCTTGACGTCCTGCTCGAAGTGCATCGGCTCATCCTCCGTTGCGGTTGTAACCGCCATGCCGCCGCCGCTGGCTTCCTGGCACCTCCGTTCGCGTCAGACGGCCCGGTCAGGTCCTCCGCGGGGCCCGGCGGTCTTTGCGCTGGGCGAGCTCTGCTTCCTCCACAAGGACCAGCATCGGCTTGCCGGGTTCGCTCAGCATCGTGACGGTGAACCGGAGCGGGATGTCCTCGCGGTTGTTGCCGTCCTGGTAGTGGATGACGTCACCACCCGGCTCCCAGAACGCCTCTCCGGCGTGCACGACGCGTTCCGGTTCGCCTTCCAGCTCCAGCACCATCTCGCCGTCCAGCACGTAGCCGAACGCCGGGCCGGGATGCCGGTGCGGCGGCGCACCGGGATCGCCGGCTGGATACTCGACGACCACAGTCATCACGTGTGCTCCCGCCGGGATGAAGGGCGGGTCCGCCTCCTGCAGCGTGGTGAACGCCGTCTGCCACGCGGTCGAGCGCGGCTTCTGCCGGGTCGTCGCGGGATCGCTGTTCGGCATGGGAATCTCCTCCGGGGGGATGGGTGGTCGAGGGTGGGCGTCACTTCCCGGTCCGGCCGGGCCAGTCGGCGTAGCGGATCTCGCCCAGGATCGCCGGGCCGATCGGTACCAGGGATTGCTCGCTCAGCTCGGCTTCGAAGTAGCGCGCGTGCGGGTCTGCCACGACCTCGCGCGGGTCGTTGCGGGCGGCGAGCGCGGTGCGGAAGAACTCGTCCATCCGGAACTGCTCGGGGCCGGCGACCTCGACCTTCTCGGTCAGAGGCGAGCCCATTGCGGCCCGCCCGACCGCCTCGGCGACGTCGTCGCCCGCGACGGGCTGGAAAAGCACCGGTGCCATCCGGACCACGCCGTCCGTGGTGGCCGCGTCCGCCATGCGCGGGACGAATTCGAAGAACTGCGTGGCGTGAACGAGCGAGTACGGGATCGGCGACTTTTTGATCAGCGATTCCTGCGCGATCTTCGCCCGGAAGTAGCCACTAGTGGCCAGCCGGTCAGTGCCCACCACCGACAACGCCACGTGATGGCCGACGCGCGCAGTCGTCTCGGCAGCAAGCAGAGTGCGGGTCGAGGTCTCGAAGAACTCCATCACCGCGGCATCCTCGAACGACGGTGAATTCGCCACGTCGACCACCACCGCCGCCCCCGCCAGGACGTCCGAAAGTCCTTCGCCGGTGAGTGTGTTGACGCCGGTGTTCGGCGATGCGGCTACTGCCTGGTGGCCGTGCTCACCGAGCTTTGTCACGAGCTTCGAGCCGATCAGCCCGGTACCGCCGACAACCACGATCTTCATGGGCATTCCTCCGCTGGCGACCGGGCATCTGGCCGCGACTCCTGCAGCCGAAACACAAAGGCCAGCACAAATGGGCGATGAACGGTGTACACACGTGCGCGACTGTCTGCGGACGGGACTGCGCAATTCACGGAGCTGAGCCACTCCCCCGCGCATCTGACCACGCCCTCACCGATCACTCCCTCCTGCGGGCCCGCTGCTCAGCATCCCGCGCCCACACACGGTATTGAAGGGTCGGTTTTTCACCATTCCCGTTCTATCAACTAGTCATGACGGGATCGGCGACACGAACGCTCGACCTCTACCCCGCAAGAAATCGGTGACAGTCAGGGCTCTATGGCAGCCGAGCGGTCCACTCGTATTGCCGGACCGTGCCACGCCGCTGGCCCGGGACAGGCGAAGGTCGAGCCGGAAACGTAGCCACTGCCAGTGATCCCACGTCACGTGCCACGAAGCGAGAGCGCGAGCCGTTCAACCGCAAGCACGGGTTGAAATCCTCGCCGTCGCGGACGCTCGTCGGACGTTGCGCAGCTCGTAACATGGGCGCGGTCGCTGTGGATCGGCCAAGGGAGAAGCCATGTCCACCAACGCCGTCGAGACCGCCGTAACGCGGGAGCAGTGCCGCACCGCCAAGGTGAAACTCCAGTTGATCGAGCGGCCGGTGGCCGCGGCAATAAGGATTCGCAGCTCGTCGGTGAAAGACCCGTTCGTCCAGCACCAGCTCTCGGCCCAGGCCCGGTACGTCGCCAATCCGGACCTGACGGTGGCGGACACGCGCCGGCTGAATGGCGTCGGCGCGGCCGTCGACGAGTTCCTCGACAAGGTTGGCGCCCGGGAACCGAAATGACCGTCACCGACCGCACCGGCGGCGACCTTCCCCGCGGGCGGGTCACGGTCGAGCTCGACGACATCCAAGCGACGGTGCTGCGCTATCGACCGGAGCCCTACTACGGCACGCACGTGATGCTCCACATTGAGGACGCGCGCGCCGGCCGCGAGTTCCTGCGCGAGCTTGTTCCGCGGGTCGACTCCGCCGCCGACTGGTGGCACGCCCGTGAACCCTGGATCGCGGTGGCGCTCACCTACTCCGGGCTGACGGCGCTCGGCGTGCGGGATGACTCGTTGCAGAGCTTCCCGGACGCGTTCCGGGTGGGGATGGCCGCGCGGGCAGGAGAGCTGCGCGAATACGGCGCAAGCGACCCGCAGCACTGGGATCCGGAGTTCGGGAGCGGGGCCATCCACATCGCCGTCAGCGTTTTCAGCGATTCGGAGGAGAAGTGGCGCCGCACGATGGACACGGCGCGGCGCCACTACGAGGGACGCCCCGGACTGAGTTTGCTGGTGGCCCAGAACTTCGGCGCCCAGCCCGGAGACCTGAACCCGCTCGGCTACCGGGACTCGATCGGTCAGCCCGCCATCGAGGGCAGCGGTGTCGAGCCGCTGCCCGGGCAAGGCCCGGCGATCAAGGCCGGCGAGTTCATCCTGGGTTATCCGGGCGAAGCCGGCGTACCGCCGCCGGCTCCACGGCCGGACGCGCTCGGCCGCAACGGCACCTACGTCGGGCTGCGCAAATACCAGTCCCGGGTCGGGGCGTTCAACCGCTTCCTGCACGCGAACGCCCGGACCGGCGACGAGCGGGAGCTGCTCGCGGCGAAACTGGTCGGACGCTGGCGCAGCGGCGCGCCCTTGACCCTCGCGCCGGATCAGGACGACCCGGCGCTCGGGTCGGACCCGCTGAAGAACAACGACTTCACCTACTCCGCCGACCGGCACGGCCTGCAGGTGCCCCTCGGCTCGCACATGCGGCGGATGAACCCGCGCGACAGCGCGATGACCGTGCTGGTCAACGTGAACATCCACCGCATCATCCGGCGCAGCACCACCTTCGGCGCGCCCTATGACCAGAACGCGCTCTCGCAGCTCGACGACGAGACGCCCCGCGGCCTCTATTTCATCTTCTTCAGCGCGAAGGCGATGGCCACGATGGAGTTCCTGCAGCAAGAGTGGATCAACAACGGCAACTTCATGAGCCTCGGCGACGAGCGCGATCCCAACGTCGGACTTCAGGAGGACGGCGCGATCTTCACGATCCCCCACGCGCCGGTGCGGCGCCGGATCCACGGCATCGAGACCTTCAACGTACTGCGGGGAGGCGAGTACTTCTTCCTGCCGTCCCTCACGGCGTTGCGGTGGCTTGGAGAGGAGCACTGATGTCAGCCGGTTTCGTTCGCTACTCACCGGAGATCG
Organism: Amycolatopsis sp. NPDC005232; assembly: GCF_040607795.1. Taxonomy (NCBI): domain Bacteria; kingdom Bacillati; phylum Actinomycetota; class Actinomycetes; order Pseudonocardiales; family Pseudonocardiaceae; genus Amycolatopsis; species Amycolatopsis sp. NPDC005232. The sequence continues at coordinate 2,229 of NZ_JBEXHL010000079.1, read as the reverse complement.
AGACCTTCGATCCGAAGCTCAGTGAGTACATGATCAGGATCATCGACTTCTGGGAGACGAAGGTCCGTGAATCGCCGGCAACCGAGGGCAGCGGACGGGCCGTGTGCGGCGCGCACGCGAAGACGATCGGCGTCGTCAGAGCAGCGGTCGAGATTCTGGGTGATGCGAAGGCGCCCTACGCGCAAGGCATCTACGCGAAATCCGGGCACCACGACGCACTGATCCGGTTCTCCAGCGCCTCCAACCACTTGGGGCCGGACGCAGCCCTCGGACCCGTTCTGGGTTTCGCGATCAAGATCTTCGATGTCGGCGGAACGAAGCTCATGGACGACGAACCGGACGCGACCACCTTCGACCTGGTGCTGAAAAACAACCCGACCTTCATCGCCAATACGGCGAAGAACTACCAGTTCATCGAGGAAATCGGCGATCAAGCCGCCGACTACCTGGCGCGTGGACGAGCTGGGTTCCACGAACTCTTGGCCGACCTCCTCACCGGCAAGGGCACCCTCGAGCAGCGGGACTGGGCCTGGGAGGAGTTGTTCGCCTTCGTGAAAGCGGCCACACAGACACCGGTGCGCAATCCGCTGCTCAGCACGTACTGGACGATGGCGGCCGTCCGTCACGGCGACCACGTCGCCAAGGTTCGAGTCGCTCCTGTCGCAGAGAACGCCGAGACGGCGATCCACCACCACCTCGACCTCAGCAGGGCACCGGACGTATTCGGCCCGACCCTGGCGGACGAGCTGCAAGCACACGCCTTCGATTTCGCGCTTCAGGTGCAACTGTGCACCGACCTCGCCGCGATGCCGGTCAATGACACAACCGTGGATTGGCCCGAGCAGCTGTCTCCCTTCGTCACCGTCGGACGGGTGCACCTCCCCCGCCAGGACATCTCGGGACCCGAGAACTTCGACAAGGGCGATGCCCTCGCGTTCAACCAATGGCGCGTCACCGCCGAGCACCGCCCGCTGGGCGAAATCATGGATGTGCGCCGCATCTACGCCACGTCCGCAAAAGTCCGCCGGGCCCTGAATCACCAGCCGCAGCGCGAACCCATCAACGCGGACGAAGTGTTGCCCCCGTCCCGTGGCGGAGACTGGGACCCGCCCACCAGACGGAGGGAGGAAGGCCAGCCACCTTCGGGCTGATGCGGGCCTCGTGGGAGATCGATCTACGCAACTGCGACGACCAGCGGTTCCGACCAAGCGATCGTTAGGAGACACCGATGACGGACCAAGTGGACTTCCCCGCGCCACAGCAGGGGCTGGTTGTCGCGCACTTTCTGACCGTGCGTGACGCGAGGGTCTCGCGAGAGTTCTACGCCGACATCTTCGGCGGCCAAGTCGTGTTGGCCGAGAACCCCACCACCGTCCGGATCGCCAACAGCTGGATCATCATGAACCCCGGAGGTGGACCCACGCCAGACAAACCAGACGTCATCCTGGCACCACCCGAGCCCGGGGATCCAGTGTCGGCCTTCCTCAACATCCGAGTCGCCGACATCGCCGCATTCTATGCCGATGCACAGGCGAAAGGCGCGCACTTCCTCACCGAGCCGAAGGACCGCAAGGCTGAGTTGCGGTGCTACCTCCGCGATCCGGATGGATACCTCATCGAGATCGGACAGGCCACCGGAATGCTGCACGGTGTTTTCGCCGACCGCCGCGCCAGAGCAGGTTGATCGCCATTTCAGTGACAGCGCCCCCGCGATGTACCGCGGCGAGCCGCTGAAACGCGCCGACGATCGAGGCCAGAGCGACTTGCACGCGTTGTCCGCGCAGGCAGAAATGCCGGGATTGTCTTCGTCGAACGTTTGGAGCGTGAACCCTTGACATTGACGAGAATCAATGCCGAGCGAGATGTTCGCCCATCTTCGAGAGTCCCTCACCTGAAACCACGATGCATCCCGATGCCGGGTTCGACCGGAACCCCGCGCCACGACGCGGATCACACCCGTATGTCCACTGTGGTCATTCGAGAGAGTGAATGGGGTCACCGCGTTGAACGCGGAGGGATCGGACGTCGTGTTACTAGTGTCGTGCGCAGGGGCTCGACGAAAATGTTTCCCGACGAAAGGGTCCAACTTATGCGTCAGAGCTCTGACTTATCTCGCGATCAGCTGAATCAGTCGGCGGCTCCGGTCTCCGGCCGCCGCCGGCTGGCCGGCGTGCTGCGGATCCTGTTCGGGGTGGTGTGGGCGATCGACGCCTCGCTCAAGTGGCGCCC
>NZ_JBEXHL010000078.1:0-11241 GCF_040607795.1 Amycolatopsis sp. NPDC005232 | reverse complement strand
CCGGGGGCCGATCGCACCGCACAATCCGGAAGCCGGCGCGATCTCGCCCCCGGCCGATCCGACCGCACAATCCGGAAGCCGGCTTAAAGGCGATCTCGCACGCCCTGGCGAAGCCAGGGCCAACAACACAGGACGGCCGTCCCGTTTACAGTCGAGGTATGCAGACTTGGTCCTCCGTCGACGTGCCCCGGTTGCCGGGCACGCCCCGCCCGCTTCGGCTCCACGACACGTCGACCGGGCAGATCCGCCCAACGGCTCCGGGAGCCACCGCCCGGATGTACGTCTGCGGCATCACGCCCTACGACGCCACGCACCTCGGCCACGCGGCGACCTACCTGGCGTTCGACCTGGTCAACCGCATCTGGCGGGACAACGGGCACGAGGTCCACTACGTCCAGAACGTGACCGACATCGACGACCCGCTGCTGGAGCGCGCCGAACGTGACTCCGACGACTGGGTCGTGCTCGCCATGCGGGAGACGGCGCTGTTCCGAGAGGACATGGAGGCGCTGCGCGTGCTGCCGCCGCGGCAGTTCGTGAGCGTCGTGGAGGCGATCCCCGAGATCGTGGAGGTCGTCGCGAAGCTGCTGGCCAACGGCACCGCGTACCGCGTGGACGACGCCGAGCACCCCGATGTGTACTTCGACCACTCCGCGACCGGGCGGTTCGGCTACGAGTCGCGCTACGACGAGGCAACGATGGCGACGTTCTTCGCCGAGCGGGGCGGCGACCCGGACCGAGCCGGCAAGCGCCACCCGCTCGACGCGCTGCTGTGGCGCGCCGCACGTGAGGGCGAGCCGTCGTGGGATTCGGAGCTGGGTCCCGGCCGCCCGGGCTGGCACATCGAGTGCAGCGCGATCTCGGTCAACCGGCTGGGGTTCGGGTTCGACGTGCAGGGCGGTGGCTCGGACCTGCGGTTTCCCCACCACGAGTACAGCGCCGCGCACGCGGAAGCGGCCGCGGGGGACCACCCGTTCGCCCGCCACTACGCGCACGCCGGGATGATCGGCCTCGACGGCGAGAAGATGTCGAAGTCGCGGGGGAACCTGGTGTTCGTCTCGCGGCTGCGCGCCGACGGCGTGGACCCCTCGGCCATCCGGCTCGCGCTGTTCTCCGGCCACTACCGCGAGGACCGGCCGTGGACCGACGCCCTGCTGACCGAGGCGCAGGAACGCCTGGCCCGCTGGCGCGAGGCGGTGGCGCTGCCCGCGGGTCCCGACGCGACGGAGACCCTCGCGCGGCTGCGCGACCACCTCTCGGATGACCTGGACACCCCGAAGGCACTGGAGGCCGTCGACGCCTGGGCGACCGCCGCTCTGCGCCGCGACGGCGCGGACACCACCGCGCCGGGCCTCATCCGCATCGCGGTCGACGCGTTGCTGGGAATCACTCTCTGACGATCCGCTGCGAAACACCGCCGGCCCAGGAAAGTCCAGGGCCGGCGGTGTTTGTATAACGACCAATACAGCCGGGCATTGGTCGGTGTGCACGTTCGGGCGGGGCGGAGGCGGCACATCGGGCAGGGGTCCGACGGCGGTCCGCGAGCTGCCCACTTCGGCCCAGGGGTCGCCTGGGGAAATGGGTGGCGAACGGCCGGGGAGCGGGCTTGTCAAGTGAGGCGGGTCCGCGGCGGTGAGGCAGGAGTCGCCCGCGTCGCCCACGACTGGTCTTGGCCGGAGCGGGCAGCGAGCGGTCCTCGGAGGGGGTTGGCGGGAGCCCGATCGTCGAGCAAGGCGCGTGGGCGACGCAGTGTCGGCGCCATGAGTCCCGCTTCGGCCCAGGACGCTCCTGGGCCGAAGCATTCTGTATAACGACCTATACAGCGGCGGGCTGGGTGGCGCCCAGCTCCAGGTGGTTGCCGTGCCAGTGGCGGCGCAGCCAGCGATCATGAGAAGCGATGATGACGGCGCCCGGAGCGGCGTCCAGTGCTGCGAAGAGCTCCTCGGCGAGGGTGAGCGAGATGTGGTTGGTCGGCTCGTCGAGGAGCAGCACGTCCGGCGGGTCCGCGAGCAGGACCGCGAGCGCGAGCCGCCGCCGCTGGCCCACGGACAGCTCGCCGACAGGCCGGCCGAGGTCCCGCGAAGACAGCAAACCCAGGCGGGACAACGGCGGCGCGTCGTCCCCGAGCGCGGCGCGGTAGACCTCGTGGGCCACGCTTTCCGGATCGGGGAACACCACGTCCTGCTCCAGCAACCCCACGCGCAGCCCGGGTCCGAAGTGGACGGACCCGCGCGCGGGTGTCAGCCGGCCCACCAGCACCGACAGGAGCGTGGACTTGCCCGCACCGTTGCCGCCGGTCACGAGCAGGCGTGCCGAGCCGCTCACGTCGAGCCGGTCGAGGGTCAACCGGCCCGGCACGTCCAGGTCTCGCACCGAGATCGCGGGTCCTTCGCCGGACGCGGCGGCCGTGAGGCGCGCGCGGAACCGCAGTGGCGCAGGGGGTTTGCGCACCTGGTCGTGTTCTAGCTCGTCGAGCCGCAGCTGGGCGTTGCGGACGCGCCGGGACACCTGTTTCTGCACCCGGCCTCCCTTGAAGTTGTAGAGGTTCTTGTCGCCGTCGGGCTGCGCGCGGTTGTGCGCGACCCGCCGCGCCGTGACCGCGACGGACTCCCGAAGCTCCTTCAGCTCGTCCTGTTCCTCGGTGTAGCGCTGCTCCCAACGCGCGCGTTCGGCCCGCTTCTGGTCGAGGTAGTCGCTGTAGGTGCCGCCGTAGCGCGTCGCCCCGCCCACGAGCCGGTCGGCCGGCGCCGGGTCGAGGTCGACGATGTCGGTGCACACCGCGTCGAGGAACACGCGGTCGTGCGAGGACAGCACGACGATGCCGGATAGCTCCGCGAGGTGGTGCTCCAGGAACTCCATCGCGGTGTCGTCGAGGTGGTTGGTCGGCTCGTCGAGCAGCATCGTGGCGGGACGGCGGATCAGCAGTGCCGCCAGCCCGAGCCGGGACCGCTGCCCGCCCGACATCTCGCCGAGGCGCCGGTCGCGCCCGAGCGCGCCGAGGCCCAGCCCGTCGCACACCAGCTCGGCGCGGCGGTCGGCGTCCCAGAGGTCGTGGGCCTGTGCCCACTCCAGGAGCTTCCCGTACTCGTCGAGCACGCCCGCGTCGTCGGGCCGGTCGGTCATCGCCGCGGTGAGCGCGTCGAGCCGAGCGGCGGCCGAGCGGATGTCGGCCAGCGCGTGGTCAAGGACGTCACCGAAGGTCGCCGACGCCGGGAACGGCAGCTCCTGCAACAGGAAGCCGACGTCGTCGCCGCGGACGATCTCGCCCGAGCGCGGCTGTTCGAAGCCCGCGAGCAGGCGCAGCAGCGTGGACTTGCCGGTGCCGTTCTCGCCGACGAGCCCGAGGCGGCGCCCGGCCGACGCGGTGAGCGAGACGCCGTCGAGGACGGTCCTGGCGCCGTAGCCGAACACGACGTCGGTGGCTTTGAGGGACAAAGACATGGGGGATCACCGGCCCTGGTGGGTAAAGCGGGTTCCCCGACGGGACTCGTGGCTCGCGGGAGCGGTGCTCGACCGGGAGCTGCCTCGGTGCGGGAAAGGGCTGGGCTCAGCTGTCCATGATGGGAAGAGGTTAACGCAACACCAGTAGGGTTAGTCAACCCCGAATTTCGCGAGGCTGCCGTGCGGCCTCGTCGACCTGCTGTGTGGCCAGGTCCGCGGCCGACTCGCCCTCGGTCAGGAACGACACCAGGGCGGTGAGCTGACGGCGGTCGAACCCGGCCAGGCGTTCGCCGAGACGCTGGGCGAGCGGGGCGTAGAGCTCGGTCAGCTCCGCCATGCGGTCGGGCAGCGCCCGCACGCGCAGCCGCCGGCGGTCCGCGGGGTCGGGCGCGCGCTCCACGAGCCGGGCGCGCTCCATCCGGTCGAGCATCCGCGTGAACGCGCCGGTGGTCATCCCGAGCAGCCGCGCCAGCTCCGTGGGGGAGTCGGTGGCGCCGCTGTGCACGAGCTGCAGGCAATGCAGCTCGGCCGGTGTCACGCCGAGGCGGTCGGCGACCGCGGTGTGGAAGCGGACCGTGGCGCTCACGAACCGGGGAAGTGCCAGTGCGGCGGCGGTGGCGAGTTCTCGCTGGTGGGGCAACAGACCGTCCTCGGCGCGGGAGTGGCTGGCGGACACAACGACTGCGCGGAGCAGTAACTGTCCGTGATGGTAGCGAAGCCCGTTGACAGCAGGTCGAGCGGCTGCAACTCTGAAAGGGAAGTTTCGAAAGAACCCTTTCAAGGTTTTGAAGTCGCAGAGCCGGAGGACCGATGGCCGAGCTGCCGCCACGCAAACGCATCGACGACGCCGAGCTGCTGCGCGCGCTGGCGCACCCGCTGCGTTCTGCGCTGCTGCACCACCTGATGGCCGTCGGGCCCCGCACGGCCAGCGAATGCGCCGAAGCGGTCGGCTCCACCGCGTCCAACTGCAGCTGGCACCTGCGCCGGCTCGCGCAGCACGGCCTCGTGGAGCGCGCCGACGCCACCGACGGACGCGAGCGGCCGTGGCGCGCCCTGCAGGTCGGCCTCGACCTCGGCGACCTGGGGGACGACCCGGCGCTCAACCGGGCGCAGCTGGCGGTGGTGGGCACGCAGCTCGCGGAGGAACAGGACCTCACGCGGCGCTACCTGGACTCGCTCGAAACGCTCGACCCGGCCTGGCTCGCGGTGGGCGGCTTCAGTTCGTACACGCTGCAGGTCACGCCGGCGGAGCTCGACCGGCTGCTACAGGCGGTCGACGCGCTGGTCCGCCCGTACGTCGGCGCCATCCGCGAAGACACGCCGGAAGACGCGCTGCCGGTGCACGTCGGCCTGCGTGCGTTCCCGCGGCTCGGGCCGGACGGGGAGCCGGTGTCGTGAGACAGCTGCTGGGCGTGCCCGCGTTCGTGCGGCTCTGGCTGGCCGCGTTCTTCGGCGAGTCCGCCGAGTGGATGCTGCAGGTCGCTCTACCGGTGTTCCTGTTCGCGACCACCGGCTCGGCCGCGACGACGGCGCTGAGCGTCGTGCTCGGCCTGCTGCCGGCGGTGCTACTGAGCCCCGTCGCGGGGGTTGTCGCGGACCGGTGGGACCGCCGGGCCGTGCTCGCCGTGGTGTGCGTCGGCCAAGCGGTGGTCGCGCTGCCGCTGCTCGCAGGAGACGGCATCCCCGTCGCGCTCGTGTACCTGGTGATGGCCGCGCAGGCCGGGCTGGCGTCGGTGTTCGAACCGGCGCGCAATGCGCTGGTGCCGGAGCTGGTCGGCGTCGCCGAGGTGACCGGCGCCAACGGCCTGATGAGCGTGAACGGCAGCGTCGCCCGGCTCGCGGGCGGCTGGGCCGGTGGCGCGCTGCTCGGCTGGGGCGGGCTGGACCGCGTGGTGCTCGGGTACCTCGGCGCGCTCGCCGTCGCGGCGCTGCTGCTCGCGCGCCCGTTCCCGGGTCCGGCGGCGCCACGCGTCCGTCAGCCACGCCGGGAACCCGTCGTCGGCGCGTGGCTGGCCGGGCTGCGAGAGCTCACGCGGGACCCGCGGCTGCGGGCCACCGGGATCGCGACGGTGCTCGTGTCCGTGGCCCAGGGGATGTTCCTGGTGCTGTTCGTGGTCTTCGTGCTGGACGTGCTCGGCGGAAGCGAGGCCGACGCGGGGCTGCTGCGCGGCGTGCAGGCGATCGGCGGGCTGGCGGCGGGCTTCGGCGTGGCGACGCTCGCCCGGCGCGTGGCGGGCGCTTCGCTGCTCGCGTGGGGCTCGCTGGCGACCGGGCTGGTGTCGGCGTTGATCTGGAATGCGGCAGCCCTGACGACGGCGCTGGGGATCTACGTGGGCCTGTTCGCGGTGGCCGGCGGGCCCGCGGTGCTCACGGGCGCAGGCCTGCTGGCGCACGTCCAGAGCGTGGCGGCGCCCGAGCGTGCCGGCCGGGTGCTGAGTACGGTGTTCGCCGTGGTCGCGGCGGCCCAGGCCGCCGGGTCGCTGCTCGCGGGCGCGCTGGTGGCCGTGACCGGCCCGGCGGTGCTGCTCGACGTGCAGGCCGGCGTCTACGTGGTGGCCGGGCTGGTGCTGCTGGGGTGGCGTAAGGGGCGGTTCTGGCGATCTGCCGGTCGGGAAATGGCTACGGTGGAGGAGTGCCGTCTCTCTTCGCCACCAGCGACCTCCACGTGACCCACGAGGGCAACGGGCCGATCCTCGACCGTGTCGTGCCGGATTCGCCGGAAGACTGGCTGCTCGTGGTCGGTGACGTCGCTGAACGCTCGTCCGTCATCCGCGACACGCTCGCCACCCTGCGCGAGCGGTTCGCCAAGGTCGTGTGGGTGCCGGGCAACCACGAGCTGTGGACCACGCCGAAGGACGAGTCGCAGCTGCGCGGCCAGGCCCGCTACGAGTTCCTCGTGGAGCAATGCCGGGAGATCGACGTGCTGACTCCCGAGGACGAGTTCCCCGTGTGGGAGCACGGCGCCAGGCCGCTGACGATCGCGCCGTTGTTCGTGCTCTACGACTACAGCTGGCGTACCCCGGCCGCCGCGGGCAAGACGATCGAGGAGGCGCTCGCGCAGGCGCGCGAGGCCGGCGTGGTCTGCACGGACGAGTACTTCCTGCACCCCGACCCGTTCCCGAGCCGCCAGGCCTGGTGCGCCGAGCGCCTGAAGGTCAGCACCGACCGCCTCGACGCCATCCCGGCCGAGCACGGCACGGTCCTCGTGTCGCACTGGCCGCTGCACCGCCACCCGACCGCACCGTTGCACTACCCGGACTTCGCGCTGTGGTGCGGCACCACGGAGACCGAGGACTGGCACCTGCGCTACCGCGCCGAGCTCGCCGTGTACGGCCACCTGCACATCCCGCGCACGACGTCGGCCGACGGCGTGCGGTTCGAGGAGGTCTCGCTCGGCTACCCGCGCGAGTGGAGCCGCCGCGCCCGCGGGGCCGTGCCGCTGCGGAAGCTGCTGACCGCGTGACCGGCGAACCCCGGATTCGCACCGTCCTCGGCGACGTCGCGCCCTCGTCACTCGAGGTGTGCGACGCCCACGACCACCTGTTCTTCGCCTCCCGGCAGCTCGCTGGGCAGGAGCTCGACGACGTGGCGGCCGCCGAGGCCGAACTGCGGGCGTTCGCGGCCGCGGGCGGGCGCACGGTGGTCCAGTGGACGCCGTTCGGCCTGAACCGCCGCGCGGCCGACCTCGCCGTGCTTTCGCAGGCGACCGGCGTGCACGTCGTCGCCGCGACGGGCTTCCACCGCGCCGAGCACTACCCGGCCGACGTCCTCGACCGCGTCGCCGACCGGCTGGCCGAGATCTTCGTGGCCGACCTCCTCGACGGAATCCCCGCGGGCGACGATCCGGACGCCGACCGCACCGGACCTCGCGCGGGCCTGATCAAGGTCGCGGGCGCGTTCCACGTCGTCGACCGGCACGCCCGCTGGACGATGGTCGCCGCCGCGCAGGCCCATCAGGAGACGGGCGCGCCGATCGCCGTGCACCTGGAGCTGGGCACCGCGGCCCGGGAGGTCGCCGACCTGCTGTGCGGCGAGCTGGCCGTGCCGCCGTCGCGCGTGATCCTGGGCCACCTCAACCGCAACCCCGACCTGCGTGTGCTGCGGGAGGTCGCCGACACCGGCGTCTTCCTGGGTTTCGACGGCCCGTCGCGCGCCAATCACGCCACCGACTGGCGCCTGGCCGACCTGCTGTTCGAGCTCGCGACCTCCGGTCACACCGGCCAGCTGCTCCTCGGTGGCGACACGACCACCGCCGCGGCCCGGCTGTCCTCCGGCGGCGGCCCCGGCATCCCGTACCTGCTCACGACGCTGCGGCCCCGGCTCGTCCGAGCCCTGGGCGACGACGTCGTGCAGGCGATGCTGGTCGCGAACCCGGCCCGTGCGTTCGCGGCCCGCTGGCGTCGCTGAGCCGAGCCCGGAGACCGGAACGGCCCCCGCCGCGAGTGCGACAGGGGCCATTCCGGCTGGGTAGCGGCTCAGCGGAGGCCGAAGCCCCCGCCTTCCTGGCCGGGGCGGCGCCGGCGCAGGTAGCGCTCGAACTCGGCCGCGATCTTGTCGCCGGAGACCTCCTCCATGGTGAAGTCGGTTTCCGCGTCGCCGCGCTCTTCGAGGCTGCGGACGTACTCGCTGATCTCTTCGTCCTCGTCGGCCATCTCGCTGACGGTCCGCTGCCACTCCTCGGACTGCTCGGGCAGCGCGCCCAGCGGGATCTCGACGTCGAGGACGTCCTCGAGCTTGTGCAGCAGCGCCAGGGTCGCCTTCGGGGACGGCGGGTGCGACACGTAATGCGGCACCGCCGCCCAGATCGACACGGCGGGGATGCCGGCCTGCACGCAGTAGTCCTGCAGCACACCCACTATCCCGGTCGGCCCCTGGTAGTTGTTCAGCTCGAGGCGGAACCGGCTGGCGGTGTCCTTGTCGTAGGCGGTCCCGGTGACCGGGACGGGCCGCGTGTGCGCGGTGTCGGCCAGCAGCGCGCCGAGCGCGACGACGGTGTCCACGTCGAGCTGCATGATGTGCTCCAGCAGCTCCGCGCAGAACGCGCGCCAGCGCATGTTCGGCTCGGGGCCCTGCACCAGCACCACGTCGCGGTCGAGCCCCTCGGGCCGGCAGATGGACAGGCGCGTGGTCGGCCACTCCACCTGCCGGGTCACGCCGTCGACCATGCTGATGGTCGGCCTGCTGACCTGGAAGTCGTAGTAGTCGTCCGGCTCCAGCTCCGCCAGCGGGGTGGCGTCCCAGTTGAGCTGCAGATGCTCGATCGCGCGGCTGGCCGCGTCGCCAGCGTCGTTCCAGCCTTCGAAGGCCACCACCATCAGGGGGCGCTTCGATTCCGGGCGGGCGCGATCCGGGTCTCCGGGTCGCTGGGTCTCGTCGACTGGCTCACTCACCTTCCCAGCCTACGACCCTTCGCCCGTAACCTGTGCAGCATGTCCGACCGCGCGCCGTCACCGCCGCCGCCCGCGCGCGGCGCACGGGTACCGGTGTGCGGGACACGCCGGGGAGCCCCAGCTCAGCGCCTTGTGCACGGTGCGCGGCGCCCCCGCCCGGCGGCGCGATGCGGATGGGATACTGGAGACGATCCGGCCCGCCGTCGTGCCCGGTCCCCCCGGTGGACGGTCCGGGGCCGCCGCCGGCGCGAGGCAAGCCCACTCTTTCGGGGCGGATTCGTGCGGGTGCGCCGCGGCCGTCCGTCCACCCGCCGACGCACCGACAAGGAGAAACCGTGACTGCACCGTCCTCTTCGGACGGACTGGGCGCCGTCCTGTGGGACATGGACGGCACGCTCGTCGATTCCGAGAAGCTCTGGGACGTCGCGCTGTACGAGTGCGCGGAAGCGCTCGGTGGCAGGCTGTCCGAGGAGCAGCGGATGACGCTCGTGGGGTCCAACATGGACGCCACGGCCACCTACCTGCTGGAGGTGACCGCGCGGGAGGTCACGCCGGAGTCGGTGGCCGAGACCGGCGCGTGGATCCGCCGGCGCACGGCGGGCCTGTTCGACGACGCGCTGCCGTGGCGCCCGGGCGCGCGCGAGGCGCTGGCCGCGGTGAAGGCCGCCGGCATCCCGTCCGCGCTGGTCACGTCGACCGAGCGCGCGCTGACCGAGCTGGCGCTGCAGACGATCGGCCGCGAGTTCTTCGACGTCACGGTGTGCGGTGACGAGGTCGACGGGCTGAACAAGCCGCACCCGAGGCCGTACCTCCAGGCCGCCGAGCTGCTCGGCGTGCCACCGGAGCGGTGCGTCGCGGTGGAGGACTCGCCGCCGGGCGCGGCGTCGGCCGAGAGCGCCGGCTGCTCGGTTCTCGTGATCCCAAACGACGTGGAGGTGCCGGCGGGGCGGGGGCGGGTGTTCCGCGAGTCGCTCGCGGGCGTCGACGTGGCCGCGCTGGCCGCGTTGCTGCCGCGAGTGTGACCCTTGCGGCATCGGGGTCACCCGGGGCAGCGCCCGCCCGTGCGGGATGGAAGGATCTGCAGACCGTGAAGACCTTCGATGAGCTGTTCGCGGAGCTTGCCGAGCGCGCCCGCACCCGTCCCGACGGGTCCGGCACCGTCGTCGCCCTCGACGACGGGGTGCACGCACAGGGCAAGAAGGTGCTCGAGGAAGCCGGCGAGGTGTGGATCGCCGCCGAGCACGAGTCCGACGACCGCCTCGCGGAGGAGATCTCGCAACTGCTGTACCGGGTCCAGGTACTCATGCTCGGCCGGGGGATCTCGACCGAGGACGTTTACCGCTACCTGTGACGCGTTCGCGCACCGGAGATCGAGGAGAGAGTCACATGCTGCGTGTTGCCGTGCCTAACAAGGGAGCCCTCGCCGCGGCGGCGGCCGAGATGCTTTCCGAGGCGGGCTACCGCAAGCGACATGACTCGAAGGACCTGACCGTGCTCGACCAGGTCAACGAGGTCGAGTTCTTCTTCCTGCGCCCCAAGGACATCGCGATCTACGTCGGCTCCGGCGAGCTGGACCTCGGCATCACCGGCCGCGACCTCGCGCTCGACTCGGGCGCGCCGGTCGAGGAGATGCTCGCGCTCGGCTTCGGCGGGTCCACCTTCCGCTACGCCGCCCCGGCGGGCCAGGACTGGAAGCCGGCCGACCTGCAGGGCAAGCGTCTCGCGACCTCGTACCCGCGGCTCGTACGTGAGGACCTGGCTCGCCACGGCGTGGAGGCGGAGGTGATCCGCCTCGACGGCGCCGTGGAGATCTCGATCCAGCTCGGCGTCGCCGACGCGATCGCCGACGTGGTCGAGTCCGGCCGCTCGCTGCGCCAGCACAACCTGGTGGCCTTCGGCGACCCGATCTGCGTGTCGGAGGCCGTGCTACTGCAGCGCGCGGGCAGCGACTCGGCGAAGGCGAAGAGCCAGCTGGCAGCGCGGCTGCGGGGTGTCGTGTTCGCGCAGCAGTACATGATGCTCGACTACGACTGCCCGCGCACGCTGCTGGAGCAGGCCATCGCCATCACCCCGGGCCTGGAGTCGCCGACGGTCGCCCCGCTGGCCGACGAGGACTGGGTCGCCGTGCGCGCGATGGTGCCGCGCAAGAAGGTCAACCAGATCATGGACGAACTCGCCGAAGTGGGCGCCAAGGCTGTCCTTGCCTCGGACATCCGCGCCTGCCGGCTCTGATGTCCTCGGCTGCGTCCGCTGTGTTGTCTGCCTCGGCTTCGCCGAGGCGGCGAGATCGCCTTTGAGCCGGCGTTTGAATCGCGCGATCTGATCGGCCCGTTCGTGCGCGCGTCTCCCATGATGAGCACCGACGTGCGCGGGCCGACGGCGTCGATCCACATGCCCGTGAACCCGCGCA
>NZ_JBEXHL010000077.1:0-11279 GCF_040607795.1 Amycolatopsis sp. NPDC005232 | reverse complement strand
CCGCGGCCCCTGGGCCGCGCGAAAACCGGGAGGGAAGAAGCCGGCTTGAAGCGATCTCACGCGCCTCGACGGAGTCGAGGCAGACAATGCAGACAAAATTACCGCGCGCGGCGGGCGAGGCGTTCCGGGTCGAGGATGAGGACGCTCTTGCCTTCCAGGCGTAGCCAGCCGCGGTGGGCGAAGTCGGCGAGGGCCTTGTTGACGGTCTCGCGGGAGGCGCCGACGTACTGGGCGATCTCCTCCTGCGTGAGGTCGTGGGTCACGCGCAGGAGGCCGGCCTCCTGGCTGCCGAAGCGCTGCGCGAGCTGCAGGAGCGCGCGGGCCACGCGGCCGGGCACGTCGGTGAAGATCAGCTCGGCGACCATGTTGTTGGTCCGGCGCAGCCTGCGGGCCACGACGCGCAGCAGCTGCTCCGCGATCTCCGGCCGCGTCGAGATCCACTGGCGCAGGGCCGGGCGGTCCATGGTGACGGCGCGGACCTCGGTGACCGTGGTCGCACTTGACGTGCGCGGGCCCGGGTCGAAGATGGACAGCTCGCCGAACATGTCCGACGGGCCGAAGATGCCCAACAGGTTCTCGCGGCCGTCCGGCGACTTGCGGCCGATCTTCACCTTGCCGGACTGGATGATGTACAGCTTGTCGCCCGGCTCACCCTCGCTGAAGATGACATGGCCGCGGGGGAACTCCACGGATTCCAAGGTCTGGGCCAGAGCCTCAGCGGCTGCAGGCTCAACACCCTGGAAAATGCCCGCACGGGCCAGGGTTTCGTCCACCTCGGGTGCCTCCTCGTCGAGAAACGATCACTTCCTTCGCAGGTCGAAGGCCGTGTCGCCGATCACTTTCGCGTAAGTCTAGGGCGTGTCGGCGAGATCGCCCGTCGGCTCGCCGCGCGGGGCGCGGCAGCCGGAGACGATCTCGCACGAACAGGGAGCCTAACTCCGCACGCGTCGCGCGCGAAGCCTGGCTGCCCGTCCGCCCAGCCTGCGGAGCCGAAACAGCTCCAGAGCCCGGCCGATCCCGTGGCCGTAGAGGGCCCTGACCTCGTTGGGTTGAGCCTGCTCCAGGAACTCTTCGACCTCGTTCTCCTGCACCGCGACGTGCTTGAGGCGGCTTTCCACTCGCTCCATGAAGAGGGCGAAGAACATGATCACCAGTGGGACCAGAATCACGAACCACGCGGTCATGACGCACATCCACTACGGAAAGTAAGCATCGACTCCAGATCCTCGCTCCTCGCGGCACACGGTGCGCCGAGGTGGTGCTCTGGCGTGTCGGCCGTCCACCGGCGGGTGCTCCCGCCCGGCTCGTCCGACGCGCCCGTAGGCTATCGGGGTGCCACCTGCCGTCACGAACGCCCCCCGCGAGGGCGCCGGTGAAAGCCGGCTTGCCTTGGTGAGACGCGCCCGGCGTATGAAGCGTTGCCTCGACGACGTGTATCCCGACGCGAAAGCCGAGCTGGACTTCACGAATCCGCTGGAACTGCTGGTCGCGGTGGTGCTTTCCGCGCAGACCACCGACGTGCGGGTGAACCTGGTCACGCCCGCGTTGTTCAAGCGCTACCCCACGGCGGCCGCCTACGCGGGTGCCGATCGCACCGAGCTCGAGGAGTTCCTGAGGCCCACCGGGTTTTTCAGGGCCAAGGCCAACTCGGTGATGGGGCTGGGCGCGGCGCTCGTGGAGCGCTTCGACGGCGAGGTGCCCAAGAAGCTCGACGACCTCGTGACGCTGCCCGGGGTCGGGCGCAAAACGGCCAACGTCGTGCTCGGCAACGCGTTCGACGTGCCGGGAATCACGGTCGACACCCACTTCGGCCGCCTCGTGCGCCGCTGGGGCTGGACGGCCGAGGAAGACCCGGTGAAGGTCGAGCACGCCGTGGGGGAGCTGATCCCGCGCAAGGAGTGGACGATGCTGTCCCACCGGGTGATCTTCCACGGCCGGCGCGTGTGCCACTCGCGCAAGCCCGCGTGCGGCGCGTGCCCGCTGAAGAAGGACTGCCCGTCCTACGGATTGGGACCCACGGAGTTCGAGGTCGCCGCGAAGCTCGTCAAGGGCGAGGAGCGTGAGCACATCCTCGAGCTGGCGGCGCGCGGGTGACCACTGTCACCAAATGGGCACTCGGCGTCGCGGTCCTGGTGGTCGCGGTGCTGGTCGCCGTGCTCACCACACGCGGCGGCTCGAAGGACGCGCCCGCGGCGACCGGTGACCTCGCGGGCGTGCGCGCGAAGGCCGCGCTGCAGGCCTGCCCACCGCCGTCGCCCGGACCCGCTGTCGGCGAGCTGTCCGGGATCCAGGCCGACTGCCTCGGCGACGGCTCGCGCGTCGACGTCGGCAAGGTGCTCGCCGGCGGCCCGACGCTGGTGAACGTGTGGGCTTCGTGGTGCTTGGCGTGCCGCACCGAGCTGCCCGTGCTGCAGGCCTACGCCGCGGAGCCCGGCGCCGTGCGTGTCATCGGCGTGCAGGTCGCCAGCCCGGCCGCCGACGGACTCGGCTTGCTGCACGACATCGGCGTCCACCTGCCGTCGGTGTACGACGGCGACGGCCAGACAGGTCCGATCCGCACCGCGCTGAAAGTGCCCTCGACGCTGCCCGCGTCCTATCTCGTCACCCCCGACGGTCAGGTGCGCTTCATCTCCAGCCCCCGCACGTTCGACAGCACCGATCAGGTGCGCGCAGCCGTGAAGGACTTCTCATGACCGGTCCCCTCGTCGACCCCGAAGCCGTGCCTGAATGGCTGCGGCCGCTGGTGAAGGTGTCCGCTGAGGTCGAGAGCCGCACCTTCACCCGCTTCACCGTCGACGAGTCGCTCACGCGCTCGGCCGCCGTGCTGATCCTCTTCGGCGAACGCGCCGACGGTCCCGACGTGCTGCTGCAGCGCCGCGCCGACACGCTCGGCTCGCACGCGGGCCAGGTCGCGTTTCCGGGCGGCGGCGCGGAGGACGGCGACGGCGGACCCATCGGCACCGCCCTGCGGGAGGCAGAGGAGGAGACGGGCGTCGACCCGGCGGGCATCCTGCCGATCGCGATCCTGCCGGAGCTGCCCGTGCCGGTGTCGCGCTTCGCCGTGACGCCTGTGCTCGCCTATTGGCACACGCCCTCGCCCGTGCACGCCGTCGACCTCGGCGAGACGGCCGCTGTCGCGCGCGTTGCGCTCTCGGACCTCGCCGATCCGGCGAACCGGTTCATGGTCCAGAAGCGTGGTGCGTCGTGGAAGGGGCCGGGCTTCGACGTAGACGGCCTGTTCATCTGGGGCTTCACCGCAGGCCTGCTGTCGGTGCTGCTTTCGCTCGGCGGCTGGGAGCGCGACTGGGACACCGGCGACGTGCGCGACCTTGACGTAGCGTTGGCCGAACACCGGGCCCGCAACGTGGCGCGGGGAGAGGCGAGCGGGGAGTGACGGCGTGAACTGGGTCGATGTCCTCGTGCTGGTGCTGGCGGTGCTGGCGGCGGTTTCGGGGGCGTACCAGGGCGTGATCGTCGCGTTGCCCGCGCTGGTCGGGGTCGCCATCGGGGCAGTGCTCGGCGTGAAGCTGGCGCCGTTCGTGATCGAGCTGTTCGACAACCCTGTGGCGAAGGTGGCCTTCGCGCTCGCCGTGGTGGTGTTCCTCGTGGTGCTCGGCGAGACGCTCGGGGTGTGGATCGGGCGCAAGCTGCGCCAGAAGATCAACCCCGACAAGCTGTCCGGAGTGGACAAGACGCTGGGTGCGATCGTCCAGGCCGCGGCGGTTTTCGTGGTGGCGTGGCTCGTCGCGAACCCGCTCACCACCGTGTCGGCCATCCCGGGGCTCGCCAAGTCGATCAACTCGTCGGTCGTGCTGGGCGAGGTCAACGACCTGATGCCGGCCGAGGCCCAGGGCCTGCCGAGCGACCTGCGCAAGCTGCTCGACGCGTCGGGCTTCCCGTCGGCGCTCTCGCCGTTCGAGAAGGCGCCGGCCGCCGACGCCGCGCCGCCGGACACGTCGATGAACATCTCCACGGTCGCGCGCCGGGTGCACCCGAGCGTGGTGAAGATCCGCGGCAACGCGCCGTCGTGCTCGAAATCGCTGGAGGGCAGCGGTTTCGTGATCGCGCCGCAGCGCGTGATGACCAACGCGCACGTGGTCGCGGGCACGAACGAGGTCGGCATCGAGTCCACCCGCGGCGACTACCGGGCGCGCGTCGTGTACTTCAACCCCGAGGTCGACATCGCCGTGCTGGCCGTGCCGGGCCTGTCCGCGCCCGCGTTGCCGTTCGCGCCGGAAACCGCGCGCGCCGGCGACAACGCCATCGTGCTCGGCTACCCCCTCGACGGCCCGTATACCTCCACCGCCGCCCGCGTGCGCGGCCGCATCAACCTGCGCGGCCCCGACATCTACGACGCCAACACCGTGCAGCGCGACGTCTTCACCATCCGCGCGGGCATTCGCAGCGGCAACTCCGGCGGCCCCATGATCACCCCCGACGGCGACGTGATCGGCGTCGTCTTCGGCGCTGCGGTGGAAGATCCGGACACGGGCTTCACCCTGACCGCGGAACAGGTGCGCGCGGAGGTCGCGGCGGCGCCGTCGCAGACGACGAACGTGAGCACGGGCGCCTGCGCGAGCTGAGTCAGCTCACGAAGTCCACAACGGATTTCGTCACGCGGTCCGGCTCCTCCAGATGCGGGAAGTGCCCGACGCCGGGCCAGACGCGGGGCTCGCCGTGCGGCCCGGCCCAATGCACGGACGCGCGTGCGGTCTCCGGGACGATGCACGTGTCCACGGCGCCGTGCAGTTGCAGCACGGGCGCGGCGACGCGTTTGCCCACGGCGTCGGTGAAGCGGCGGCCCTCGCCGCGGAACTGCGCGCGGAAGGCCCAGCGGTAGTACTCCAGCGCGGAGTGAGCGACGCCCGGGATCAGCATCGCCTGGCGGAACCGGTCGACCGTGTCGGTGAAGTCCGAAGAGGACCGCCAGGCCGGGCCGGACCAGCTGTGGAACAACGACTCCACGTTGGCGGCGTCGTCGCGCACCAGCCACTTCTCCGGCGCCATCGGCACCTGGAACCGGAACAGGTGCCCGGCCGCGCGTCCCTGGCGGCGGGGCGAACGCAGCACGGCGGACTTCAGCGCGAGCGGGTGCGCGGCGCCGACGGCCGTCACCGAGGACACGAGGCGGGGGTGCAGCGAGGCGACCGTCCAGGCGAGCATGCCGCCCCAAGCGTGGCCGACGAGGTGTGCGCGGCGGGCGCCGAGGGCCTTGATCAGGCCGCCGACGTCGCCGGCCAGCGTCCACGCGTCGTAGCCGCGCGGGGGTTTGTCGGAGTCGCCGTAGCCGCGCAGGTCCACGGCGACGGCGCGGAAACCGGCGTCCGCGAGGCCGCGCAGCTGGTGGTGCCAGGTCCACCAGAACTCGCCGAAGCCGTGCAGCAGCAGTACCAGTGGTCCGTCGCCGAGCTCGGCGACGTGCAGGCGGATGCCGTTGGCCGAGACGTCGCGGTGCGTCCACGGACCGTCGATCCGGACGATCGACGGGTCGGGCGTGCGCTGCACTGCGGGCTCCGCTTCAGCCGATACTGTGCCGATGGTTACCAATCCGACCACAGTCACGGCCGAATGGCTTCGTCGCAACGGTTACGTGACGGGTGGCGTCGGCCTACTTTTGGCCGGATCAGTAACGCAGCCTGGGATGCGGTGCCGGGTCAGGGACGCGTCGCGGGCAGGTCGTCTTCGGTGGCGCGACGCGGCTTGAGGGCCGCGGCCGTCTCCTTGACGCTGTCGATCGTGCGCTCGGGCGCCTTCAGCTTCTTCACCTTGCGCCAGCCGAGGAACGCCGTGACGGCGGTGGTGAGCAGCATCAGGACGAACACGGTGAGGAACGCCGGCCACCGGACGCCCCACCAGTCCGACAGGATCTCGGCGATGAACAGGAACAGGAAGTACGAGCTGTAGAGCCCCACGGCGAGGGCGATGAGGAAGTAGACGGCTCCCTTGAGCCCCTTCTTCACCTCGCCGACCAGCTCCGACTTCGCCAGCTCGACCTCGGCCCTGACCAGCGTCGACAGGTGCTGGGTGGCGTCGCCGACGAGTTTGCCGATGGACTGTTCCGCCGCCGCGGCCTCCTCGTCGCTCGACAGGGGCAGGTAGGGCACGGCCCCCACGCCGTCGGGGCCGGTGCGTTCGTGTTTGGGGCTGGTCACCGGGTCATCGTGCCACGTACCCGTTCCCCAAGCGCGGCGGACCGTCGGGAGTGTCGGGGATCAGTCCGCTCTCGCGTGCGCCCGGTTGCGTCGCAGCAGCAGCGCGGCCGCCGTCAGCGACGCGACGGCCGACGCGATCAGCACCGCCGCCTTGGCCAGTCCGGTCTCCGGTTCGTCGAGCGCGAGGTCGGCGATCAGCAGGCTCACTGTGAAGCCGACGCCGCCCAGAGCAGCCAGCGCCGAGAGATCACGCCAGCCCATGCCGGTGGGTTTTTCCGCGACGCCCAGCTTCACCGCCAGCACGCTCGCGCCGAGGATGCCGACGAACTTGCCCACGACCAGTCCCAACAGGACAGCCAGCGGCAACGCGGTGGTGAAGACCTGGCCCAACGCGTGCCCGCTCACCGAGATCCCCGCGGCGAACAGCGCGAACACGGGCACCGCGACCGCCGCCGACCACGGCTGGAGCCGGTGCTCCAGCCGCACCGCCGGCGCCTCGTCCTCGCCTTCGTCGGGCTTCACGCGCGTGAGCAGCCCGAGCGCGACGCCGGCGATGGTCGCGTGGATGCCCGTCGAGTGCACCGCGACCCAGGTGACCACCGCGAGCGGCACGTACAACCAGGCCGTGCGCACGCGTTTGTGCTGCAGGAACCAGTAGAGCGCCAGCGCCACCACGGCGACGGCGGCGGCCACGAGGTCGAAGCCCGTGGTGAAGACGATCGCGATCACCAGGATCGCGCCGAGGTCGTCGACCACCGCCAGCGAAAGCAGGAAGACCCGCGCGCTGCTCGGCAGGTTCGACGCCGTCAGCGCGAGCACGCCGAGCGCGAACGCGATGTCCGTGGCCACGGGGATCGCCCACGCGCGGTCGATCCCCGGCGTCCCCCAGCCGACCGCCAGCGCGATGAGCGCCGGCACGATCATCCCGCCGACGGCCGCGATCACCGGCAGCACCGCCTGCTTGAAGCGCGAGAGCTCACCCACCACGAGCTCGCGCTTGAGCTCCAGCCCGGCGACGAAGAAGAACAAGGCGAGCAGCCCGTCCTTCGCCCAGTCGCCGATCGACAGGTTCAGGTGCAGGAACTCGGGGCCGACGTGGAAGTCGCGCACGGCCCGGTAGACGTCATCGGCCGGTGAGTTGGCCAAGATCAGCGCGACGGCCGTGGCGGCGAGCAGGATGATCCCGCCGGTGGTCTCAGTGCGCAGGTAGCGGGCGAACTCGGCGGCGGCGCGGGCCGGGCGGGAAGCGGTCATGGGCGGAGTCCTCCAGGTGCGGCAATCGTCACAAACATCGCCGACCAGGCTTCCCGGCGCACCTTTGCCGCCATTTTAGCGGCCGGCTCCGGCGTTCGATGACGCTTCCCACACCCGGTTCGGTTTTCTGTTCACTCATTCTCCTTCTAGCATGCGAATCGGAAACGACAACGTTGTCTAGGACAAGGACGAGACAGTTGTGAGTACCTCTACCGAGGCCCAGCACGACACGAGGTTCTTCGGGCACCCACGAGGGCTGGCGAACCTCTTCGGCGTCGAGATGTGGGAGCGGTTCTCCTACTACGGGATGCTCGGCATCCTCGCCATCTACCTGTACTACAAGGCCGACCAGGGTGGGCTCGGCATCGACCAGGGCGACGCGCTCGGCGTTGTCGGCGCGTACGGCGGCACGGTCTACCTCGCCACCGTGATCGGCGCGTGGGTGGCCGACCGCCTGCTCGGTTCCGAGCGCACGCTGTTCTACAGCGCCGTGCTGGTGATGATCGGCCACATCGCGCTGGCGCTGCTGCCGGGCCTGACCGGCATCGGGGTGGGCCTCGCGTGCGTCGCGATCGGTTCGGGCGGTCTCAAGGCCAACGCGACCGCCGTGGTCGGCACCCTCTACGCCGAGGGCGACGAGCGCCGCGACGCCGGCTTCACGATCTTCTACATGGGCATCAACCTGGGCGGCTTCATCGGCCCGCTGCTCACCGGGCTCGCGCAGTCGGAGGTCGGCTTCCACCTGGGCTTCGGGCTCGCCGCGATCGGCATGGCGCTCGGCCTGATCCAGTACACGCTCGGCCGCAAGAACCTGGGCGAGAAGGCGTCGGAGATCCCGAACCCCCTGCAGCCTTCGCAGCGCTGGACGGCGATCGGTGTCGCCGTGGTGATCGTGGTCGCGGTCGTCGCGCTGATCATGTCCGGCGTGGTCGGGCCGTCGAACCTGGCCGACGTGGTCGTGTACGTGGTCGTCGCGATCTCGGTGGTGTACTTCGTGGTCATCCTGACCAGCCGCAAGATCACGTCCGACGAGCGCAGCCGCGTGTTCTCGTTCATCCCGATGTACATCGCGAGCGCGGCGTTCTTCTCGCTGTACCAGCAGCAGTCCACGGTCGTCTCGGTCTACAGCGACCAGCGCCTCGACCGGAACCTGTTCGGCTGGGACATGCCGGTGTCGTGGGTCAACTCGATCAACCCGGTGTTCATCATCATCTTCGCGCCGATCGTCGCCGCGATCTGGACGAAGCTCGGGCCGAAGCAGCCGTCGACGCCGATGAAGTTCGTGCTGGGCACGGTGCTGATGGGTCTCGCGTTCCTGCTGTTCCTGCCGATGACCGGCACCGGCGTGAACGGCAGCCCGCTGATCGCGCTCGCCGGGATCCTCCTGGTGTTCACGATCGCGGAGCTGATGCTGTCGCCGGTCGGGCTGTCGCTGTCGACGAAGCTCGCGCCCAAGGCGTTCCGGACGCAGATGGTGGCGCTCAACTTCCTGTCGGTCTCGCTGGGCACCGCGATGTCGGGCAAGCTCGCGGAGTCCTACGACGTGCACGACGAGACGCCGTACTTCAGCACCATCGGCGTGGTCGCGATCGTGATCGGCCTGGTCCTGCTCGCGCTGATCCCGTTCATCCGGCGGCTGATGAAGGGCGTGCACTAGCTGCTAGCCGATCGTGGTGCCGAACAGCACTCCCACGAAGTAGGTGACGAGCATGGTGAGGGCGCCGACGCCCACGTTGCGCGCGATCGCGCGCCCCACCTGCGCGTTGCCCAGGCGCGCGCTCACGAAGCCGGTGAGCGTGAGGCCCACGACCACGGCCAGCGCGCACGCCCACACGCGCTCCGGCACCGCCGTCCAGGCGATGGACAGCAGTGGCAGCAGCGCGCCGACGGAGAACGCGATCAGCGAAGCCCAGGCCGCCTGCCACGGGTTGGTGAGGTTGTCCGGGTCGATGCCCAGCTCGGCCTCGGCGTGGGCGTGGAACGCGTCCTTGCGGGTCAGCTCGCGTGCGACCTCCGCGGCGAGTTCCCGGGACAGGCCCTTGCCCTCGTAGATCTCGGCGAGCTCGCGTTCCTCGGCCTCGGGCATCGCTTTCAGCTCTTGCTTCTCGAGCTGCAGCAACGCGCGTTCGGTGTCGCGCTGCGTGCTCACGCTCACGTATTCCCCACCGGCCATCGAAAACGCACCGGCCACCAGTCCGGCAATTCCGGCGGTGAGGATCGCGGTGCGGCTCGTGGTCGCCCCCGCGACGCCCACCACGATGCCCGCGACGGACACGATCCCGTCGTTGGCCCCGAGAACACCGGCGCGTAGCCAGTTCAGCTTGCCGCCAAGGCCGTCGTGGGGCTCGTGCGAGTGGGAATCAGTCGCGTCCACCGTTTCGGTCACGGGAATAGTGAAACACGAAATTCGGGCGGGCGCCTCTGTCCGGTGAATTACATCAAGGAAGGGTTTCCTTATTTAATTGTGCCTATCCTTTGAATGTCAGCCGATCGGCGCCGGCCTGCTGCGCGAGGTACGGCGCCACCGGGTACAGCGCCGGCGTCACCGAAGGCGCGGGCACGCCGAGCTCCGCCAGCTCCTTCACGTGCGCCGCCACGTCGCCCTGGCTGCGGCCGGCGTACCCGGCGTTGAGCAGGGTGTGGACGGGCGTGGTGATTTCGGAACCGTCTCGAAGGGCGAAGTGCACCGGGAACCTCCGGGAGCCTTGCGATGGCCGTTGTATACATGGAGTATATGTTGCTGGTGATGGGAGTGCCCGAGGTGCCCGGAAGGCGGCGGAATAAGCGAGTGGCTCGAAGTGTCCACTGTGGAAGGACGACAGCTGACCGGCGGCACCGCCTTCGTCCGTGAGAGAGAACGCGCCGCGCACGGGCTCGTGTACGAGATCCGCTACCCTGCCGGCGTCGGGTCGCCTGTGCACAGTCACGACCACGACAGCGTCATCTACGTGCTCGAGGGCCGGCTGACCGGTGTGGTCGGGGGCGTGCCGGGAGAGTACGGCGCCGGCGACACCGTGGTCCACCCGCGCGGAGCCGACCACCAAGTTCACGCCATTGTGGATAGTCGCTGGCTCGAGTTCAAAGCGCCGCTGCCGAAAAACCCGCCCCTGGCATGAAAAAGGCCCGGCAAAGAATGCCGGGCCTTTTCACGGAACAAGAACTCAGACGTCGAGCTCCGCCAGAGCCGCCTTGGCGGCTTCCAGCTCGGCCTCGAGCTGCGCGACCTTCGCGGCCTGCGCCTCGCGGGCCTGGTTGATGACCTCGTCGATCGGGCCCGACAGGTCCTGGTGCAGCTCCTTCGCCGCGCGAGAGACGGCGGCGGCCGGGATCTCCAGGCCCTTCGCGACCCACTTGCTGCCGTTCTTGAGCTCGGCCTGCCACTCGCCGTCGGCCGTGCCGGTGACAGTGAGCGTGAGCTCCACCGTGCGGGTCTTCTTCGCGGTGGACGCGGGTGCGGCCTTCGGGCGGCCGCGCTTCGGCTTCGGCGCCTCTTCAGCGGCCGGGGCGGCCTCGTCTGAATCGGAAGACGACGCAGGTGAGGCAGTGGTCTCAGTGGGCTCGGTGACCTCCGGGGCGTCGGCGGCCTGCGCCGAGGCAGCGGCTGCCTCGGTCGTCGCCGCTTCGGCCGCGGTGTCCTCGTCGTGCGTCAAGGCTTCCACGGTCATTCGTGTCGTCTCCTTGCCCGGATCTGGGGTGGGTACAGCGGCACATCTTAGAACATGCGTTCGATGTGCGCCATTCGGGGTAGCGCGGCCAGAAGCGCCCCAATGTGGCATTGGTTGCGTCCAACGCAACCTTCCCGAGAACGCCTGAGGAGGCCCGCGTGTACCCGTCCCGGTTCCGCTACGAAGCACCGCGTTCCCTGCCCGAGGC
>NZ_JBEXHL010000076.1:0-13212 GCF_040607795.1 Amycolatopsis sp. NPDC005232 | reverse complement strand
GCGTCGCAGATCACCGGCCTGGTCACCAAGCTGGTCAAGGCGCTCAAGGCGCTGGTGCCGTTGCTGAAGAAGGCCGGGACGCTGTTCGAGGACGCGGGGAAGGCGTTCAAGGGCCTCAAGGGCGGCAAGGTCACTCCGCCGCCGAAGACGAAGGACCTCTCGGGCACCCCGAAGGCGCCGCCGGTGAAAACCCCCGGCGGCGACGGTGGCGGCACGCCCAAGGGCGGCGGCTACGAGGGCACGCCGAAGGACTACACCCCGCCCCCGGGCAAATCCGGGGCGGACGACTCCACGAAGAGCTCCGGCTACGAGGGCACGCCCAAGGACTACACGCCGCCGCCCGGCAAGACCGGTGGCGACGACTCCGTCACGCCCTCGGGCGACCACAGCACAACGCCGCCGAACGACTCCACCCACACTTCCGGCACCGGCGGCGGCACTGGAGGCGGCACCGGCGGAGGCGGTGGCGGCACCCCGCCGCCGCCCGCGAAGGCAGACCCGCCGCCCCTCGACACCGACGCAGGATCGTCGGGCGGCGGCGGCTCGCTCGGAGGCGGCGGTGGCAGCTCCAAGGGGCCGGCGGACACCCCGCCGCCCTCGCCCAAGCCGGAGAACCCGCGCAACACCGCGGTGGACAAGGACAGCCTGGTCTGCAAGTCCGACCCGGTCGACGTGGTGCGCGGCGCCGTCGTGCTGGAGCAGGTGGACCTGCGCCTGCCCGACCCGCTCGTGCTGGAGCGGCTGCACCTGTCGACCTACCGGGCCGGGCAGTGGTTCGGTCCGACGTGGACGTCCACTGTGGATCAGCGCCTCGAGCTCGACTCGCGCAACGCCACCTTCTACTGCGCAGACGGCACGATCCTCGTCTACCCGCTCCCCGCGGTCGGCTCGCCGGTGCAGCCGGCGGAGGGTCCGCGCCGCCCGCTGAGCGTCGACGAAGAAGGCACGTACGCGGTCACGGATCCCTTGCGCGGCACGGAGTTGCGGTTCGGCCCGCTCCTGGGCCGGGGTGGCGACTACCTCCCGGTGTCGGCGATGTTCGGCGCCGCCGGTGACCGCGTCGAGGTGGAGTACGACCAGTTCGGCGCGCCGAAGGTGCTGAAGCACACGGGCGGCTACCTGGTCGAGCTCGACTCGGACGCCGGGCGGATCACGGCGATCCGGGTGGTCGATCCGAAGAAGAACCTCACCGTCCTCGCCCGCACCTTCGGCTACGACGAGCGCGGCCGCCTGACCCGGGTGATCAACTCCTCGGGCCTGGCCGAGACGTACGACTACGACGCGGACGGGCGCATCACCGGCTGGCAGGACCGCAACGGCGTCTGGTACCGCTACGTCTACGACACCGAAGGCCGCTGTGTGCGCACCGTCGGCGACCGCGGGTTCTACGACGGCCAGTTCGCCTACGACCGCGAAAACCGCGTCACCACCTACACCGACTCCCTGGGCCACCGCACCGAGTTCCACGTCAACGAGGCCGACCAGGTCGTGCGCGAGGTCGGCCCGCTCGGCGAGACGACGGTGTCCACTTGGGACCGCTACGACCGCCTCCTGTCCCGCACCGACGCCCTCGGCCGCACGACCGCGTTCGAGTACACCCCGGAAGGCCTGCTCGCGGCGATCGTCCGGCCGGACGGGACCCGGGCCGAGGTCGAGTCCGGAGTGGACGGTTCACTGACGCTCACCGTCACCAGCGGCGCGCGGACCTACCGGCGGGTGTACCCGGCCGGGACGGCGCCCGACCTGCTCGCGGTGCGCTCCACGGCGGGCGCGGAGTTCCAGCAGGACCGGCAGCGAGGCGCCGAGGTCGCGCCGGCCCCGGTCGAGGACCCCGTGGAGCGCGACCTGTTCGGCCGTCCGCGCGTGGTTACCGACGCCTCCGGCGCCCGGACCCGGCTCGGCTGGACCGTCGAGGGCCGTCGCGCCAGCCGGATCGGGCCGACGGGCCGGCAGGACGAGTGGCGCTACGACGCCGAGGGCAACGTCGTCGAGCACGGCGGCGACCGCTACGAGTACGGCCCCTTCGACCTGGCCGTCGCGAAGATCGACGCCACCGGCGCCCGGACCGCCTACGAGTACGACACCGAGCTGCGCCTGACCCGCGTGACGAACCCCGCGGGCCTGAGCTGGTCCTACACCTACGACGCCGCCGGGCACACGGTGTCCGAGACCGACTTCGACGGCCGCGCGCTGCGGTTCGAGTACGACGCCGCGGGCCAGCTCGTGAAGTCGGTCGACGGCCTCGGCGCGGCCACGACGTTCACCTACGACGCTCTGGGCAACGTGGTCGAGCGCCACACCGCCACCGGCGTGACCAGCTACGCCTACGACCCCGTCGGCTTCCTCGTGCGCGCCACCGAAGGCGACAGCGTGGTGGAGATCGAGCGCGACGAGTTCGGGCGCGTTGTGCGGGAAACCGTCGACGGCCGCGCGGTCGCCTACTCCTACGACGAGGTGAGCGTCCGGCGCCACACCCCGTCCGGAGTGGACAGTGCGTGGACCTACGACGCCACCGGCACGCCGGCGTCGCTGCTCGTCGCCGGGCAGGTGGTCTCGTTCCGACACGACGAGGCCGGCCGCGAGGTCGAGCGCACCACCGGCGCCGGCACCACGCTCACCCAGGCGTTCGACGCCGAGCACCAGCTGACACAGCAGGTCGTGACCGCGCGCGACACCGCCCGCGTGATCCAGCAGCGCGGCTACCTCTACCAACCCGACGGCCGCCTCGTCGGCGTCGACGACGCGCTCTCCGGGCCGGTGCGATTCCGGCTCGACCCGGCGGGCCGCGTCACCGACGTCGCCGCCCCGGGCGGAACCGAGAGCTACCGCTACGACCCGGCCGGCAACATCGTCCACGCGCAGCTGCCGGCCGCCGAGCTCGGGCCGCGCCACTACACCGGCAACACGCTGGCCGCCGCGGGCCCGGTCCGTTTCGGCTACGACGCGCAGGGCCGGCTGACCACCCGCAGCGACCCGAGCGGCACCTGGACCTACCACTGGGGTCCGCTCGACCGTCTCCTCGGCGTGCGGACGCCCCAGGGTGCCGAGTGGCGCTACCGCTACGACCCTCTCGGCCGTCGCACCGCCAAGCAGCGCCTGGCGCCGGACGGCAGCGTCGCCGAAGAAGTCACGTTCGCCTGGAGCGGGCAGCTGCTCGTGGAGCAGGTGCACCGCGACGCCCACGGCCGCGAGCTCGTGCTCACCTGGGACCACTACCCCGACAGCACGCGCCCGGTCACGCAGACCGAGCACCTGGGCACCGGGGTGCGGTTCTTCTCGTTCGTCACCGACCAGATCGGCACGCCGGTCGACATGGTCGACGCCCACGGGGTCGTGGCCTGGCACGCCACCACGTCGCTGTGGGGCCGCGTAACGCCGAGCCGACCCGGCAGCGTGTCGACGCCGCTGCGCTTCCCCGGCCAGTACGCCGACGACGAGACCGGCTTGCACTACAACGTCTTCCGCTACTACGACCCGGGCACCGGCCGCTACCTCAGCCAGGACCCGCTGGGGCTCACGCCCGCGCCGAACCCGATCGCGTACGCGCCCAACCCGCTGTTCGAGGCCGACCCGCTCGGCCTCGGCTGCGCCAGCAGCAAGCTGGCCGAGGAGACCGACACCCCACCCCCGACCCCTGCTCCCCCGCCCCCGCCGCGCGCCAACGCCGGCAACGACGCCACGCACGTCCAGAACTCCAACCCGGCCACACCCGACCCGGCCCCGGCGCCGCCTCCTTCTCCTCCGCCGCCCCCGCCACCACCGGTGCCGAACATCGGCGGCTCGAAGCTGGGTGGCGGCGACGCCGCAACCCAGCCGCCGCCCACGCGCGGCCTGGGCGACGACACGAAGCCCGCCGGGTCGAGCGACGCACCGCCGCCCCCACCACCGCCTCCGCCGCCCCCACCGGGCCCGAAGCCGAACGTGGGCGGCGACTCGAAGCTGCCCGGCGACGGCGACACGACCTCCGGCAGCCACACGGGTGGCAGCGACGGAGCACCCCCGCCACCACCGCCACCACCTCCGCCACCGCCCGGTGGCCCCAAGCTGCCCGGAACCAGCGACACCACACCCTCCGGCAGCGGCCACACCGGCAGCGACGGCGCACCCCCGCCACCACCGCCACCACCTCCGCCCCCGGGCGGCCCCAAGCTGCCCGGAAGCAGCGACACCACACCCTCCGGCAGCGGCCACACCGGTGGTAGCGACGGCGCACCCCCGCCACCACCGCCTCCCCCGCCGCCCCCGGGCGGCCCGAAGCTGCCAGGAAGCAGCGACACGGCACCGCCGGGCCACGGACACACGGGTGGAGACACCGGCGCACCGCCTCCGCCTCCCCCGCCGCCAGGCCACGGCGCGGGCACGCCCGGCGGTGACCACCACGCCGGGTCGAACGACGCCCCGGGCGACCACGGTCACCACGGGAACGACACGACGAGCTCCGACCACCACACCGACACCGACAACACCCCCGGCCACCACGGCGACGACACGCCGACGCACGACCACGGAGACACGACCGGCAACAACCAGCACGACACCGGCCACGACGGCACTGACCATGACGGCACCGGCGGTCACGACGGCACCGGCGGCGATCACTCGCACTCTGGCGGCAACCAGAACCAGCACCGGCCCACCGACTACGAGCCGGCGGCCGATGACCACCCCGGGCACAACCGGCCCGCTCAGGACAACCGGCCGTTCGAGGACAAGTACGACAGCTACAAGGACGAGCTGAACATCGACGGGCCGCAGAAGACGCTCAACATCCCCAACGACCCGAACATCAAGCTGAACACCAAGATCGAAGACCTACCCCCCGGTGTCGCGCACGGCTTCGGGCCGGCCGACCACGGCAAGACGGTCGGCGATTTCATGGGGTACAAGCCGGAGCAGCTCGACGACGTCCACCCCGAGACGGGAAAGCCGTTCGGCGAAACCACAGGCCACGATGCCCTGGGCCTGCAGGGCGGTGGTGGCTACAACCACCACTCCGGCACGATCAACATCAAGGCCGACGAAGGCGACAAGACGCTCTACCACGAGATGGGCCACATCAAGCAAGACCAGCTCGGGTACAACCAGAGCAACACGAACCAGTCCGTGATCGAGTACCACAACGTGCTGCACCACGAGAACAAGTTCAACTTGAACGACCCGCCGCGCACCAGCTACACGCTGGACGAGGTCATCGGCAAGGCGAACCGGAACCGGCGCTGGGACGACATGGTCAACGACGTCAACGGCCTGCCGGACGAGCACCCGAAGAAGGCGCAGACCCAGAACGCGCTCACCGACATCGAGAACGTCCTGAATACCGACCCCAAGTACGCGGCACTCTCCGACAAGATGAAGACGAACCTTGCCAGTGAGTACTTCTGGGGCAAGAAGAACAACAAGTACTGAGCAGCCGGCCGGACCGGGACCTCCGCGGGTCCCGGTCCGGTGACCGCTCACAGCTGCCGCGAGATCACCAGCCGCATGATGTCCGACGTGCCTTCTTCGAGCTTCGCGTCGCGCATCCACTGCTCGACGGGCAACTCGCGGGAGTAGCCCCAGCCGCGAGGGTTTGCACGGCGGCCCAGGTGCAGAAGATCGCGGTCGCCGACGCCTGACGTTTCACCATGGCCCCGTTTTTCGTGGCGGGTTCGCCGGCATCGATGCGACGGGCGGCGTTGAGGGTGAGCAGCCACGCGGACTCGACGGCGTCGACGTCGGCGCCACGTTCGTGATCGGCGCCGGTTCGCTGGTGCTCGGCCTGGTCCTGCTGCTGGTGTGCCGCCGGGTCTACCTCGCCTTCTTTCGCCGCTGAGGAGCGACGAGGAAGGCTTGGAGGAGGCCGAATCCTCTCGCGAGATCTTCGAGTACTACTCCATCGCAGCCCGCTTCTGCTTCGCAACCCACACCCCGGCCGAGCCGATCATCGGCGCCCCCGGTGCCAGGGCGTCTCCTTCACCGGCTCCGAACGCGCCGGCTCCGCCGTGTCTCGCGGCGCCACCCTCCCACACCGGCGGCGCGGTCCGACCCCGCTCTGAGCCTTGTGGCGAAGCCCCCGACGAAGTACCGTCGCCTCATTCGAGTTTAAGAAAGATCTTTCGGTATTTCGAATCGAAGGGACTCGGGGTCAATGGCGACAACGATGAGGGCCACCACGGCGATGGGCAGACGGCGGGTCGCCGTCGCGTGCATCATCGGGAACTTCCTGGAGTACTTCGACTTCGGCGTGTACGGGTTTCTCGCCGTGGCCATCGGGCACGAGTTCTTCCCCGGCGGGTCCAGCGCGGTGGGGCTGCTGAAGTCCCTGGCGGTGTTCGGGGTGGCGTTCGCGGTGCGGCCGCTGGGTGGCGTCGTGTTCGGGCTCATCGGGGACCGGGCCGGGCGGAAGGTGTCGTTGTCGGCGAGTGTGGCGCTGATGGGCGTCGCGACGACGTTGATCGGGGTGCTGCCCTCCTACGCGACGATCGGGATCGCGGCGCCGGTGCTGCTGGTGTTGCTGCGGTGTCTGCAGGGGCTGGCCGTGGGCGGCGAGTGGGGTGCGAGCTCGGCCTACCTGATCGAGACGGCGCCGGCCGACCGGCGCGGGATCCCCGGCAGCTTCCCGTCCATGGCGGCGGCACTGGGGCTCATCTTCGGCGCCCTGCTGTCGCTGACCTTCCAGCTCTCCCTCAGCGCCGCGGCCCTCGACAGCTGGGGCTGGCGCGTGCCGTTCTTCGTCGCGGCGCCGCTGGCCGCCGTCGGCCTCTACGTCCGCCAGCGGCTGGAGGACACACCGATCTTCGAAGAGCTCGCGAAGAGCGACGCGCCGCGCGCGCGGCTGAAGGACGCGCTGCGCCGCGACCAGGCGAAGGCGATCTTCGTGACCTTCGGGTTCTCCTGGATCTGCGGGGTGGGCCTGTACTTCCTCGGCACCTACGTCGTGAACTACCTGACCGCGACCGCGCACGTCGGCGGCACCCGCGCCACGATCCTCACCTCGATCGGGCTCGCCATCTACTGCGCACTGTGCCCGCTCGCGGGCCGGCTGTCCGACCGGCTGGGCCGGCGCCGCACGCTGCTGTTCGGCTGCCTCGGCCACGTCGTGTTCGGCATCCCGGTGTTCATGGCGCTCGGGACCGGGTCGACGCCGGTGGTGATCGTCGCGCTGATCGTGTTCGCGATCTTCCAGGCACCGATCAACGCCAACACCTCGCTGGTGCTCATCGAGATGTTCCCGGCCTCGACGCGGCTCACCAGCGGGGCGCTCGGCTTCAACCTCGGCGTCGGCGCACCGTCGGGCTTCGCGCCGCTGGTCGCCGCCGCGCTGGTGGTGTCGACCGGGCTGAGCTACGCACCGGGCATCCTGCTGGTCGGCGTCGCGCTGATCTGCGGGCTGATCCTGCTGTTCTGGCTGCCGGAGACGGCGGGGCGCGACCTCACGCTCGACGTCGACGCGACCAAGTCCGGCCCCGCCCCGACGATCGCGGGCAAGGTGACCGAGGTCGTGTCGCCGTGATGCGAGCCGCGGTGCTGACGGCGCCGGACCGCTTCGAGGTGCACGACCGCCCGGTCCCCGAACCCACGGCCGACCAGCTGCTCGTGCGGGTGGCCGCGTGCGGGATCTGCGGCCACGACGTGCTGGCACGCAAGGGTTTGCTGGCCGCCAAACCCGGCCAGGTGCTCGGGCACGAGATCGCCGGACGCGTCGAGGCCATCGGTCCCGCCGGCGACACTTCGTGGCTGGGCCGCCGGGTCGCGCTCGTGCAGCGGTTCCCGTGCGGCACGTGCGCCGAGTGCGTGGCCGGGCACACCAACACCTGCCGCAGCGGCCCGGGCTTCTACGGCGAGGACCTGCCCGGCGGCTACGCCGAGTTCGTCCTCGCCGGGCCGATCAACGCGGTCGCCCTTCCCGACACCATCGACGACGCCTCAGGCGCGATCCTTTCCTGTGCGCTGGGCACCGGACTGCATGCGCTGCGACGCACCCTGGCCGCGGCAGGTGACGTCGTGCTCGTGACCGGCGCGAGCGGCGGCGTCGGTGTCCACACGGTACGGATCGCCGCCGCGCTCGGCGCCACCGTGATCGCCCTGACGAGCAGTGACAGCAAAAGACAAGCGCTACTGGACTCGGGCGCCCAGGCCGTGGTGACCGTCGCGGAAGGCGCACCGGCCGTGCGCGCGGCCGCCGCGGACCTCGGCCGCCCGCGCGGAGTCGACGTCGCGATCGAGACCACCGGCACCCCGACGTTCGCGCTGTCGCTGAAAGCCTTGGCGCCGCATGGAAGGCTGGCCGTCGTCGGCAACACCGACCCCGGCGCCGTCGAAGTCCACTTGGGACTCATGATCCTCAAGGAGCTCGAGATCGTCGGCTCGGCCCACGCGAACCGCCGGGAGCTGCTCGACGTCGTCGACCTCGTCTCCAGCGGCAAGGTGACCCCCGTGCCGCCACGGGTCTGGCCCCTCACCGACGTCGCCGCCGCCCACGCCGCCGTCGACTCCGGCGCGCTCGTCGGCCGGGCGGCGGTCCGGCCGTGACCGCCCCGCTGCACGGCATGACCGTGCTCGACCTGAGCCAGCAGCTGCCGGGACCGTACGCGACCTTCCTGCTCGCGTCACTCGGCGCCGACGTCCTCAAGGTCGAGCCGCCCGCCGGCGACCCGGCCCGCCGTTTCGACCCGCCGATGTTCGAGCGCGTCAACGCCGGCAAGCGCAGCGTTTTCCTCGATTTGAAGTCGCCCGCCGACCGCGAACGGCTGCTGGAGCTGGCAGCCGGGTGCGCGGTGTTCGTCGAAGGCTTCCGCCCCGGCGTCACCGCCCGCCTCGGCTGCGACGAGAAGGCGGTCCGAGAGGTGCGCCCGGACGTCGTCTATTGCTCGATCAGCGGAATGGGCCAGACCGGACCGCTGGCGGGCCATCCCACGCACGACCTGTCGTTGCAGGCCATGGCCGGAATCCTCGGCGATGCGGGAGAGTCCGACCGCATCGGCGTGCCGTGGGTCGACCTCGGCACCGCCACCACGGCCGCGCTCGCGATCACCGCGGCGTGGCACGCGGGCGGCGGCACCTTCCTCGACCTGGCGATGCTCGACGTCGCGACGGCCTGGAGCTCGGTCAAACCCCTCGCCGTCGCCGAGCCGGAGGCGACCTACGGCGTCGTCGGGGCCAAGGACGGCTCCGTCGCCCTCGCGCTGCTCGAAGACCACATGTGGCTCCGCCTGTGCACGGCGCTGGGCTGGCCCGCCGACCCGGCCCTGGCCACCTACGCCGAGCGGCGCGGCCACGCGGCGGAGATCCGCGCCCGGCTGGAAACCGCGTTCGCGCAGTACACCGTCGCGGAGCTGATCGCGCTGGCCCACGAGCACGACCTGCCGCTCGGCCCCACCGACGCCACGGGCGATCCGGACACCGTCGACCAGCGGCGCGCCCGGCGCCGCGACGGCAGCCCGGCCGCGCGCCACACCCCGTTGCCGCTCAACCTGATCACCCCGCAGGAGTCCTGACATGTCCCTCTCGCGCTTCCGCGGACCGGACGCGACGCCGTGGCGCATCGGCGTGATCGACGGCCCGAACATGCCCAACCTCGGCCACCGCAGCGAGAGCATCTACGGCCCGATCAAGTCCCTGGCCGACCTCCAAAAGCTGGTGGCCGAGATGGCCGACGAGCTCGGCGTGTCCGTCGTCCCGTTCGCCTCCAACCACGAGGGCGAGATCCTCGACTTCATCCACCGCACCGCGCGCGAGGTCGACGGCTACGTCATCAACCCCGCCGGCCTCACCACCTACGGCGAAGCCACGCGCCACGCCCTCGACGACACGACCAAACCCGTCGTCGAATGCCATTTCGCCAACACCGCCCGGCACTTCGCCGAGGTGACGCCGCCGCAGCTCGTGCAGCAGTCGCGGTTCACCTACACCGCGACCGGCCTGGTCATGGGCCTGCGCCAGTACAGCTACCTCGGCGCGCTGCTGGCCCTGACCCTGGCGCTGGACGACGCGGATTTCCTCGCCGGCGGGACCCGCCGGCACTGATCACCCCGGCCGTCTCGCCACCGGCGACGGCCGGGGATCGGCTAGGCTTTTTGGCGGATGACCAGCGACGAAAGGCAGGGGTGCGTGGCAGCCGACGCAGGAGCGGAACGGTTCTCGCGGGTGTTCGACACGCTCGAGCTGCTCGTCGGGCACCCGGAGGGCATGACGCTCACCGAGATCGTGAAACGGCTCGGGATGCCGGCGAGCAGCGCCCACAACCTGCTGCAGCGGATGGCCGCCACCGACGTCATCGTGGTCTCCGACGACCTGCGCTACTCGCTCGGCTCGCGCGCGGTGCGCCTCGGCATCCGCATCGTCGACGGCCTGGAGGTGCGTGACGTCGCCCGCCGCCCCCTGCAGGAGCTGACCCGCGCGACCGGCGAGGACGTCTACCTCGCGGTGCGCCTGGGCACGCGGGTGTCCTACATCGACCGGTTCCCCGGCACGCGCCCGATCGCGGTCGACATCCGGCTGGGCCAGTCGCTGTTCCTGCACGCCACCGCCGTCGGCAAGCTGTTCGCCGCGTTCCACCCGCCGCTGCACCGGCGGCTGATGGGCGAACCGCGGCCGCGGCTGACCGAGCGCACGCTCACCGAAGAGGCCGATCTCGAGCGCGAGCTGGAGACGATCCGGCGCGCCGGCTACTCCGTGAGCCGCGAGGAAGCCATCCCCGGCGTCGTCGGCTACGGGTTCCCGATCCGCGACGCGTACGGCGAGATCACGGCCGCCATCCACATCTCGGTGCCGCTGGCGCAGATCGACGAGACGCACGAGAAGCTGTTGCTGGACAAGGCTTTCGAGGCAGCCGCCTCGATCGAAGCCGACCTGGGCCGCAGCGGCGCGGACCTGTCGCGGCGCGGCCGCCGGGCCTAGCACCTGTTTCAGAACTTGATCATCTGTGATCAGCACTGAGATGATCTTGGTGTGGGTCGAGGTAGTTTGACCGCCGCTCAGTGGGCGTCGTTGAAGCCGGTGCTGCCGGTAGGCAAGAACCCGGAACGGCCATCGAAGTGAACAAAACGCCAGCTCATCGATGGGGTTCGCTTCAGGGTCCGGACGGGTGTGCCGTGGCGGGACCTGCCCGCGCGGTATGGGCCGTGGCAGACCGTATATGGGCTGTTCCGCCGTTGGCAGCGGGACGGGAATTGGGCACGGATCGTGACCGATCTGCAAGCACGAGCGACTCGCAGGATCTGATCAACTGGGACGTCTCGGTCGACTCGACCATCGCTCGCGCGCACCAGCATGCCGCTGGTGGGCGTAAAAGGGAACGGGCAGAAGGAACCGCCCGGTGGGGTGTGCCACGAGCCGGACGATCATGGCCTCAGACGATCCGGTGGCGGGCTGACCACCCAAGCTGCACCTGTCCGCCGAGCAGGGCCAAGAGTTGCTGTCGGTGGTGGTCACCGCCGGGCAGCGAGGCGATTCCTGCGATTCCAGCCGGTGCTGCAGAAGATCCGGGTGCCTCGCCGCGGCGCGGCCGCCCGCGTACCCGCCCGGACCGGGTCCGGGCAGATAAGGCCTACTCCTCCCGCGCGAACTGTGCCTACTTGTGGAGGTGCGGCATCAAGTGCACCATCCCGGAGAAGAAGTACCAGGCCTTCCACCGGCTCAAAGGCAACCAGGCGATCGCGACCAGGTACGACAAGCTCGCTGTCCGCTACGAAGCCACCGTCCACATCGCCCGCATCAACGAATGGCTATGACCGGCCGATACGCCGACGAAGCGAGAGCCCGCACCGTTCGGGATTTCACCAGAGCTTGGTACGGGCGCGAGTGACGGAAATTCCCGGTACCCGACACCCGATCGCCCGTCTCTGCAGCACCGGGATTGCAGCCACCAGCAAGAGTACCCACTGAGTCGACGCCACTGAGAACCCAATTCTGAAACAGGGCCCAGCACCGCCTCAGTCGAGGCAGAACTCGTTGCCCTCGACGTCCTGCATGACCAGGCACGACTCGTTCTCCTCGTCGGCGACCAGAAGCTGCAGGCGAACCGCGCCGAGCGCGACCAGGCGAGCGCACTCGGCTTCGAGGACGGCGACGCGCTCCGCACCCACGAGCCCGGTGCCGACCCGCACGTCGAGGTGCACCCGGTTCTTGACGACCTTG
The DNA here is from genome assembly GCF_040607795.1 of Amycolatopsis sp. NPDC005232. Taxonomy (NCBI): domain Bacteria; kingdom Bacillati; phylum Actinomycetota; class Actinomycetes; order Pseudonocardiales; family Pseudonocardiaceae; genus Amycolatopsis; species Amycolatopsis sp. NPDC005232. The sequence continues at coordinate 1,095 of NZ_JBEXHL010000076.1, read as the reverse complement.
CCTTCGGGCACGCGCTGGAAGTACATCCGCGGGCCGACGCCGGTGGGATCGCCGCACACGAACCCCGCGTCCTGCTTCTCCGGTGGCAGGGAGCGGGTGAACTCGTCCCAGGTCGCGAACCCGTCCGGCGGCGACGGGACGACGTAGCCGAGCACCTCGCACCAGAACCGCGCGACGCGCTCCGGCGACGCGCAGTCGAAGGTGATCTGGACCTGCCTGACTGACCCCATGGGCCCACCTTAGCGGGACCGCGTTCTCCCCCGCACGCGAAAACCGGTGGAGCGATGCCACCGAGCGCCATTACCGTGCTGCCGAACCACGTTGCCCAGGAAAGGGCGTCCCGTTGTACACGCTGTGAGACCTCCCGAGAGCTGATTCGTCGCGCGTCGCGCCTGTGCGCCGCGCTGACTTTGCTGCGGACTTCTCACAGAAACCGGTGTACTTCTGTGCTCACCCATTGGGTGGTCGAACCCACCCGTTTTCCCGTCCTGCTCCGTCGCTGCACGGCCTGCGGTCACGACCGTTTCCGCGCCAGTGGCAAATTCCGCGTCAACGCAAACCACAAGCTCCTCGACGCCTGGCTCCTCGTGCTCTGCTCCTCGTGCGGAGACACGGCGAAACTGTCGGTCCTGGAGCGGGTGAACGTGCGCTCCGTCCGCCCCGATCTGCTGGAACGCTTGCACACCAACGATCTTGGCCTCGCCGCCGAGCTGCTCCAGGACCCGGTCGTGCTGCACCGCAACCACGTCGCCCTCGACTGGGCCGGCGCCTGGCGTCTCGACACCGGCGGCTCGGACCACCTCGGCCAGGAGGTGATCGACGTTTCGGTGCGCTTCGCCGCCCGAATTCCGGTGCGACCGGCGCGCCTGATCGCCGACGGGTGCGCACTTTCCCGCGCCGAAGTCGAAAGGCTGCTCACCGAAGGAAAGCTCGTTTCGGCGGCCCGTCTGAGCGGCAAGCTCTCCGGCGACTTCACCTTCACGCTGTATTGTCTGCCCCGGCTCCGCCAGGGCGGGCGAGATCGCCTTTGAGCCGGTGTTGGGATCGAGCGGTCGGATCGGCCTGGCGGCCGATCGCACCGCTCGATCCCAACAC
>NZ_JBEXHL010000075.1:0-15341 GCF_040607795.1 Amycolatopsis sp. NPDC005232 | reverse complement strand
CCTTCCGATCTTCCGGATTGGGCAGTCGGATCGGCCGGGGGCCGATCGGACCGCCCAATCCGGAAGCCGGCGCGATCTCGCTGGTGGGTCGCGTCGACGGAGTCGGGTTCTCGCTGGTGGGCCGCGTCGACGGAGTCGGGTTCTTGATGGTGAGGTGGCTCGGGAGACGGTGCTTCACCGCGGGAGGAGTGCACGTGCGCGATTGCGGCCGTGGCGTTGGCCGGCACGGCGGCGAGGGGCACGCGGTCCTGGGGCCGGCGGGGGCCGGCGAGGGAAGCCGTCACAGTGGAGAGGTCGATCCGCAGGCGCTCGTCGTAACGCAAGTCTGCCGAAGGATCGTGCCAGAGGCCCTGTTCCTTCGCGTACTTTTCCACCGCGTCGACGTGGTCCGGCGTGCGGCCGGTGAGGCGCAGGTAGCCGGTCGTCGCGGCGTCGATGGGGAACATCGCCGCGGTGGCGCCGAACTCGGGGCACATGTTGGAGATCGTCGCGCGGTGCGCGAGCGGGATGCGCGCCACGGCGTCGCCGGTGAACTCCACGAACTTCCCGACCACGCCGTGCGCGCGCAGGGTTTCCACGACCGTGAGCACGAGGTCGGTCGCGGTGACGCCGGGGCCGAGTTCACCCGTGAGCTCCACACCGACCACGGGCGGCACCAGCATGCTCAACGGCTGGCCCAGCAGCGCCACCTCCGCCTCGACGCCACCGACGCCCCACGCCAGCACACCCAGCGCGTTGACCATCGTCGTGTGCGAGTCGGTGCCGGCGCAGGTGTCCGGGAACGCCCAACCGTCGCGGCGTTCCACCACGCTCGCGAGGTACTCGAGGTTGATCTGGTGCATGATCCCGGTGCCGGGCGGCACCACGTGCACGCCGTCGAGCGTCTCGCCCCACTTGAGGAAGCGGTAGCGCTCGGCGTTGCGGGTGTACTCGATCTCGACGTTGCGGCGCAGGGCGTCGGCCCGGCCGGAGACCTCCGTGGCCACGGAGTGGTCCACGGTCAGGTGACTCGGGATCCGCGGGCGCACGCTGCGAGGATCGCCCCCGGCCGCGGCGATGGCATCGCGCAGCGCGGCCAGGTCCGTGAGCACGGGCACTCCGTTGGTGTCGTGCAGGAACACCCGTGACGGCGAGAAGGCGACGACGTCGTGGGCCGCGTCGGACCCGCCGTGCACCAGAGCCGTGATGTGCTCGGCCGTGACGGTGTGGCCGTCCTCGTGCCGCAGCAGGTTCTCCAGCAGGATCTTGTGGCTCAGGGGCAGCCGCTCGGAGCCGGGGACGGCGTCGAGACGGTGCACCCGGTAGCTCTCGCCGCCGAGGTCGAGGCGGGCGAGGCTGCCGAAGCTGTCGGGTCCCGAGGTGGCTGCGGTGCTCGGCGCCGGGGTGTTCGACGCGGCGGTATTCGGCGCTGTGCTCAAGGCGCTCCTTCCATACAGCTTATAGGCTATAATAAGCTCGGAAGTGAGACCAGTGGCCCTGGCGGAGCGTCCGGGGCCCATCCGGAGAACCCCCGAGGAGCCCAGCGTGCCCACCCTCTTCGACCGCATTCTCGACGCGCACCAGGGCATCCGCCCGCAGGTGCCGGTGAGCACGCTCGAACGCAGCCGGCTGCTGTCGGACGAGCTCGAATGCGATGTGTGGCTCAAGACCGAGCACCTCATGCCCACCGGTTCGTTCAAGGTGCGCGGGTCGGCCAACAAGATCCGCGTGCTCGGCGAGAGCGCGAAGCAGACCGGTGTGATCACCGCGTCGACCGGCAACCACGGCCAGGGCGTGGCCCGCGCCGGCAACCTCGCCGGCGTCGGGGTCACGGTGTACGTCGCCTCCTACACCACGCCGGCCAAGATGGCCGCGATCCGGGCGATGGGGGCCGAGCTCGTGGTGGTCGAGGGTGGTGCGCTCGACGCCGAGCAGGAGGCGCGCCGGCAGGCGGAGCGCCTCGGCAAGCCGTACGTGGCGCCCTACAACGACCTCGACACCGTCGCGGGCCAGGGCACGCTCGGCGTCGAGCTGGCGGAGCAGGCGCCGGACCTCGACGCCGTGTTCATCTGCACCGGGGGCGGTGGCCTGATCGGCGGCACGGGCACGGCGCTGAAGCGGCTGAGCCCGCGGACGAAGGTCGTCGGCGTGTGGCCCGAGGCTTCCACCTGCATGCTCGACTCGCTGAAGGCCGGCGAGATCATCGAGACGCCGGAGTTCCCCACGCTGTCCGACGGTTCGGCCGGCGCGGTGGAGCCCGGCTCCGTCACGTTCGGAATCTGCCAGGAAGTGATCGACGAGACGGTCACGGTCACCGAGCCGGAGATCGCCCGCGCGATGCGGAAGATCGCCGAGGGGGAGCGCTGGATCGTCGAAGGCGCCGCCGGTGTCGCGGTCGCGGGCCTGATCCGCACGGCCGAGCAGTACCGGGGCAAGAAAGTCGCGGTCATCCTTTGTGGACGGAATGTGGCGCTCGAGACGTTCCTGGGCGCGATGGCTCTCGCGCAGGAGTGAGCCGGGTGGGGTGGCGGGCCGGCGGCTCGCCACCCGGGCCCTTCAACCGGGCCGCAGCCGCCCGGTCACTCCGCGACCACGGCGGCGGAGCCGTCGGAACGGGGATCGCTGCCGGCGGTGAGGGTGCCGTCCGGCGCGAGTGAGACGACGTTGGTGTGGCCTAGGAACTCCGTGCGCGCAGGGACTTCCCGCAGCGGGAAGCCGTCGGAGGCGAGGTCCGCCACGGTCTCGGCCGCGAGGTCGGCTTCGTGGTGCACGGTGTCGGAGGCCTGGCCCTCGGCCCGCGCGCCGACGACCCAGCGCGGCGCGCTCACGGCTTCGGCCGGAGAGTCGCCGGCGAGCAGCCGCAGCAGCACCTGCGCGTGGATCTGCGGCTGGCCGTGCCCGCCCATCGTCGAGTTCACCCAGCGGACGCGGCCGTCCTCGTGGGTGACGAGCACGGGCATCAGCGTGTGCTTGGGCCGTTTGCCGGGCGCGATCACGTTGGGGGAGCCGGGATCCAGCGAGAAGCTCGTGCCGCGGTTCTGCAGGATGATGCCGGTCTCCGGTTCCAGCACGGCGGCGCCGAAGCTGTCGAACACGCTCTGGATGATCGACACGGCGTAACCCGCGGAGTCGGCAGCCGCCACGCCCACGGTGTCGCCGCGGGGGATCGACGGAGCCGCCACCGGGTCGGCCGTGCGTGGGTCTCGCAATCCCGCGATCAGCTCGGTGAACCCGTCGTTCTCCACGTCCGTGGCGGCGAAGGCCGGGTCGGCCAGCAGGGTGTCGCGCACGCGTGTGCCGTCGTGGAACAAGCGGCCCAGCACGGCGGCCGGGGCCGTCCACGGAGCGGCGGTGAAGCCCAGCTCGGCCAGCGCCCGCACGGTCCGCAGCAGCGCGAAGCCCTGCGTGTTGGGCGGGCTGGTATGCACGCGGAAACCGCCCAGCGGTGCGGAAATCGCGGCCGTGTCCCTGGCCACGTACCCGACGAGGTCGGCTGTCGTGAGTGGACAGCCGAGGGCCCGCAGGCCACGGGCCAGGGCCGCGCCCACCGCGCCTTCGTAGAACTCGCCGGGTCCACCGGCCGCGATCGCGCGCAGCGAATCCGCGAGACGTGGCTGCACGAGCAGGTCGCCTTCGCGAAGGGACGCACCGAACACCGCGCGCGAGCCGGCGTCGGCGTCGAGGAGCGCCCGGTCCGTCACGAGCGCGGCGGCGAGCGAGCGCGCGACGGGGACGCCTTCGGCCGCGTACCCGATCGCGGCGGCGAACTGGGCGGACCAGTCCAGCGCGGCGCCGTGACCGCGCAGCGCCTCCCAGCCGCGTACCGCGCCGGGCACGGTGATGGTGTCGGGCCCGCGTTCCGGCAGCCGCTCGCCGTGGCGGGCGCGCAGCGCGGCGAGGTCGCGGGCGGCCGGCGCCGTGCCGGTCGCGTTCACGCAGGTGATCGAGCCGTCGGGGGTGCGCACGAGGGCTACGAGGTCACCGCCGAGAGCGGTGTTGTGCGGATAGACGACGGTGAGCGCCGTCGCGGCCGCGAGTGCCGCGTCGATGGCGTTGCCGCCCGCGCGGAAGGCCTGTTCCCCGGCGCGGGTGGCGAGGGCGTGCGGCGAGGCGATGGCGCCGGTGATCGGGGACAAAGCAGCTCCTTCTTCGCGGCGGGCGGGTGTGCGCGGCGAGGCCCGGGGCAGTCCCGGCCCGGCGGGGTAAGCTGCGGTCACTGTAGCAGTGACGACAGAAACGGCACTAGCTGAATTGGATACTTCAGAACCGCGCACCCTCGCGAGCCGGGTCAACCACGAGTGGACCCGGCTGAGCAAGACCGAACGCGTCGTCGCGCGGTACCTCGTCGCGTCGCCGCCGCAGCGGATCATGCTGGCCACCGCCGGCGACATCGGCCGCACGACGGGCACGAGCGACGCCACGGTCGTCCGCACCGCGCGCCGGCTCGGGTACGCCGGACTCCCGGATCTCAAAGCCGCGCTGGGCGAAAACTTCACCACGACCGCGCCACCGCAGATCAGCGAGCGCCTCCAGCTCTCCCGCACGGCCCGGGACTTCTCCGCCACCGCGGAACGGGTCCTGGATGACGCCCACGAGCGGATCACCGGGCTCGGCCGCAAGACCGACCCGGCCGCGCTGGCGAAGGCGCTGCAGCTCATCGCGCCCGCGGCCACGGTCTTCTGCTACGGCTGGGGCGTCAACGAGCTCAGCGCCCGCTACCTCGCCCTGAAGCTGAACCGCATCGGCAAGTTCGCGGTTTTCTCCGGCGCCACCGGCTTCACCCTCGCCGACGACCTGCTCAGCCTCTCCGCCCACCACGCCGTGGTGATCTTCGCGCCCGGCCGCGCCTTGCCGGAGCTGGAGCTGCTCGTGGCTCACGCCCGCGCTGCCGGGGCAGGGCTGATCCTCGTGACCGAGAACCTCGGCGAGGAACTCACCGGTGCCGTCGACGTCGTCCTGCGCGACGAGGCGTCCGCGGGCGGGCTCACCGCCGAACCGCTCGGCGGCATGCTTCTGGCCGACATGCTCGTACTCGCCACGATGGCCGTCGGGCGCGACCCCGCCGTCGACACCTACGAACTGCTCACCCGCCTGCGTCGCGAACTCGCCCCGGAAGCCTGACCCGTCCCCGAAGGAGAGCCATGCCCCTGATCGCCGACGCCATCCTCGACCAGGCGAGGGAAACGGTCACGCGTAACCTCGCGCCGACCCCGCTCCTGCCCTTTCACGCCGCGGGTCTCGACGTGCCGGTGTTCCTGAAGTACGAGGGCGCGCAGCCCACCGGCTCGTTCAAGGTCCGCGGCGGCGTCACCGCCCTCACCGCGTACGCCGCCGACGGCACGCCGGTCGTCACGGCGTCTGCTGGCAATCACGCGCTCGGCATCGCGCACGCGTCGCGGCTGCTCGGCGCGCAGTCCACAGTGGTCGTTCCCGAAGACGGTTCCCCGGCCAAGATCTCGGCGCTGCGCACCTACCCGGTGGACCTCGTGCTCGCGCCGGGCGGCTACGACGGCGCGGAGGCGAAGGCCCTGGAGCTGGCGGCCGGCGGGATGAAGTTCGTGTCCGCCTACAACGACCCGTACGTGATCGCCGGACAGAGCACCCTCGTCGGCGAGGTGGCCGACAGCTTCGGCGAGGACTTCACGATCGTCGTGCCCACGGGCTCGGGCGGGCTGCTGGCCGGCACGGCGCTCGGCGCCCGTCGCGCGAAACCGGACGTGCGCGTGGTCGGCGTCGAGTCCGCGGCGTGCCACGCCGTGTCCGCGGCGGTCACGGCGGGACACCTCGTGACGGTGCCGGTGGGGGACACCATCGCAGACGGGCTGGTCGGCAACCTCGAGCCGGGCACCATCACGCCGGACATCGTGCGCGAGGCCGGCGTCGAGCTGGTCGACGTCGACGAGCCCGCGATCCGCCGCTCGGTCCGCGAGTTCGCGCTCACGGCGGGACTGGTGGCGGAGGGTTCGTCGGCCGCGGCGCTGGCCGCGTTGCGTGAGGGCCTGGTCCCGCTCGACCGGCCGATCGTGCTCGTGGTGTCCGGGCGCAACATCGCCGCCGAGCTGCTCGCCACGATCCTCGCGGAGGGCTGAGCGGGAGTTCCGACTTTCGTGGGTGTGCCGGGTTTGTCCCGGGCCGCCACACTGTGCGTTGCGGGACGGTCACCGTCGGTCCGTCCCCCGACGCACCCGTGAGGAGCCCGATGAAGGTCAGGTCGTCGTGGAAGGCCGCGCTGGCGGCGGTCGGAGTGCTGGTGGCGGGCCTGTCCGGGGGTGCTGCCGGCGCCACGGCCGCCGTGCCCGGGTCCGGCGCGCCGGTGTTCTGGCGGGTGCCGGTGACCGCGGACCAGGTGGCGGGGCTCGCGCGCGCCGGGTTCGACGTCGCCGAGTCCGACCGCGAAGCCGCGTACGTCGTGGGGGACCAGGCCGTGGCCCGGAAGCTCCGGACGCTGGGGTATCAGCCGTCGTACTTCGACACCGTCTACAAGGACGTGCCCGCCGCGTCGGCGCGTGCGGCCGCGGCCGACACCTTCTACGGCGGCTACCGCACCGTCGCCGCACAGGAAGCGCACCTGACCCAGGTCGCCTCGGCGCACCCGGACCTGGCGACCGTGTACACGCTCGGCTCGTCGTGGAAGAAGACCAAGGGCCAGGGCGGACACGACCTGAAAGCCATCTGCCTCAGCAAGAAGCAGGCCGGCGACTGCACGCTGTCCACGACCTCGGCCAAACCGAAGTTCGTGCTGATGGCCCAGATCCACGCGCGCGAGATCTCGACCGGCGAGCTCGCGTGGCGCTGGATCGACTACCTCGCCAACGGCTACGCCGGTGACCCGACCGCGAAGTCCATTCTGGACACCACCGAGGTGTGGGTGATCCCGATCGCCAACCCGGACGGCGTGGACATCGTGGCCTCGGGCGGCAACTCGCCCAAGCTGCAGCGCAAGAACGCCGACAACACCCGTGGCGGCTGCTCCGGCACCAACGTCGGCATCGACGTGAACCGCAACTCTTCGTTCAAGTGGGGCGGGGACTCGAACTCGCCGTGCGCCGAGACCTACCAGGGCGCGAGCGCCGGTTCGGAGCCGGAAACCCAGGCGCTGGAGAAGTTCTTCCGCGCGATCTACCCCGTGCAGCGCGGCACCGGCAACAACGACCCGGCGCCCACGACCGCGCGCGGCACGATGATCACGCTGCACAGCTACGGCAACGACATCGTGATCCCGTGGGGCTTCACGCAGGCGACTTCGCCCAACGACGCGCAGTACCGCAAGCTGGGCGCGAAGTTCACCGCCTCCAACGGCTACCTCGTGGGCACCAACCGCGAGACCGTCGGCTACGACACGAGCGGCACGACCGACGACTTCACCTACGGCACCCTCGGCGTCGCGAGCTTCACCTTCGAGGTCGGTGCGTCGAGCGGCACGTGCGGCGGGTTCCTGCCGAAGTACTCCTGTGTGGACAGCACGTTCTGGCCGAAGAACAAGGGCGCGTTCATCACCGCCGCGCAGGCGGCCGCCGCGCCGTACCGGCAGTGAGTGCGGGCTACCATCTCCGTTCACTTCTGTCGTAACTCGGCACGAAGACGGTCCCGAGTCGGGAACCTCCGGGCGCTGACTCTGTGATCTGTGGCCGGAGTCACCTGGCGTGGCTCCTGACATGACAGAGGCAAACGGTCTACGGTTGGGTCATTCACCGGTAGTCGCCGACGCCGGGACGACCTGATCGGGGAAGATCCATGGCCGAACCGACCGTCTTCGTGCACGGGTTCCTCGACGACCACCGGGTCTGGGACGGGGTCGTCGGGGCGCTCCCGGCCGGCGGCGAGTACGTGGCCGTGGACCTCGCCGGCAGCGGCGACCGTGCCGCGGAGGCGGGGCCGTTCACCTACGACCGGTTCACAGCCGATGTGCTGTCCACTGTGGACGCGATCGGCGGCCCGTTCTTGCTGGTGGGCCACAGCATGGGCTCGGCCGTGGCCGAGCTGGTCGCGGCGGCCCGGCCCGAGCTGACCAGCGGGCTGGTGCTCGTGAACCCGGTTCCCCTGGCAGGCACGCGCCTGCCTGACGAGGCCGTCGAACCGTTCCGATCGCTGGGCGAGGCCGGAGCCGAGGCGCAGCGCACGGCGCGGGCGAACCTCTCGCCGAACCTGAGTGCCGAAACCTCCGAACGCATCGGCGCGGCCGGCCTGCGCCTGCGTCCCGAGGTGGTGCGCGCGTTCGCCTCCTGCTGGAACAACGGCGCTCCGGAAGGGCACGCGCCGAGCGGGTACCCGGGTCCGGTGCTCATCGTGCGCGGCGGGGACGATCCGTTCGTCACGGCGGACCTCGTGGCCGGCGCCGTCGCACCCCGCTTCGCCGCGCCCGTCACGGAGGTGGTCGCCGGCGCGGGCCACTGGACGCACGCGGAGGCGCCCGCCCGTCTCGCCGAGCTGATCGCGGGCTTCGCCGGCGGCCAGGCGCGCGGCTGGGCCGCGGGGTTCTCGCGCAAGACCGCCGACGCGTTCGGCGAGACGTTCGCCGAGGACGTGGTCCTCGAAGCCGGCACGCTGCTCGAACCCGTCGAAGGCCGGGAGAACGTGCAGCGCGTGATGGCCGCCGCCAGCGGGATCTACGAGTCGCTGAAGTTCACGCACCAGACCGAGTCCGGCGAGCGCACCTACCTCGAGTGGGAGGCCGTGGCGTTCGGCGGCGCGACGCTGCTCGGCGTCACCGTGCTGACCAAGGACGAGGCCGGCCGGATCGTGCACGCGGCCATCCACCACCGCCCGCTCGGCGGCGCGCTCAAGTTCTCCGCGGAGCTGGGCCGGCGCCTGCCCGACCTCGCGGCCGCCCACTTCCACCAGGAGGCCTGACATGACCACACGAAGCGACATCGAGTTCGCCGGCGAGGACGGCCTGACACTGCGCGGCTGGCTGTTCGTGCCGGACGCGCCCGGGCCGCGGCCCGCCATCACCATGGCCCACGGCTACGCCGGCGTGAAAGAACACGGCCTCGAACCCTTCGCCGAGGCGTTCGCCGACGCCGGGTTCGTGGTGCTGGTGCACGACCACCGCACGTTCGGCGCCAGCGACGGCACCCCGCGCCAGGACGTGGACCCCTGGCGCCAGATCGCCGACTGGCGCCGCGCCATCACCTTCCTCGAAGCCCGACCTGAGGTCGACCCGGAGCGGATCGGCTTGTGGGGCACCAGCTACGCCGGCGGCCACGCGATCGTGCTGGGCGCCACCGACCGGCGGCTCAAGGCCGTGGTCGCGCAGGTGCCGACGATCAGCGGTGTCGAGCAGGGCCTGCGCCGCGTGCCGCCGGACGGCGTCGCCGCGCTGGAGCACGCGTTCGCCGAGGAGGACCGCGCCGTCGGGCGGGGTGAACCCCCGCGCAGCCAGACGATCGTGAGCGCGGACCCGGCTGTGCCCGCCTCCTACCGCGCGCCGGACGCGGTCGGGTTCTACCTGCAGGACATCCCCGAGGGCATCTGGGAAAACCAGGTCACCGTGCGCTCTACGCGTGCTGCGCGGATGTACGAGCCGGGCGCGTGGGTCAGCCGCGTGTCGCCGACGCCGCTGCTGCTGGTCGTCGCGTTGAACGACACGATCACCGTGACCGACCTGGCGCTCACCGCCTACGAACGCGCCCTGCAGCCGAAGGGGCTCGAACTGATCCCGGGCGGGCACTTCGACCCGTACGTCGCCGAGTTCGCCCGCTCCAGCGCCGCCGCGCGGTCCTGGTTCGAGCAGCACCTGTCCTGAGGAGCCCGCCGTGCCGCAGCTTTCCCTCACCCGAGACGATGCCGAGGACGCGGCCGTCGCCGTGCTCACGCTCCACAACCCGCCGCAGAACCGCATCGGCGTCCCGATGACGACGGAGCTGGTGGCCGCCGTCGACGAGATCGCCGGCAGCGGCGCCCGGGCCGTCGTGCTGCGCGCCGACGGCCCCGACTTCAGCTACGGCGGCGACATCGTGCCGTGGGAAGGGCAGGACGGGCGCGAGCTGCGCGCGTCGTTCGAGCTCTTCCTGCGCGCGTTCAACGCGTTCGAGCAGCTGCCGGTGCCGGTGATCGCGGCGGTGCACGGGTTGTGCTTCGGCGGAGGCTTCGAGCTGGCGCTGCGGGCCGACGTGCTCTTCGCCGGCGAGTCGGCCCGGTTCGGCCACCCCGAGCAGACGCTGGGGATCGTGACGCTGCTGGGCGGGATCCACCGCGTCGCCGCGCGGGCGGGCCGGGCACGGGCGATGGAGTGGGCGCTCACCTCCGAGCCGGTGCCGGCGGCGGTGATGGCCGAAGCCGGCGTCGTCAACCGGGTCGTCCCGGACGAGCAGGTGTTCGCCGAGGCGCTGGCGTTCGCGCGCCGCGTGGCGCAGGGGCCGACCCGGGCGCACGCCGTGCACAAGGCGCTGCTGCGCACGTGGGAGGTCGGCGGCACGGCGGCCGCGGACCAGGTGCTGTTCGACCTCTCGATGCCGCTGTTCGCGACCGGCGATGTGCGGCGCGGCCTGGCGTCGGCGATCACCGCATACAAGGCGGGGCAGCCGCGGCCGGTGCTGACGTTCGACGGGCACTGAGTCGTCGGACCGCCGTCAGGCGACGCAGCCGAACGCCGTCCACCTGCGTCGGCCGGGGCGGAATGCCGGTTGTGTCTTGCGTGCAGCTCGGAGGCGGTATAGTCGAGCCGACAGAGTTGACGACGTGATGGCTCTGCCGGGAGGAGTACGGATGAACTGGCCGGCGACGGATCGCTACGAGCTCGAGGTGAGCCCGGGCGGGCTGGGTTTCGTGCACGACCTGCTCAACACGCTCTCGGCCGGCAAGCCCCGCGAAAAAGACCTGATCGCCGAGGTCGGCGACGCGCAGAAGTGGCTGGACAGCGCGCTGGAACGGTGGGCTGAGGCCACCGAACGCCCGGTCGAACGCGTCCAGTTGTCCGGCGACGACGTCGAGCGCCTGCGCGACCTGCGCGAGGAGCTGCGCGACTTCACCGACCACGACCCCGAAGCCGGCGCGGCCCTGCTGCACAGCGCGCCCGTGCTGCTGCAGCCCGGCGCCGACGGCTGGATCCGGCCCGAGCCTCGCGGCACCGGCTGGCGGCGCGTGGCGTCGATCGTGCTGATCGAGGTGCTGGAGGCGCAGCGCGCCGACCGCTGGCGGCGCCTGAAGACCTGCCGCAACAAGCGCTGCGCGGTCGCCTTCTACGACCGCTCCCGCAACAACAGCGGCGTGTGGCACAACGTGCAGATCTGCGGCAATGCGGTCAACCTGCGCGCCTACCGCGCCCGCCGGCGTACCCAGCAGAGCACCTGACCCGCGACGGGTGCCCGGACCTCGAGTCCGGGCACCCGTCGCGGTCAGTACGGCATCTCGTGGATGTCGGTGATCTGGTCGGCGGCGTTCACGGCGGCGTCGGCGAACAGCCCGCTGCCGCCGTACTGGCTCAGCACGCTCTGCAGCTCGATCCCGGTCGAGCACTCGGTCGGCGGGCATGTCTCGAACGGGAACCCGGCGGGGTCGACGGACTCGATCGTCGCGTTCGGGGCCAGCGGCAGCCGGTGCGGACCCGGCACGTCGACGAGGTGCGGGCCGGCCCCGCCGTTCGGCGCCAGCGTGACCAGGAAGAACTCCGCCATCCCGCTCGCGCGGTCGTAGCGGGTGAACCGCACCTCGAGGCTCTTGCCCGGGAACTTGAGCCCGGCGGCGGCCGCCGCCACCGGCTGCTGGGACTGGCCCGGCTGCTGGGCGGAAGACGACGGGGCCTGCGTTGCGGTCGGGGCGACGGAGGTGGACAACGGCGCTGACGGAACCGGTGCCGGCGGTGCGGCGGGCGCACCCGAGCACGCGGTGGCGAGCACCGCCGCCGAAACGGAAGCGGCGACGAGAGCGCCTCTGAACACGGTTGTCCGCGTCATGTGATCATTCCCCCAGGATTCGCGAAAAGCTTGCTGTCACGGGCAAAGACGGCTGTGTGCGCCCGGCGTTGCGGCTGTGATCAACCCGTGACTCACGGGTGCCCTCGCGGTGGCCGGCTGTCCGCTCTGTCCGGTGTGGACTGCGCCGGTCGGACGAGTCCGGCCACGGTTCCCACGCGCGTCGAGGAGTGTTCAGGTCGAGTTCGCCCTGAACCAGTTCCGCGACCGTAGGTTTCGGCCGTCCCACGCGCTCTCTCGCGCGTGCCGGCCGTTACCGGAGGTTCTCACCCATGTCCGATCTTTCCCGAAGAGGTTTCCTCGGCGCTGCCGCGGCGGTCACCGGTGCCGCGGTCGTCGGCGGTGGCGCGCTGGCCGCCACCGAAGCCGAGGCGTCGCCCCGGCCGCCCGTCCCGTCGAAGCGGTACGGCGACCTGCGGGACATCAAGCACGTGGTGATCCTCATGCAGGAGAACCGCAGCTTCGACCACTACTTCGGCTCGCTGAAGGGCGTTCGCGGCTTCGGCGACCGCTCGGCGATCACGCTGCCCGGCGGCAACTCGGTGTTCCAGCAGCCGACGACGGCGCCCACCACCCCGGCCGGTGGTACCCAGTTCCCGTGGAAGCTGTCCGACGCCAAGGTGTCGCAGTACCCGGCCAACCACCAGCCGCCCACCTCCGAGGTCGGCGCGCAGGGCTACGGCGGCACCTCGCACAGCTGGGACGACCAGCACGGCGCCTGGTACGGCGGCCTCATGAACGGCTGGTACTACGCCAAGGGCGGCCCGACCACCCTCGGGTACCTCGACCGCTCGGACATCCCGTGGCACTACGCGCTGGCCGATACCTACACGGTCGGCGACGCCTACCACTGCTCCGTGCTCAGCGCGACCGGCCCGAACCGCACCTATCTGTGGAGCGGTTCGATCAACGCCGCCAAGTTGCACGGCGATTACGTGGCCTTCAACGGCGGTGACGAGCTCGGCAAGCACCTGCTGTGGGAGAGCTACGCCGAGTCCCTGCAGAAGACCGGTTACAGCTGGAAGGTCTACCAGGGCTCCGACAACTACGGTGACAACGGTGTCGAGTACTTCGACACCTTCGCCAAGCTCGACCCGTCGCAGGGTGGCACGGCCGCGCCCGGCAACGTGTTCTACGACAACGGCGTGGCGATCGTCCCCGAGCCGCACACCGGCCTGAGCGCCAACGCCGACAACCTCACCGACGCCCTGCGCGCCGACGTGGTGGCGGGCAAGCTGGCGAAGGTCTCGTGGATGGTCACGAACCAGGCCTTCTCCGAGCACCCGGACGGTTCGCCGAACGACGGTGCCTACTACGTCAACAACGTCCTCGAGGCCCTCAACGCCGACCCCGAGGTCTTCAACTCGACGCTCGTGATCATCGACTACGACGAGAACGACGGCCAGTTCGACCACGTGCCGCCGCCCGTGCCCGCGCCCGGCGCCGACGAAGACGAGTTCTACCTCGAGGCCTCCGGCGCGCTCGCCAATGCCGGCCTCACCAAGCCGATGCCCGTGGGCCTCGGTTTCCGCGTGCCGCTGCTGCTGATCTCGCCGTGGACCCGCGGTGGCTGGGTGACCTCGGAGGTCTCCGACCACACGTCGGTGATCCAGTTCCTCGAGAAGTGGACCGAGGCGCTCGGCAAGACCGCGCACTGCCCGAACATCAGCGCGTGGCGCCGCAGCGTGTGCGGTGACCTCACCGGCTCGTTCGACTTCCACTCGCCGGTGTACGGCCTGCCGCGGCTGCCGAAGACCACCGTGATCGGCGACCCGGCGGGCGGTTCGTACCAGCCGCCGGTGACCACGAACAAGATGCCGAAGCAGGAGCCGGGCACCAAGAAGGCCCGCGCTCTGCCGTACCAGCCGAACGCGAACCTCGACGGGTTCACCACCTCGCCCGGCTCGACGCAGGCGAAGCTGTCGTTCAGCAACAACGGCAAGCACGTGCGCAAGGCCAGCCACTTCGCCGTGTACGACAACACCCAGGCGACCCCGTCGCTCAAGGACTACCCGGCGAAGTTCCCGGGCCAGTACACGGTCGCGCCGTCGAGCACGATCTGGGACAAGACCGTGCCGGGTGCGGTGCAGCTCGCCGGGAACCGCTACGACATCACGGTGGTGGGCCCGAACCGGTTCCTGCGCCAGTTCACCGGCGACCTCGACGCCGCCGGTCAGACCGCGAAGGTCACCGCCGCCTACTTCGACGGCATCCTCGGCTTCGGCTCGCGGCCGCGGCTGCTGCTGGAGCTGGAGAACAACGGTTCGCGGCCGGTCACCTTCACGGTGAAGCACAACCAGTACTCGGACGACCGCCCGAAGACCTACCGCGTATCCACGCACGGCCGCACGCTGCACTCGGTCGACCCGTTCGGTTCGGACCACGGCTGGTACGACGTGACCGTGACCCTGGACGGCGACAAGTCCTGGTCGCGTCGCTACGTGGGCCACCTCGAGGACGGTTCGGACAGCATCACCGGCTGACGCCGGAGGAATGGCAAGGGCGCGGGTGCGCGAGGGAAGGCTCGCGCACCCGCGCCCACACCAGGTCATCGCCCGGGCCCGCCGCGGCGCACCCGCCACAGCGGTGGAGTGCCCGTTTCTCGTGGCGGACTGCCCGAAGGACACGTGCGTTTCCCGGCCGCGTGTCACGTGGCCGCAACAGCCGGCCTCGGCTCAGCTGGTGATCTGGATGTCGGGCAGCTCGTCGAGCTTGCCCTTCGGCAGCTCCTCGACGGCTGCGAACACCTTCTTCTGGTGCTCCTTGATGCGCTCGTCGAGCAGCCGGCTCAGCTCGAAGGCGAGCCGGCCGGTCTGGCGGACGGTGAGATCGTCGACGAGCGGGTGGATCGCCGAGGTGATCACGATGCCCTCGGGGCTCCCGTCGGCCGCCTGCGAGACCCCGATCGAATAGACCTCGCGCGGGTTGGCCTCGCCGAGCACCAGGTGCTTGCGGATCTTGCGCAGCAACCCGTGCCACTCGAGCACCTCGCCCTGCACACCGGTGGCCTTCAAGTCGTCCTCGGTCAGGCCCATGCCGCGTTCGCCGGGGCGGAAGCAGCGCGCGTAGGAGTTCAGGGCCGAGACCCACAGCGATTCGATCAGCACGGGGTCGCGTTGTGCCTCGCCCCGTTCGAGCTCGACGACCAGGCGTTCGCAACAGCGCAGCGTGAACTGCAGATCGTCGAAGATCGCCGCGAGGTCGGCCAGCGCGAGCGCCAGCGGAGTCCTGAGCTGGCGCGCGTTCTTGACCGGTGCCGTGGGTTGGGACATCCCGGACGCTCCTGTCCTGCCGGCGGAAGTGTTGCGGCCATCACACCGCACCGCGGCACCGTTGCGTGTCTCAATGTGAAACAGCGTTGTCTGCCTCGGCTCCGCCGAGGCGTGCGAGATCGCCTTTGAGTCGGTGTTTCGTCGGGGCGGTCGGATCGGCCTGGCGGCCGATCGAACC
>NZ_JBEXHL010000074.1:0-15907 GCF_040607795.1 Amycolatopsis sp. NPDC005232 | reverse complement strand
CCCGTCCCCCCCCCGCGCGCCGTGGGGGGGCTCGCGGGGTGGGCGGCGGTCCCCCCCCCCCCGCGCCGGTGTCCGCGGGTGTCCACAGCGGACTGGTCACCAGCCGAAGAGCGCGGCCATCACGCGAGCGCAGCGGTCGGTCATCGCCGCGGCGGTTTCGCCGGGCCGGTCGATCCACCAGCTGATCAGCGAGTCCACGACACCGGTCCAGACGTGGGCGAGAGCCTCGACGTCCAGCGCGTCCGACGGCCCGCGCGAACCCAGCAGCTGACCGGCGCCGACGAGGGCGAACACGTCGAGGCGTTCGCGGTAGTCGCCGGCCGCGGCGGCGATGTCGCCCGTCGCGGGCACCGTCGGGTCGCGCAGGAGCTTCCACGCGTAGCGGTCGTGGTCGAACGTCGCGAAGATCGCCGCCAGCACCGCGAGCGGCATGCGCTCCGGGTCGCCGCCGGCCGCCATGGTCTCGGCCACGCCGTCCGTCAACCGGCCCCCCGCGCGGTGCAGGCACGCGAGGTACAGGCCTTCCTTCGAGCCGAAGTACTGGTACAGCAAGGGTTTCGTGACACCCACGCGGCGCGCGATCTCCACCATCGACGCGCCCGCGTACCCCGCCCGGCCGAACTCCTCGGTGCCCGCCACGAGGATCTGCGACTCGCGCTCGCCGCGCGGCACACCCTTCGTCCCGGCGGCCCTTGACCCTGTCACAGGGTTGAGCCTACCGTAAATGACCCTTGGGTAAGTTACCTTAGAGTTAGTTCCGTTCGGGAGGAGACGACGTGGCCGACTTCCTGGCGCACCTGCGTGACCCGGTGCTGTACGCGATCCCGGTGTTCCTGCTGTTCGTGGCCGTCGAGATCGTCGCGGTGCACGTGCTCGGCCACGACGACGACGTGGTCGGCTACCGCCCCGCCGACACCCGCACGAGCATGCTGATGGGCACGGTCGCGCTGGGCGTGAACGCGCTGTTCCGGCTCGTGATGCTGGTGGTCTTCGCCGTGCTCTTCGAGCTGGCGCCGGTGAAGTTCGACCCGCGCGACTGGTGGACGTGGGCGCTGATGCTGCTGGGCCAGGAGCTCGTGTTCTACGCCTACCACCGCGCGAGCCACCGCGTGCGGCTGCTGTGGGCCGGGCACCAGGTGCACCACTCCAGCGAGCACTACAACTTCTCGACGGCGCTGCGGCAGAAGTGGACCCCGTACTTCCAGCTGCCGTTCTGGTCCGTGCTCGCGCTGTGCGGGATCCCGCCGTGGATGATCCTCACCGGCCTGTCGATCGACCTCGTGTACCAGTTCTTCGTGCACACGGAGAAGGTGCAGAAGCTGCCGCGCTGGTTCGAGTACGTCTTCAACACCCCGTCGCACCACCGCGTCCACCACGGCAGCGACGCCGAGTACCTCGACGCGAACTACGGCGGGATCCTGATCGTCTGGGACCGGCTCTTCCGCAGCTTCGTCCCCGAGGGCAAGCGGCCGACCTACGGACTGACCACGAACATCGACACACACAACCTGCTGAAGGTCGGGTTCCACGAGTACGGCTCGATCCTGCGCGACCTTCGTGGTGCGCAGGGTTGGCGGGACCGGGCGGGGTACGTGGTCGGCCCGCCGGGCTGGTCACCCCGCCACGAGCTTGCCGACGAGCCGGGCGAGCCCGGCCGCCCCGGCCGCGTCGTCCGCGCGGCGGCTGATCACGAACAGCGGACCGGCCCGGTCGAGGGTCACGCCGTCGCTCGTCAGTAGGTGGTACGCGGCGAGCATCGCCGCTCGGCCATTGCCGTCGGGAAACGGGTGGAAGAAGCACACGTCGAGGTACGCCCGCGCCACGCGCGCCGGCAACGGAGCCGTGCCGTGGGCGTCGGCGAGGTGCGCGTCGAACTCCTCGGGGGTGGTGGGGCCGTAGCGTTCCCGGCCGCCCTTGGCGAACGCGGTGGTGGTGCGGAACGCGGCCGGTTCGCCGAGCACGAGCTCCTGCCAGCCTGCGAGGAGGTCGAACGTGAGGGGGCGGCCGGCGTCGGCCCGCACCTGGGCGAGCGCGGCCAGCAGCCGCTCGGCCCGCTGCTCGTCGCGACGGCGAACGATCGTGTCGACGAACTCGGCCACGCCGTCATCGGCCCCGGTCCGCGGTGTGACGTCGGGGACCTCGTCCCAGGCGACACCGGCGCGGACCGTGAGCCAGGTCCGCAGATCGTCACGCACGCGGGTCGGCGGCCGCGATCCGCCGCGCGAGGTCGGCGACCTGGGTCTCCTCGGGCGCGATCCACGACTCGAATCGGCCGCCGATGGCTTCCTCCACGAGCCGCACGTCGGCGATCCCGTGGGAGGCCAGGAACCACTCCAGCACCTGCGCGCAGTGGCGGTACCACGCGTCACCCGCGCCGGTCCGGTCCACGACTTCTTCCACGAGCACCGGCACGACGCGCTCCCATGCGGCGAGCCGCTCCTCAGCGGAACCGGCCGGGAGGGTGTGCGTGGCGAACAGGTCGGCGAGCCGCTCCAGCCAGCCGCGCCATTCGCGCAGCGCGGCGAGGGCCCGCGCCGACGTTTCGGCCGACGTGGTCACGGAATGCGCGCCACAGCACCACGAACCCACCGGCCCGCCGCCGAAACCCCCTTCGTCGCGGGCCCACGCCCAGCCGCGGGTCCACGAGCCGAGCTGCCGGTCGAGGGCGGCCAGCACGCCTTCGGTCCAGTCGTCGCCCGCCGCCCACGGAACCGACGCGATGATCCCGGCCGCGGCTTCGGCGTCGAACGGGTGCTTCGCGGGGTCGACCTCGACCCAGGGCAAGCCGGCCGGATAGTAGTCGTAGAGCGACACAGGCGTGAGGATCTCGCAGTCCACTGTCGACTCGCAACCGGTTTTCGCGGGCGAATTCGGTTGCGCCGCATGGTGTTCTGGAGGGGTGACCGAACCGAATCGCCCGCATCGCTGGGATCTCGTGCGCCCGGACCAGCTCGGGAGCCTGCCCACCGGGGCGCCCGTGTTGTGGTTCCTGGACGAGCTCACGGCGTGCGCGGCGAAGGTGCTGGCTCGCAGCGAGGACGGGGATCTGTACTTCGTCGGGCGGTCCGGGGACAGCGTGTACGACCTGTTGAGCGGCGCCCTCACCGACCGGAGCCGGCTGCGCCTGCTGCCATTGTCGTTGGGGATGGTCGACAATTCCTTGCTCGGATCGATGCGGCCCGGTGAAACGGCCCAGCTGCGCGCCAACCTCGCCGACGCCGGACTCTCCCCGGCGGCGCTCGCGGATGGTGGGCCGCCGGTGGTGTTCACGGACCTCGTCTCGTCCGGTGGCACGTTCGGGTGCCTGACCGGCATCCTTCGGCAGTGGGCGGAAGACGACGGAGCCGCGTGGCCGCAAGTCCGGCGGCGCCTGCGGTTCCTCGGCATCACGTTGCGCCGCGCGACGAGCCCCAAGACCTGGCGCTGGCACCAGCACGCGGGCTGGACCGCCGGCCTGCCCGCCGGCGCCGTCCGCAACGTCTCCCTCGACGCCAACGTCTGGAGCTACTTCGGCAACTGGCAACCGAAACTCACGCGCTCGTTCACGCGCGAGCGCTGGGGCGCCGAAGACGCCCGCGCGCCGCAGCACGACGACAAAGCGCGCGAAGCCCTTGCCGAAGCGCTGGCGGTCGTCGCGGCGGGACGGACGGCCGAGGTGCGGGACCGGATGGTGCGCGAGATCGTGAAGGAACCGGCGATCGCACAGCCGTGGCTGCGCGCGCTGGTGACCGAACTCAAGCTGCCCCGGCCCCGACTCCGAACCCCACCGCCGCCGGGAACGGCCTAGGCTTCCTCGTCCTCCAGCATCTCCGGGGTCACCGCGGACTCCGTGTCCGGGATGTTCAGGTCCTTCGCCCGCTTGTCCGCCATCGCGAGCAAGCGCCGGATGCGGCCGGCGACCGCGTCCTTCGTCATCTGCGGGTCGGACAGCTGGCCGAGCTCCTCCAGCGACGCCTGCCGGTTGGACAGCCGCAGCTTGCCGGCCGCCAGGAGGTGGTCGGGGGCGGTGTCGCCGAGGATGTCCAGGGCGCGTTCGACGCGGGCAGCCGCCGCGACGGCCGCGCGGGCCGAGCGGCGGAGGTTGGCGTCGTCGAAGTTGGCGAGGCGGTTGGCTGTGGCGCGCACCTCACGGCGCATCCGCCGTTCCTCCCACTGCAGCACGCTCGAGTGGGCGCCGAGGCGCGTCAGCAGCGCGCCGATGGCGTCCCCGTCGCGCACCACGACCCGGTCGGCGCCGCGGACCTCGCGCGACTTCGCCTGGATGCCCATTCGCCGGGCCGCGCCGACCAGAGCCAGCGCCGCTTCCGGGCCCGGGCACGTGACTTCCAGCGACGACGAGCGGCCCGGTTCCGTGAGCGAACCGTGGGCGAGGAACGCGCCGCGCCACGCGGCTTCCGCGTCGGCGACCCCGCCGGACACCACGGCCGCGGGCAGGCCGCGCACCGGCCGCCCGCGCTGGTCGATCAGCCCGGTCTGGCGGGCGAGGCCTTCGCCGTCCTTCACGACGCGCACGACGTACCGCGTGCCCTTGCGCAGGCCACCGCTGGCGGTGATCACGTGCACGTCGGACTGGTGGCCGTAGAGCTCGTGGATCTCCTTGCGCAGCCGCCGGGCCACGGAACCCGTGTCGAGCTCGGCCTCCACCACCACGCGGCCGGCCACGATGTGCAGCCCGCCGGCGAAGCGAAGCAGCGACGCGACCTCCGCCCGGCGTGGCCCGACCTTCGTGATCTCGAGCCTGCTCAGTTCGTCCTTCACCGCGGCGGTCATCGCCATGTACTGCCCCTCCTGCCTTCCGCTGCGCGCCCGCCGTCAGCCACGGTGCCCGCTGTGTCCCCCATCGAGGCCGAGAGCCTCTCGCATGCACCGGGCGAGCGCATCAGGATCATGCCGTCCCTCCACGACCGGGTCGGCCACCGCCCCCAAATGGGCGCGACCACCCAGCCGCTGCGCCGCCCGGCGCAGACTTGCCGGGTCCGGCACCGAATCGCGGTCCGCGATCACGGCGTCGACCCGCAGCGCGGGGGCGTGTTCGAAGAGTACGTCGAGATGCCGCTCCGGTGAGAACCCGGCAGTTTCCCCCGGCTGGGGGACAAGGTTGAGGACCACGACCTTGGTGGCCCTCGTGCGCACGAGCGCGTCGTGCAGATCCGGCACGAGCACGTGCGGCAAGACGCTGGTGAACCACGAGCCCGGCCCGAGGAACACCACGTCGGCGCCGAGCACGGCCTCGATCGCTTGCGGGCAGCCCTGCGGCGGCCGCGCCTGGCGCCCGACCGGGTGCAGGCTGATGCGGTGCACCTGCCCGGGTGTGCTCGCCACCGCGACCTGCCCGCGGATCCGGCGGACCGCGCTCGGGTCCTCGCTGTCGAGGCCGCTCACCTCGGCCTCGATCTCCAGCGGCTCCGGCGACATCGGCAGGACACGTCCGGAAATCCCCGTCAGGCGGCTCGCTTCGTCGAGCGCAGCCACGGGATCGCCGAGCACCTCGAACAGGCCGGCCAGCAGCAGGTTGCCCACCGCGTGGCCGGCCAGCGCGCCGTCGCCGCCGAAGCGGTGCTGGAACACCTCGGCCCACAGCGTGCCGCCGTCTTCAGCCGCGAAGGCCGCGAAGGCCTGCCGCAGGTCACCCGGCGGCAGGAGGCCCAGCTCACGCCGCAGGCGCCCGGACGAGCCCCCGTCGTCGGCGACGGTGACCACCGCCGTGACTTCCCGGGTGACCCGCCGCAACGCGGTGAGCGTCGCGTGCAGGCCGTGCCCGCCGCCAAGCGCGACCGCGCGTACGTCACTCACGGCCAAGGTCGCGGTGCACCACCTTCACGGCCATTCCGTCCTCCTTGGACAGTCGGTGCGCGAGCTCTTCCGAGATCGCGACGCTGCGGTGCTTCCCGCCCGTGCAGCCGACGGCGAGCGTGAGGTACCGCTTGCCCTCGCGCTTGTAGCCGGCGCCGATCAGGCGCAGCAGCTGGTGGTAGCGGTCGAGGAACTCCTCCGCGCCTTCCTGCGACAGCACGTAGTTGCGGACCTCGCCGTCGAGCCCGGTGTGCTCGCGCAGCTCCGGAATCCAGAACGGGTTCGGCAGGAACCGCACGTCCATCACCAGGTCGGAGTCCATCGGCAGGCCGTACTTGTAACCGAACGACAGCACGGTCACGCGCGTCTGGGTGCTCGCCTCGGAGCCGAAGGCGTCCTCTATTTTCGCCCGCAGGTCGTGCACCGACAGCGCGGAGGTGTCGAGCACCAGGTCGGCTTCCTCGCGCAGCGGCGCGAGGAGCCTGCGCTCGGCGGTGATGCCGTCGGCGAGCCGGCCGTCGCCCTGCATCGGGTGGCCGCGGCGGACGGCCTCGAAGCGGCGCACCAGCACCGCGTCGGTGGCCTCCAGGAACAGCACGCGCGGCTTGTACCCGCGCGCGTCGAGGTCCTTGATCACCGAGGCCAAGTCGTCGGTGAACGCGCGCGAACGCACGTCCATCACCACGGCCACCTTGGTGATCGCGCCGCGCGCCTGCGCGCCGAGCTCGACCATGGTGGCGATCAGCTCCGGCGGCAGGTTGTCCACGACGAACCAGCCCAGGTCCTCCAGGCACTTCGCCGCGGTAGAGCGGCCCGCTCCCGAGAGGCCGCTGACGACGGCGACCTCCATCCCGGTTCCCCGGTTGTCCTCTTGCGCACTCACGATGGTTCCTTCCCCGATCACGACCCCTTGTCCCCTCCCGAGCCGGCACCGGTCTCCCCGGCCAATGCCGCCACCACGGCCTCCGCGGTGCGCCTGCCGAAGCCGGGCACCGCCTCGATCTCCTCGACCCTGGCTTGCTTGAGCTTCTTCACCGAGCCGAAGTGCTTGATCAGCGCGGTGCGCCGAGCCTGCCCCAGCCCGGGCACACTGTCCAATTCGGACGCCGACAGCCGCTTGGACCGCTTCTCGCGGTGGTAGCGGATGGCGAACCGGTGGGCCTCGTCACGCAGGCGCTGCAACAGGTACAGCCCTTCGGACGTGCGAGGCAGGATCACCGGATCGGGGTCCGCGGGCAGCCAGACCTCCTCCAGCCGCTTCGCGAGCCCCACCACCGCGATGTCGGTGATCCCCAGCTCCGCCAGCACGTCGGCCGCCGCCGTGGCCTGCGGGCCCGCGCCGTCGACCACGAGCAGGTTGGGCGGGTAGGCGAACTTGCGCGGGCGGCCCGTGTCCGGGTCGATGCCCGGGCGGGCGGGTTCGATCGCCTCGCCGTCCACGGCACTGTCGCCGGTCGTGTCGCCACTGATTTCGCTACTGATTTCGCCGGTCTCGGCCGGGCTGTCCTCGGCGGTTTCCTTGAGGTAGCGGTGGAACCGGCGGCGCACGACCTCCGCGATCGACGCGACGTCGCCCTCTTCCGCGGCCTCGCGCAACGCGAACCGGCGGTACTCGGACTTGCGTGCGAGACCGTCTTCGAAGACCACTAGCGACGCGACCACGTCGCTGCCCTGGATGTGGCTGATGTCGATGCATTCGATGCGCAGCGGGGCACTGTCGAGCGCGAGGAAGTCCTGCAGCTCCTGCAACGCCGCCGAGCGCGCGGTGAGGTCGCCGGCGCGGCGCAGCTTGTGCTGGGTGAACGCTTCGGCTGCGTTGCGCTCCACCGTCTCGGCGAGCGCCTTCTTGTCGCCGCGCTGGGCGACGCGTACGCGCACCCGCGAGCCGCGCATCCCCGAGAGCCACTCCCCCAGTGCTTCGGCGTCGGCGGGCAGCTCCGGCACGATCACCTCGCGCGGCACGACGGGACCGGTGTCGATGCCGTCGCGCGCGGCCCGCTCGGACTCCTCGCCATAGAACTGCGTGATGAAGTGGTCGACCAGGTCCGGGACGCCCATTTCCTCGGCCTTGTCGATGACCCACCCGCGCTGCCCGCGCACGCGTCCGCCGCGCACGTGGAACACCTGCACGGCCGCTTCCAGCTCGTCGTGGGCGAAGGCGACCACGTCGGCGTCGGTGCCGTCGCCGAACACGACCGCCTGCTTCTCCATCGCACGGCGCAGGGCGCCGAGGTCGTCGCGCAGCCGCGCGGCGCGTTCGAACTCGAGCTCGTCGGACGCCGCGGACATCTCCTGCTCCAGGCGGCGGATCATGGCGTCCGTGCGGCCGGCGAGGAAGTCGCAGAAGTCCTCGACGATCCCGCGGTGCTCGTCGGCGCTGACCCGCCCGACGCACGGCGCCGAGCACTTGTCGATGTAGCCGAGCAGGCACGGCCGCCCGATCTGGCCGTGGCGGCGGAACACGCCGGCCGAGCACGTGCGCGCCGGGAACACGCGCAGCAGCAGGTCGAGCGTCTCGCGGATCGCCCACGCGTGGGAGTACGGCCCGAAGTAGCGCACGCCCTTCTTGCGCGCCCCGCGGTAGACGTGCAGGCGCGGGTACTCCTCGTTCAACGTCACCGCGAGCACGGGGTAGCTCTTGTCGTCGCGGTAGCGGACGTTGAACCGCGGGTCGAACTCCTTGATCCAGTTGTACTCGAGCTGCAGCGCCTCGACCTCGGTGGTGACCACGGTCCACTCGACGCTCGCGGCCGTGGTGACCATCTGGCGCGTGCGCGGGTGCAGGCCCATGAGGTCGGCGAAGTAGGAGTTCAGCCTGCTGCGCAGGCTCTTGGCCTTGCCGACGTAGATGACCCGCTTGGCGGCGTCGCGGAACTTGTACACGCCAGGGGCGTCCGGGATGCTCCCCGGCGAGGGACGGTAGGTGGTCGGGTCAGCCACCGCCCAAGCCTATGGCGCGGCCCCGACAGATTTGAAAGGCCCCGGTGCACAGGGGACATCGAGTGCCCGTCTAGGGCGCAACCCTTGCCCGCCCGGTGCCCACCGCGCTGCCCCCGACCCCGACGGAAGTCGGGTGATTCGGACACGCGCGACCTTCGTCGGTTCCCGGCCGGGTGACGCGCTGATTACCGTCCGTCCCAGCCGAGACCCGGCTCTTCCGGTCCCCACCGAAAGGAACTCCCTGTGAGCAGAACCCGTATCGCCGGCGTGGTCACCGCCGTCGCCGTCGCGTGCACCCTGGCCGGCGGCACCGCCGCCACCGCGCAGACGAACATCGTGGGCGGCAGCACCGCGCCCGCCGTCAGCTGGGGCGCCCAGGTCTACGTCAACACCCCGGGCCGCGACTTCCAGGGCTTCAACTGCTCCGGCACGGTCGTCGCGTCGCGCTGGGTGATGACGGCCGTGCACTGCCTCGACGAAGACGGCAGCGGCATGTACGTGCGCGTGGGCACCAACACTCTCTTCGGCGGCACCAAGATCGCCGTCGACCGCGAGGAGGAGTCGCCCAACGGCGACATCGCCCTCCTGCATCTCGCGCAGGCCACCACGGCCAAGCCGATCACCCTCGGCAGCGCCGACCCGGCCACCGGCAGCACCAACCAGCTCTACGGCTGGGGCCGCACGACCCCGACCGGCCCGCCTGCGTCGGCGCTGAAGGTCACCAACGTGCAGGTCACCGGCCGCTCCACCGACGCGTACGGCGGCCGCGCGATCCAGAGCGTCGGGATCAACGGCGCCGCGTGGAAGGGCGACTCGGGCGGCCCCGAGGTCTCGAACGGCGTGCAGGTCGGCGTCGCGTCGACCGTGCAGAACCAGAGCGGCACGAACACCCGCGGCACCAACAACTACGCGAGCGTCGCCACCAGCCGCTCGTGGATCCGCACCACCGCGGGAGTTTGAGCCGGGCTTGTTCGAGACACCCGAGCGGGGGTGCGTGGCCGGGTGCCCCGGGCCACGCACCCCTATCCTGGCGGTCGTGAGGATCGCGACCTGGAACGTCAACTCGATCGTGCCGCGGCTGCCCCGCGTGCTCGACTGGCTCGAGCACGCGGCACCCGACGTGCTCTGCTTGCAGGAGCTCAAGAACACCACCGAAGCGTTCCCGGCCGACGAGGTGAAGGCGCTCGGGTACGACGTCGCCGCCTACGGACTCGGCCGGTGGAACGGCGTCGCGATCGTCTCGCGCGTGGGCCTTGACGACGTGGTCCGCGGCCTCACGGGCGAACCGCGGTTCGAAGGCGCTTCGGAAGCCCGCGCCGTCGGCGCCACGTGCGGCGGCGTGCGGGTGTGGTCGGTGTACGTGCCCAACGGCCGGGAGCCCGACAACCCGCACTACGCGTACAAACTCGAATGGCTCGAAACCTTGCGCACCACCGTGGCGGCAGAGCTGGCAGAGCTGTCGGAAACACCGTTCGCCGTGCTCGGCGACTTCAACGTCGCTCCCACCGACGCCGACGTGTGGGACCGGTCGCTGTTCGACGGCTCCACCCACGTGACCGAACCCGAACGCGCGGCGCTGGCCCGCCTGCGCGACCTCGGGCTGGCGGACGTGTTCCCGCGCCCGCTGAAGTACGACCACCCGTTCACGTACTGGGACTACCGCGCCGGGAACTTCCCCAACAACCGCGGCATGCGCATCGACCTCGTGTACGGCAACGAGCCGTTCGCCAAGGCCGTGCGCGATTCCTATGTGGACCGCGAAGCCCGCAAGGGCAAGGGCCCGTCGGACCACGCTCCGATCGTCGTCGACCTGGAGCTGTAGTCCGTCGGTCAGGAACCCGTGGCCGCCTTGTGCAGCTTGCGCAGCGCGCGCACGGCGGCGACCGCGCGATCACGGTCGACGGCCTGCACTGCCATCACGGAGAAGTACTCGTCGTCGGGCAGCTCCAGCCGAGCCCACGAAGCCCCGTCGGGGAAGCTGACCGACAGCACGTCGCTCCACCGGAACCGGCGGGTCGTGATCACGTTGCGGACCTCGATGCCGGTCGCGTCCGCGCGCACGCGGGCGTTGGCGAACAGCATCGTGCCCAGCGCCAGCAGCACGCCGATGCCGATCATCGCGGCCTGGTCCGACTTCTCGAACACGACGCCGGTGTGGGAGTTGCGTAGCAGGATCGCCACGACGATGAACACGGCGAGCAGCAGCACGGCCAGCACGCTGCACATCACCAGCGCCCGCCGGGGGCGGATCACCAGCGTGGTCTCCTGCTGCTCGCTCACGGCGGGGCTCACACGAATCCCCGCTCGGTCCACGGCTGGCGCAGGCCGCGCAGCACGTGGGCGGAGTCGAGCGCCGCGACCGTGGCCTCGTAGCCCTTGTCTTCCTTCGAGCCCGGCAGGCCGGAGCGGTCGAGCGCCTGCTGCTCGTCGTTGACCGTCAGCACGCCGTTACCGACGGGCGTGCTCTCGTCGAGCGCCACGCGCGTGAGGCCGGCGGTGACCGAGTCGCACACGTAGTCGAAGTGCGGGGTCTCGCCGCGGATCACCACGCCGAGCGCCACGACCGCGTCGTGGTGGCGGGCCAGCGCCTGCGCGACCACCGGCAGCTCGACGGCACCGGCGACGTGCACGACGGTCGGCTCCTCTTCGAGCTCAGCCGCCTTCGCGGCCGCCAGCGCCCGCTCCAGGAGCTTTTCGGTGATGTTGGCGTTCCACCGCGTGGCCACGATGCCGAGCTTCAGCGCCTTGCAGTCGCTCAGGTCGAGCTCGAACTCGGGCCGTCCCTCACCGCTCATCGGGTGCTGTCCCCTTCTCCGCCTGGTCGGCGGCACCCACCTGTTCGTAGTGCTCCAGCTGCGCGAGGTCGTGCCCCATGCGGTCACGCTTGGTGCGCAGGTACCGCAGGTTCTCGGGGTTGGGCGAGATGGGCAGTGGCACACGGCCGGTGACCCGCAGGCCGTACCCCTCGAGACCGACGCGCTTGGCCGGGTTGTTCGTGAGCAGCCGCATCGACCGCACGCCAAGGTCGCACAGGATCTGGGCGCCGGTGCCGTAGTCGCGGGCGTCGGCCGGGACGCCGAGCGCGAGGTTCGCGTCGACGGTGTCCGCGCCGGCGTCCTGTAGCTGGTAGGCCTGCAGCTTGTGCAGCAGCCCGATGCCGCGGCCCTCGTGGCCGCGGATGTAGAGGACGACGCCGCGGCCTTCGCCGGCCACGGCCTGCAGCGCGGCTTCGAGCTGCGGCCCGCAGTCGCAACGCAGGGAGCCGAAGACGTCACCGGTCAGGCACTCGGAGTGCACCCGCACGAGGATGTCCTCGCCATCGCCGATCTCGCCGTAGACGAACGCGATGTGCTCGATCCCGTCCAGCAGACTGTCATACCCCACCGCGCGGAACGTCCCGGCGGCCAGCGGAATCCGGGCCTCGGCGACCCGCTCCACCTGCTTCTCCGTGCGACGGCGGTAAGCGATCAGATCGGCGATCGTGATCACCCGAAGGTCATGATCTGCGGCGAAAACCTCCAGCTCGTCGCGGCGAGCCATGTCACCCTCGTCCTTCTGCGACACGATCTCGCACAGGACCCCAGCCGGGTTGAGCCCGGCCATGCGGGCCAGGTCCACCGCAGCCTCGGTGTGACCCGGGCGCCGCAACACGCCACCCTCCTTCGCGCGCAGCGGCACCACATGCCCGGGGCGGCGGAAGTCCTTCGCCGACGCAGCCGGATCAGCCAGCAACCGCATCGTGTGCGCACGATCCGCCGCCGAAATACCCGTCGTGATGCCCTCGGCAGCGTCCACCGTCACGCTGTACGCGGTCCCGCGCACATCCTGGTTCGTGTGATACATCGGCGGCAGATCCAGCCGATCCGCCTCGGCCTCCGTCAACGCGACACACACATAGCCCGAGGTGTAACGCACCATGAACGCCAGCAACTCCGGCGTCGCCTTCTCCGCCGCGAAAATCAGATCGCCCTCGTTCTCACGATCCTCATCATCGACCACCACCACAGCTTTGCCCGCCGCAATGTCTGCGACCGCCGCCTCGATGGCGTCCGCGTCGAACACCGCGCCGGCACCGCAGGGCGTCCAGCCCGTCCGCGGCTCGGCCGCCTTCGTCTCGCTCACGGCTGCTCCTTCGTACCGTCGGACCGAACGTCAGACATTGTGCGCGCTCGCGGCCAGATGTGGGATCGCGAGCTTCTCGACGTACTTCGCGACGACGTCCACTTCGAGGTTCACGAGGTCGCCCGCCTCACGCCGGCCCAGCGTCGTGGCCTCGAGCGTGGTGGGGATCAGCGCCACGGAGAACTGCTCGTCGGTGATCGAAGCCACAGTCAGTGACACGCCGTCGACGGCGATCGAGCCCTTCTCGACGACGTACTTCCCCAGGCCCGTGGGCAGGGCGAACGTGGTCACGCCCGTGTCGTCGCGGGACAGGAAGACGCCCGTGCCGTCGACGTGGCCCTGCATGATGTGCCCGCCGAGGCGGCCGCCCGCGGGGGTGGCGCGCTCGAGGTTCACGGCGTCGCCCACGGCCACCTTGGCGAGGCTGGAGCGCGCGAGTGTCTCGTTCACCACATCCACGGTGAACCCACCCTCCGAGACGGCCACGACCGTCAGGCACACCCCGCTGACGGCGATCGAGTCGCCGTGGTTCGCGTCGGACGTGACCAAGGGGCCACGCACCGTGAGCCGCGCCATGTTGGTGCCCTGCTCGACCGCGGTGACTTCGCCGATCTCCTCGACTATCCCGGTGAACACTGCTGCTGCCTCCTCGCCGCCGTCACCGTCCGAACCCGGTGATCCCTCCATCCAACACCCGCCCGTACCCCGGTGCTTCCCCGGGCGCGGGGTCAGTTCGCGCGGTGGCGCGCGGCCTGTTCACGCAGCGCCGCGACCGCCAGGCCCGGGTTGTCCGCTCCGTAGACGGCGGACCCGGCGACGAAGCAGTCGACGCCGGCTTCGGCGGCCTGCTCGATGGTCTCGGCGTTGATCCCGCCGTCGATCTCGACCACGAGCTTGAGGTGGCCGGTGTCGACGAGGCGGCGCGCGGTGCGCACCTTCTCCAGCACGTCGGGGATGAACGACTGGCCGCCGAACCCGGGCTCCACGGACATCACGAGCAGCGTGTCGTAGTGCTTGAGGGTCTCGAGGTAGGGCTCGATCGGAGTGCCGGGCTTCACCGACAAGCCGGCCTTCGCCCCGGCCGCGCGCAGGTCCTTCGCGAGCTTCACCGGGTCGTTCGCGGCTTCCACGTGGACCGTGACGTTGTAGGCGCCGGCCTCGGCGTACCCGATCGCCCAGCGGTCCGGGTCGTCGATCATCAGGTGGCAGTCGATCGGCACGTCGGTGGACTTCAGCAGCGCCTCGACCACGGGCAGCCCTAGTGTCAGGTTGGGCACGAAGTGCGCGTCCATCACGTCCACGTGGACCCAGTCGGCGCGGGTCTCCCCCGGGTGCGCGATCGCCGCGATCTCCTCGCCGAGCCGGGCGAAGTCCGCGGACAGGATGCTGGGTGCGATGAGGGGTCGATCGGCCACGCCCCGAGTCTAGGTCGGGCCTGTTAACCGTCGTGAACCGGCTGCGGCGGCCCGGTGTTCTCTTTTCGGACATCCATCGATCATCCGGATGATGCACGCGGAACACATGCACACGGACTAATAGCCCGTGCCGGAATTTCCGGATTAATCCCCATCCGAGGAGAAACTGCATGAGAACGCTCTTCGCCGGCCGCCGCAAGTGGCTGACCGCGGGCGCGCTCGGCGCCGCGCTGATCGCCGCGGCCCCGGTCGCCCTGGCGACTTCGGACACCGCGACGTCGCGCACGGCCTCCGCGGGTGACCGCACGCAGGACGTCCGCAACGCGATCCAGGGCGGCACCGCGCGCAACGTGATCCTGTTCATCGGCGACGGCATGGGCCAGTCGGAGATCACGGCGGCGCGCAACTACGAGCGCGGCGCGGCCGGGCGGCTCGCGATGGACGAGCTGCCGCTGACCGGCGACTACACCACGTACGCCGTGGAGCAGAACAACCCCGGCAAGCCGAACTACGTGACCGATTCGGCCGCGTCCGGCACCGGCTGGGCCACCGGCACCAAGACCTACAACGGCGCGATCTCGGTCGACGCGTACGGCAACCCCGTGCCGACGATCCTCGAGCTGGCCAAGCGCGGCGGCCTGCGCACCGGTGACGTCACGACCGCCGAGGTCCAGGACGCGACCCCGGCCGTGCTCGGCTCGCACGTCGTCAGCCGCGACTGCAAGGGCCCGGTCGAGACGACGGCCAAGTGCGCGCAGAACGCCAAGGAGAACGGTGGCGCCGGCTCGATCTCCGAGCAGCTGGTGCAGACCCGCCCCGACGTCCTGCTCGGCGGCGGCGCGGCCTTCTTCGACCAGAAGGTGACGGCCGGCAAGTTCAAGGGCAAGACCGTGCTGGACCAGGCGAAGGCGGCCGGCTACAACGTCGTCAATACCGCCGCCGACCTGGCGAAGGCGAAGAAGGACAAGCCGGTTCTCGGCCTGTTCGCCGCGAACAACATGCCGGTGAACTGGACCGGCCCGGCCGCGGTCCACGGCGGCACCCAGCCGGCCCGCTGCACCTCGAACCCGGCGCTGCCGAAGACCCAGCCGAAGCTGGCCGACCAGACCCGCAAGGCGATCGAGCTGCTCGACGACCGCCACAGCGACAAGGGCTTCTTCCTGCAGGTCGAGGGCGCCAGCATCGACAAGCAGGACCACGCGGCCGACCCGTGCGGCCAGATCGGCGAGACGGTCGACTTCGACTCCGCGATCGCCGCGGGCCTCGCGTACGCCCGCAGCCACCGCGACACCCTCGTGCTCGTGACGGCCGACCACGGCCACAGCAGCCAGATCGTGGAGCCCACCGCTACCCCGGGCCTCACCGCGACGCTGGTCACCAACGAGGGCTCGAACATGACGATCGCCTACGGCACCGCCGAGACGGGCGGCTCGCAGTCGCACACCGGCACCCAGGTCCGCATCGCGGGCTACGGGCCGCAGGCCGCGAACATCGTCGGGCTGACCAACCAGACCGACGTGTTCTCGACGCTGAAGCGTGCGCTGCACCTGCGCTGACCTGCCCAGCGCCCCAATGTGGCGTTGGTTGCGTTGAGCGCACCCAATGTGGCGTTGGGGGGGGTGTGGGGGCCGGAAGGA
>NZ_JBEXHL010000073.1:0-16267 GCF_040607795.1 Amycolatopsis sp. NPDC005232 | reverse complement strand
AACGCGCGCAGCGTCTGGTCGTAGCCCTGGTCGCTGTTCCACAGCTTGGTGGTGATGAACAGCTCGTCGGCCGCGATGCCCGACTCGGCGAGCGCCTCGCCGACGGCCGCTTCGTTGCCGTACGCGGTGGCGGTGTCGATGCTGCGGTAGCCGGCGTCGAGTGCGGTTTTGACCGCGGCCTTCGTCTCGGCGGCCGGCACCTGGAAGACGCCGAAGCCGAGCTGCGGCATCTCGACGCCGTTGTTCAACTTGGTGACAGGAACGCTGGTCAACTCAAAAACCCCTTCTGTAGGAACGAACGAAACTCACGGAACAATCGAACTCGCAACCCCACCGCCGACGCGCAGGGCACCACCGGCAGCCTGGTCGGAGGCGACGTAGGTGATGAGGTTCGCGCTGGAGGCGCTGCAGTCGCCACCAGCGCGAACCTACCGACGTAGATGATTCTCGCAGGTTGCCGGGATCGTTGTGGTTCGTCCCTTGGCGGTGAAAGCTACTTCTGCAGGAAGGACTGCAGCAAAGCCGTCACTTCCTCCGGCCTCTCCTGCGTCACGAAGTGGCCCGAACCCTTCAGGACTCGTCCCTCGACGTTCACGGCGTACTCACGCCACTGATCGGGGATGAGTGAACCGAAGGAAAGCTCACCACCGATCGCGAGGATGGGCATCTTCAACTTGCCCTGAGCCAGGAATTCCTTGTTCTGCTGAACATCTGTGCGGATCCCGCGGTATATACTCATGAAGGCCGTTAGGCGGCCTGGCTGCTTCAGGAAGTGGGCGTAGTAGTCGAAGTCCGAATCCGTGAACGGCGACGTATCGCCCGCCACGTACTCCAACATCAAGTCGTGGACGAGGTCGCGCTCGTTACCGGCGATGAGCTTTTCGGCGAGGGGCATCTGGAAGAAGCCGAAGTGCCACGCCGCTGGCTGGGCCGGGTCGGCGTTGAGCACGGGGTAGTGGTACCAGCTCTCATCCGGGATGGTGGCTTCCATCACGGCCATGCTCCGCACTTCCGACCGGAATTGCGCCCCGTAGGCGTAGGCGACCCACTCACCAAGATCGTGGGCGATTACCTGGACGCCCTTGTTGAGGTTGAGCTGCGTCAGCAGCTGATGCACGTCCCTCGCCAGCTGCGCCGTATCATAACCACTCTTGGTGACCTCGGACTCACCAGCGCCACGCATGTCGACGGCGATCACGGTGTGGTTCTTGGAGAGCGGGACCATCTGCTGCCGCCACTCTGACCAATTCTCGGGGAACCCGTGGATCATTACCACAGGCGAACCTTTGCCGCCCCGCACGTAGTGCATACGAAAGCCATTTACTTCCGCGTACTTGGACTGAAAACCGGCAGGCGGTTGAGATTGCGGGTAAGGCGATAGTGACTGCGCCGCCGGGGAGGAATTCCCGTCGTTCTCGTCCCGCGCCGCGGAGCTCGAAGTCGCGGAGATCACGAGCAGTAAGGCCGCCAAAGCCGCAATGAACGTGAAGGGTCTGTTGACCTTTCCTATTTTGATGCCCATCATTCTCCTACTCGGAGTCGGTACTCGTTACGCGTCACCAGACGCACGGAACGATGAAGCGACCCAGTCGGCCATGCACGTTCGTGCTCGGAATCGGCCGGATGGAAACGTGCCGTTGGACCATGCTCCCCCTCACGTCCGTTCGGCTGAAAGCTGGAGCCGGCCGCCGGCCGATACCCCGCTTCAACCCGATCGAGCTACTAGACTGCAACCCGATCGAGTTATGGCTCAGTAGATCGCTTCAGACAGTGAGCGCCTCGGGGTAGCGACTTCTTACCCTCAGAACCTCGGGTAGCCGAGCCGGCTCGCGTCGGCCCCCATCAGTGACTCAGCCCGTCACCGCAAGTAAAACCTGAAGTACGACATCGGTGGTGCAGCCGGCGGACGACCTCGCCGTCCGCCAGCCCGCGCACTCCGCCTCAGGCCGGTTGCGCTTGCCGAAGAGACTCCGCGCTGCGGCGATCTTGCCGACGGCCGCCTCCATGCTCCGGAGCAGCTCGTCGACTGACGCCATCCCACGTCCCCGTTTCTCGCTGGCGATCGGTGCGGGGCATCGCCGGCACGACGTCCTGAACGTCTTCGACGAGCTACTTCGTGACGTGCGAGAGGAACGCCTGCCACGATCCGGCCTCATAGAGGTACCAAACGAAATGATCCGGACAGACCATCGCCAAAGTCCGGCGCAGGACAGTCCACAGTGGACGTGCCCCTTACCACAGTTCGCCGTCCCGGCGAGTTCGGCGATCACGTTCGCCGCGTTGTGGAGCACGTCGACGCCCATGGACTCGACCACCATCTCTCGCAGCTGTTGAGGGCAGTGGGCCCGCCCGCATGGGCAATCGGTGCGGCTCAGAGGTCGTTGGCGTCGGCGGAGACGCAGATCGCCGGTGCCCGACGGGAAATTTCAGAGTTTTCGCCGAACCCCGAAAGATTCCCCCATGGGTTGACACCAATCGAGGTGACGACGGCGGGCCGACGGTACAAGCCGCGGCCCCATGGTGATGGGAGCGTGCCAAGCCAGTGGAGAGCACCGAACGGCGTTTCGACCCTGACGACCCGGAATACTTCATCGCCCAGCTCGCTCGCGACCGCGAAGCCGCGCCCGCTGAGGCGGCCTCGCCGCGGGTCGAGTCGGACGACGCCTGCATCCCCGTTGACAGCGGCCTTTCGGGGAGCACTGCCTTGAACCAGAACATCGCGGACAGCGAGACGATCCTGCGCGGCGTCCTCGACGGCTGGAAGGCCGCCGTCGACAAGCACCAGCCCGACCAGGTCGCCGCCCACTTCACCGACGACGCCATCTTCCAAGGCCTGCACCCCTACAGCGTCGGACGACCCGGCATCGCCGCCTACTACGACTCCCAGCCCCCCGGCCTGACCGCCGACTACCAGGTCCTCGAGACCAGACGCCTCTCCGACGACCTCGTCCTCGCATACCTCAACGTCGACTTCTCCTTCACCGACCGCCCCACGGTCAACGTCTACCTCAGCACCCTGCTGAAACAGACCGCAACCGGCTGGGCCATCGCCTTCTACCAGGTCACCAAGCTCGACCAGCACACCACCAGCGAAGACCCCGACAGCCAGTAACAGACCGGACATCGAGCGAGCGGATATTTGGGCCGGGTGAAAGGACCCCATGGTGGCGGGGGCACGGCGGGGGCCCGGGCTCGCGTCGAACGACCGTCAAACCGCAGAAAGAAGAAGGACCATCACAATGCCTGACACGACTCAACACGCCCGCTACGAACAGTTCCTCGAACTCCATCGCGGCCCCGAGGCGTTCATCATGCCCAACGCCTGGGACGCCCCGTCGGCCCTGCTCTTCCGGGAAGCCGGATTCGCCGCCGTTGCAACCTCCTCGGCGGCCTTCGCGGCGACACTGGGGCGACTCGACGGCATCCACGCCGTCAGCCGCGACAAGCACCTGGCTCATGCCGCGCTCCTCACGTCGGTGAGCGGCCTGCCGATCAACGGTGACTTCGAGGACGGCTACGGCGAGACTCCCGACGACGTCCGGGCGACCGTCGATGCCGCTATCGCCCGTGGCCTGGCCGGCATCGGAATCGAAGACACCACCGGCGACCCCTCCCAGCCGATTCGCGAATTCGACGACGCGGTTCGCCGCATCGAGGCCGCCGCCGCAGCTGCGCACGGACGGATCGTTCTGACCGGCCGTACGGACAACTTCTTATGGGGGATTTCCGACATCGGTGACACCATCCGCCGCCTCTCCGCCTTCGCGGAGGCGGGAGCGGACGTTCTCTACGCACCGAGCCTGCCGGACCGGGCCTCCGTCACCGCAGTCATCAACGCAGTCGCGCCCAAGCCGGTCAACGTCCTCGTCAGCCCCCAGGACACGGCTACCCTCGCAGAACTCCAGACGATCGGTGTCCGCCGGATCAGCCTCGGGGTCGACCCCTACACACACGCCCTCGGAGCAACACAGGCGGCTGCGGCGAAGCTGGCGGAGGGAGACCTGACGGCGCTTGCATCGAATCTCAACTTCGGCCGCATCATCGACCTCATCAAGGATTGACACGGCCACGCAACCGGGCAGCTGCGCACTTGCCTCATGCAGTCAGATCGCGACGTGACCTGTTCTGCTTGCCCGCGTAACTCGCGCGGATACATCCGGGTGAAATTACCCTTGCAACCACGCAGTGCCCAGAACAGGTCGGGCTCGCTCTCGGCAGTCACCGTGCGCAGCTGCCCGTCAGCCGTCACTACGTCCAGGGAATGCACGTGGTCGGCCGCGTAGCCCAGGCTCGGGCCGAGCACTGGGCTTTGCCCTCCGCCCAGCGTGTACCCGGTCACTCCCACGTCCGGCGCCGAACCGCTCAGCGGAGCCAGACCGTGCCGCGCCGCCTCGTCGATGACCTCCGGCCAAATCACACCGGCAGCCACGCGAGCCCTTCGGCGCGCTACGTCGATCGAGATGCCTTTCATCTGTCGCGTCGTGACGAGCACATTGCGAAACTTCACTGTGCATAAGGGACGGCATTGGACGTCTATCGGGCATGAAATTCCTCGACATTAACGCCGCTTGGGCCAGTCTGGCGCGCCGGTAGTGACGACCGACTGGGGCCGAGCCACCTTCGTGCCTGTACCCGCGGCAGTGGCACGGAACCGATCAGGCACTGGCTTGAGGTCCGCCAGGAACGCGGTATCGAACGAAGAATTCTTCACCGCGCATGATTACCTGCCACGCCGCACCGGCGAGGTCGGCCGCCTGTTCATGGTTGTGCGAGCAGCGATCGTTGGCCACAGCACAGCCACTACGTCTTCAGGGATGTCTACGTACCTCTCGCCGCCGTAGTAGTTCGCGAAGTAGGCTCCAAAGCACAACGTCGAGATGGTGTGGACGTCGATACCGGCCCGGACCGCACGACGCTCCTGCAGCTGTGTCAACGCCCTCTCGATGAATCCCACGCGGGGCCGGACCGCGTGCTCGCGCAAGATCTCCATCAGCTCCGGCGTGCGGATGGCCTCGCCGGCGAAGTTTCCCATCAGCACCATGGCGTCAGGGCTGTAGCGAGCGGGGTCGACATGGCGGACGGCTGCTACGAGCGCGTCGCGTGGCTCCAGGTCGTTCAGATCAACGGTGTACAAGTCACCTTGCTTGCGGAAACCGTAGTCGAGGGCATCCACCACCAGGTCAAACTTGTTTCCCCACCGTCGACGCAGCGTGGAGCGGCCGACCTTGGCATCGTCCACGATGTCTTTGATGGTCATCTTGGAGAAGCCGTCCATGACCAGCCGCCTGCGGGTGGCGAGGATGATTGCCTCGTCCAAGGCCGTGTCACGAGGGCGGCCGCCAGTGCCACTGCGTTCTAGTTCGCCCGCGGAGTTCGTCATACGATTGCGCGCTCCAGCTTGCTCGCGTGTGGTCGACCGTGGTCTCGACCTGGCCGCACCCCAGAGTGGTGCGCGGGTCGCGGCCGATCACGAGATGAAGCCAGTTACGCCCCTCTCCTCCATGCTCACCTTCTTGTCGGCGTCAGTCGACGATCGGTTCTTACCGCCGGCTGACGCCAACGCACCGGTTCGATCCAGAAGTAGATCCTCATCCAGGGCAAGTTCTCGCCGAACCCCGAAAGATGCCCATATGCGCTTACGCCCATCGAAGTGACGATGGCAGCCGACGGCACGAGCCGCGGCCTATGATGATGGGAGCGAGCCATGCGCCAGCTCGCGCCTATTCGCTGCGCTCCAGCAACGTCCGCACCGCCGGCCCCGTCAACCGAGCCATGTCCTCCGCCGAAGCGCTCGCCAGCGGATCCTTCCGCGTCACCGCGCGGACCAGGCCGATGCCCAGCAGCCACGCCAACGCGAGGTCGGCGCGGAGGGCCGCATCGGGTTCGTCGGTGAGGGAGGCCAGCGCCTGGCCGTAGGCGTCGCCGAGCTGGTCGCGCAGGGCGGCGCCCGCGCCGTCGATGCCGGTGGAGCGCAGGTAGGTCTCGAGGGAGCGGTCGCGGCGTTCGGAGTTGTCCTTGAGGAGGCTGCGCAGCGTTTCGGCGAAGAGGTGCTCGGGTGGGGTCGCGTCGAGCTGGGCGAAGCCGCCGCGGGTCATCGCGGCTTCGAAGAGGGCTTCTTTGCTGCCGAAGTAGCGGAATAGCAGCGCCTGGTTCGCGCCGGCGCGGCTCGCGATGTCACGCACGGTGGTGCGGTCGAAACCGCGCTCCGCGAACAGTTCTCGGCCGGCGTCGAGCAGCGCCGCTTTCGTGGCCGCGGCGTCCCGTTTCCGGGCGTGCGATTCCGCGGTCATGGCGACTCCCGTTCGGCAGTGGCGATCACCCGGGCCGTACGCATGGCGGCGAGCTGCACACCCAACCACCCGGTCGGCCCCCGGCGCCGTGAACGAGCAGCGTCTCGTTCTCCGCACCTTCGAGCGATTCAGAGAGCACCTGCTCCGCAGTCAGAGCAGGCACCGGGAACGCCGCCGCTGTCTCCCATGCCACATCATGAGGCTCGGACACGACCAACTCGGCGTCGAGATAGTTTTCGAGGCAGCCCAGTTCGATTCCGTCGTACACCTCTCTCGTCCACACTGGTCGTCTTGTCGGCGTCGGCCGACGGTCGGCTCTTACCGCCTGCCGTCTCCTGGCTTCCTCATCCCCTCCGCGCGAGTGTCAGGAACCGCGCCGCCACCGCGGCGAGTACGGCGGCAGCAAGCACGATGAAGCCCGCCGTGAGGAACACCGTCTGCACGGCCACCGATGACACGAGGATCGCGCCGACGCCGGACCCTGCCGCCAGAGCTGGAGTTCGTGACATTCACCGCCGCCGCGGCCTCCGCGGTCTCCGGGGCGCGCCGAGTATCCAGACCAGCGGTCCCGGGCTCACGATTCGCCAGAACTGGCCTCACAACACGAGCAGCGGGTCGGCCAGGGGGCAAGGTGCCCGCGTTCGCCAGCCCGATAGGCATTGCGGTCACCAGGCTCGCCGGGAGCCCCACCACCGTCCCACCCGACGGTAGGCCACGGGCTCGCCCCGAAGCTGTCGGTCGTTTCGGTGCTCGCAGGGTTTGCGTCACTTCGCGAGCCGGTACTGGTCGACTCGGTCGGCACATCCGCTGTGTCAGATCCGATTCAGGTGGTCCCGAATTTTGGCGGCGACGAGTTCGGGACGCTCCTCGGGGAGGTGGTGTCCTGCGTCATCGACCACTTCGACGCGCAGGTCTGCGGCGTGCGGTGTGGCAGCACCCAGCATTGCCGGAGGCGTGAACGGGTCGGCTCCGCCGGCGAGCAAGAGCGTGGGTGGCCGAAGCTTGCGGGTCTCCGCGTGCCGCAGCATCGGGATGAACTCTTTGTACGCGAACTGGTACATGAGCTGTTCACCGGCGCGCGCGATGTCGGGTCGGCGGAGCACGTCCACGTACGCGGCGACAGCGTCGGCCGGCATCGACGCCCGGTCGACGACACCGCGACGCAGCCAGCCACGTGTGAAGGACGGGATGTGCGCCAGGACGAAGCGGCCGACCAAAGGTGTCTCGACGAACGGCGTCCACAGATAGCGCCAGGCGTTGCGGACCATTCGTCGGACATCGAGGTAGGGGTGGAGTTCGTTCAGGGCGACCACGTGGGTGACGCGGTCCGGATCGTCCAGCGCGAGCTGGAAGGCCAGGGCGGCACCACGGTCGTGCCCGACGAGCGCGATCCGGCCCAGCCCCAAAGCGTCGAGCAGTGCCCGCAGATCGTCGACGAGCTCGGCGGTGCGGTAACCACTCCTCGGCGCGTCCGACCAGCCGGCCCCGCGCAGGTCGACCGCGATGAGCCGGTGCGAGTCACTCAGGAGGGGCATGACGTGGCGCCACATGTACCAGTGCTTCGCCCAGCCGTGCAGCAGGAGGACAGGGGATCCGGCACCTGTCTCGGCGACGTGCATGCGCAGCCGCCCCGTGTCGATGTACCGGTGGCGGACACCCGGGACCTGCAGCCCTTCGGGGACACCTCGTGCCGTCGTGTCAGGCACTTCGCGCCTTTGTGCGCTCATTCGTGTCCCCTGCCGGCCGGGTCGGCGACCGTGAGCGGATCGCCGGTGTCGCAGACGAACGCGACCGATCCCAGAGCCGTCCGCGCCTGTCCGCCACCGCACACAGCAGCGGACGAATGACGGATGACAGGCGCCGTTGTGATCATGCCCCCGACACTAGGAGGGAAACAGCCCAAAGGTGGGGCCACTT
This sequence comes from Amycolatopsis sp. NPDC005232, assembly GCF_040607795.1. Taxonomy (NCBI): domain Bacteria; kingdom Bacillati; phylum Actinomycetota; class Actinomycetes; order Pseudonocardiales; family Pseudonocardiaceae; genus Amycolatopsis; species Amycolatopsis sp. NPDC005232. The sequence goes on along the minus strand of NZ_JBEXHL010000073.1, from coordinate 8,060 downwards.
GCGCCCACTTCTTGGGGGACCAATTACCTGACTCCGGTCACCCCAACCACACTGGCCGGTGGGCGTGTCCAAGCCCGACTCGACACGTGCAGCCGGGTTTCGAGCAGATCGTCCGTGCCGGGGTAGAACTCGTCCATCGAAGAGTACTTCGACATCGCCCCTGAGACCCACATCATCGTCACCGCGAACACCGCGGAAGGGAGTGCCTGCTCTGCGTCGAGCCGCGCGCCGTGAGCACGATGTTGCGAGAAGGCCGGTAAGGACGCGGCGTTCCGCTGCCGCTGTTACCCAGCGTCCGAAGATGTGTGACGACGAAGGGATGGAACGGTGCCTCTCGAGGGCGAGTACGAGCCGAGCCCGGTGAAGTATGTGCGTGATCAGGTGGAGTTGTACGAGAGTTCCGGCGGGACGGAGGGGACCATCTCGCCCGACGTCGGGTTGCCGGTCATCATCCTGACGACACGGGGCGCGAAAAGTGGGAAAATCCGCAAGACGCCACTGATGCGGGTGGCGCATGAGGGGACGTACGTGGTGGTTGCCTCGCAGGGTGGCGCGCCGAAGCATCCGGTGTGGTATTTCAATGTCGAGGCCGACCCACACGTTGAACTGCAGGACGGCCCGGTCCGGCGGGACATGCGGGCGCGTGAGGTCACCGGAGCGGAGAAGGCCGAGTGGTGGGAGCGCGCGGTCGCCGTGTATCCGTCGTACGCGGAGTATCAGAGCAAGACCGACCGGGAGATCCCCGTGTTTGTGCTGGAGCCGGTTGAGGGCAGCTAACCAGTCTCCGCACGGTGATTTCCGGAACAGTCGTGACGGAGCCTTCCAGAGAAGTCCTCGCATGGTTTGTGCGAACTGCGCTGGAGCGGGCAGTCGTGCCTCACGGCCGTTGCGTCCCCTGTTGCCGTATTCGGCCGCGCCGCGACGGGCGCCGGCGCGAGGTCGACAAGGCGTACTCCTCGCGCACGATCTGCGGTGCACGGCCGCGGCCGCTCGGAGCGTTCACCGATTGTGGCGCTGCCCCGCCCCTGTCCGGTCGCGAGCCCGACGGGCATCACCCCGCGGGGTTGACGTCGGCCGAGGACCGGACCGCGCGCAGGAAGCCCAGGAGCAGGCGTAACCGCTCAGAAGACGGTGTGCCAATCGTCGCGGATGCTGATGACGGTCCAGCCGTCCCGGTCGGCCTGTTCGAGGGCCTGTTCGGCGCCGGTGGTGTACGCGAACTCGCGGTCGGGGTCGTCGTGGACAACCAGGAGGCGCAGGGTCGGTTTGTCGGGGTGGTGGGTGAAGCGGAGCATCGGGATGTCGCCGTTGGCGTTGCCCGCCGCCAGCAACGGTCGGCGTCCGGTGCGGCTCCAGATGCGGATGGGCTTCTCCGGGCCGTCGTCGAGGTAGTCCAGGACGGGTTGGTGGCGAATGGTGCCGCCGTGCTCGTCGTCCTCGTAGGACAGTGTCGCGGTGCTACCGATGACCTGCTCGCGCGGCACGCCGTAGACCGCATGGCTGATGGGCCGCATGAAGTCGCGGCCGCCGCCGGAAGCGATGTAGGTGCTGAAGCCGTTGTCCCGCAGGTGTGCCAGGAGCTCGACCATCGGCGCGTAGGCGCACCGCGCATACGACCTGCCCAACGTGGGGTGCTGGGTGTTGGTCAGGAACTCGTTCGCCTGGGCTTCGAAGTCCTCGACGCCGATGTCGGCGTACGCCTCGAGCACTCCGGCGGCCAGAGCGGGGAGCTGAGTGTCGTCACCGGCGTAGTGTGCGGCGACCACTGCGCCGAACCAAGCCAAGTCGTTCTCGTATGCGGCTTTCCAGGGCTGGCGCAAGCGCAGCTCCGGTGTCTCCTTGGCCATGGCCACGAGGCGGCGGAGGATGAAGTCGAGTTGGATCGGGACCGGTTTCTCACACCACAGCGTGCCATCGTTGTCGAATGTCGCCACCCGTTCGTCGGCAGGCACCTCTGCTGCGTGCTCGACGAACTTGGTGATCGCCTTCTTCGCGGCGCCGTCGCGCCAGGTGGTCAGCACGAGACAACCCTCCTTCCGATGGTCAGCGTCGAACCACGCAGCGGAGACCGAGGTGGCACGTGGCGGTGTCGATCGGTTGCGCCATGCGGGCGGCAGGCCGGTAGCGACGGCAGTAGTTCGGCGCGCACAGGTACGAGCCGCCCTTGATCACCCTGCGCGGGACGCGTTCACCGCGTTCGATGCTGCGGTCTCGCGGGCTCGGGCTACAACACGAGCCTGGCGGATCGTCGTGCGCGGAGTACCAGTCCGCGGTCCACTCCCACACGTTGCCGATCATGTCGTAGAGGCCGTATCCGTTCGGCGGGTAGCGCCCGACCGGGGCGGTGCCAAGGTAACCGTCCGCGCCGGTATTCGCGTACGGGAAGGTTCCCTGCCAGGTGTTGGCCATCCACACACCGTCGGGACTGAGCTCGTCGCCCCACGCGTAGGCGGCGCGGTCGATCCCGCCCCGCGCGGCGAGCTCCCACTCCGCCTCCGTGGGGATGTCCTTGCACGCCCAACGCGCGTAGGCCTCGGCGTCCTCCCAAGCCAGGTGCACCACGGGATGATCGGGTCGCTTGCGGACCGAACTGCCCGGGCCAGACGGATGGCGCCAGTCCGCACCGGGCACGTAACGCCACCAGTCGTAGGCATTGCGCAGGTCGACCTCGTGCTGCGGCGCGACGAACACCGACGACGCCGGCACGAGGAGATCCGGCAAGGCGTCTGGGTAATCCACCGGATCGGGTGCCCGCTCGGCGAGCGTGACGTGGCCCGTCGCCCGGACGAAGCGCTCGAAGTCGCGGTTGCGCACCGCGGTGGGGTCGATCCAGAACCCGCCGACCGTCACGTCGTGGACCGGGGCCTCCTCCGGATAGTGGTCGTCGGAGCCCATCGCGAACGTGCGCCCGGCGATCCAAACCATGTCCACGGTCGGGTCGGGCTTCGCGGCCACGGCCTGCCTAAGTCCCTGGCTCGTGTGCGCGGTGGCCATCGGGTGCCCCCTGCCTGCTGTGCGCGACGTCGCCACACGTTCCCAGCGGGCCGGACCACGCTTCATCACCCCTGCCGGGTGACCCGTGCAGATTGATCCATCAAGCGCTTCTCGCTCGTCGTGTGCCGCCCTGTGTGCGGTGTTCACCTGGTGCAGGTGAGGCCGGGCGCCGTCGCGCGATGTCGGATGGTGCGCGCGAGGCCGCCTTCAGCTGCGCGATCTGAGGAGTGACATGACCAACTCGTTTCAGGGCAAGATCAACATCGACATCCGCGACTCGGTTCCCGACTGGGAGCCGTTCGAGCCGCCGCGGGCCGCCGACGGCGCGCCGAACGTGGTCTACATGGTTCTCGACGACGTCGGGTACTCCGCGATGAGCTGTTACGGCGGCGTCATCGAGACCCCGAACATCGATCGCATCGCTGCCGACGGCGTGCGGTTCACGCAGTGGCACACCACCGCGCTGTGCTCACCGACCCGGTCCTGCCTGCTCACCGGCCGCAACCACACCCGCAACGCGATGGCGTGCATCACGGAGGCGGCGATCGGTTTCCCGAACGCCAACGGCACGATCCCGCCGGAGAACGGCATGATCTCCGAAATCCTGGAGGAGCACGGCTGGAACACCTACATCGTCGGCAAATGGCACCTGTGCCCGACCGACGAGATGAACCTCGCCGCGACGCGGCGCAACTGGCCCACTGGCCGCGGATTCCAGCGGTTCTACGGGTTCCTCGGCGCCGAGACGAACCAGTGGTATCCCGACCTCGTGTACGACAACCACCCGGTGGACCAGCCGAAGACTCCCGACGAGGGGTACCACTTCACCGACGACATCACCGACAAGGCGATCGAGTTCATCAAGGACGCCAAGGCGATCGCGCCGGACAAGCCGTTCTTTCTCTACTACGCGCCGGGAGCGTGCCACGCGCCGCACCACGCGCCGCGAGAGTGGATCGAACGATTCGAAGGCCGCTTCGACAGGGGATACGACGCACTGCGCGAAACCGTGCTGGCGCGGCAGAAGGAGCTCGGCATCGTGCCGGCCGACACCGAGCTCCCGCCGATCAACCCGATCGGCACCCCCGAGACCCGCCAGGGCCCGGACGGGCAGCCCTTCCCCCCGCTGGACTACACGAGGCCGTGGGACTCGCTGTCCGACCAGGAAAAGCGCCTCTTCGCGCGGATGGCCGAGGTATACGCGGGCTTCCTCGCCCACGCCGACCACCACATCGGCCGGCTTCTCGACCACCTGGAGGAGACCGGGCAACGGGACAACACGCTCGTCATCCTGGTCTCCGACAACGGCGCCAGCGGCGAAGGCGGCCCCAACGGGTCGGTGAACGAGAACAAACTGTTCAACGGCATCCCCGACGACCTCGACGAGAACCTCGCGATGCTCGACGAGCTGGGCGGTCCGAAGACCTACAACCACTACGCGAACGGCTGGGCGATGGCCTTCAACACGCCGTTCAAGATGTGGAAGCGCTACGAGTTCAACGGCGGCACAGCCGACCCGTGCATCATCTCCTGGCCGTCGGTACTCGGGCACGGCGGCGAGATCCGCCACCAGTACCACCACGCGATCGACCTCGTGCCCACGGTGCTCGACTGCCTGGACCTGCGGGTGCCGGAGGCGATCAAGGGACACACGCAGAGCCCGCTCGACGGGGTGAGCATGCGCTACACCTTCGCCGACCCGTCGGCGCCATCGGCCAGATCCACCCAGTTCTACTCGATGCTCGGCTCGCGCGGAATCTGGCACGACGGCTGGAAAGCCGTGACGACGCACCCGACGATCAGCGGCTGGAGCAACTTCGACGACGACGTGTGGCAGCTCTACCACACCGACGTCGACCGCGCCGAGGTTCACGACCTCGCGGCCGAACAGCCGGACAAGCTCAAGGAGTTGATCGGGCTCTGGTTCGCGGAGGCCGACGCCAACGGTGCGTTCCCGCTCGACGACCGCTCGCCGCTGGAGATCCTCAACACGCCGCGGCCGCAGCTGTCCGCGTCCCGCAGCCGGTACGTCTATTACGCGGATGTCGCGGACGTCCCCGAACAACAGGCGGTCAACATCCGCAACCGGTCGTACTCGATCGGGTCCCTTGTAGACATTCCCGGCAAAGGCGCCGAGGGCGTGCTGTTCGCGCACGGCGCACGGTTCGGCGGGCACGCGCTCTACGTCAAGGACAACCGCCTGCACTACGTCTACAACTTCGTCGGCATGCTGGAGCAGAAGATCGACGGGACCGAGGACCTGCCGGCGGGTGAGAACGTGGTCCTCGCGGCATCGTTCGACAAGGACGGTGAGGACCCGCCCGGCATCGCCACCGGAATACTGTCGCTCTACCACGGCGACCACAAGGTCGGCGAGGGCCGCATCAAGACACAACCCGGCTCGTTCGAACTCGCCGGCGAGGGCCTGTGCGTCGGCCGCGACAGCGGGGCCGCCGTCACCGACGACTACCGGGGACAGCGGCCCCACCGGTTCACCGGCGGCACCATCAAACGGGTCGTGATCGACGTCAGCGGCGACCCCTACGTCGACCAGGAGCGCGAGGCCGAGGCGATGCTCATGCGCGAGTAGCCGGACACCGGTCCGCCGGCGGCGCACCGCCGGCGGACCGGCCCGGGTCAGGACTTGTGACGGTGGGTCGAGGCGTGGTCGAAGCTCGCCGCCTCGACGCCCCGCGCGGCCGAGCAAGTGCGCATCCTGCCGGCCGACGATCATGCCCTGCTCCGCCGGGGAGTCCGGCTCATCCTGGACAACGAGCCCGACCTGACCGTGGTCGCCGAAGCCTGAAACGGCGCGGAAGCAATCGCTGCGGCACGCGCCAAGAAACCGGACCTGGCCAGCCGACGACGAGCCGGATCCTCAACCGTTGAACGCGGCTGCCGCCCGGTCGGACGACCGCCTCAACAGGTAGTTCCGCGCACCCGACACCCCTCTTGGGGTCACCTGCGGTCACCGATGAACCCATCTGGCCGCAACGCACGAGGACATGAGGAGGTGCCAGACGGCGATGTTGTCCGAAGCTGTTCCTGCCGCGTTCGGTGCGGCGATCTACCCGCCGGCCTTGCTGTTCATGGCGTTCCTGCTGGTCAACCCGCACCCCAGGAAGCGGGCGCTGATTTTCCTGGCCGGCGCTGTGGTCATCACCCTCGGCTTCGGCTTCCTCTCGGTGTTCGTGTTGCAGAGCAGCGGAGCCGAGAGCACCAAGCACCGCACGGTGCCGGCCTGGATCGACCTCGTCATCGGCATTGTGTTGGTGGCCTTCGCCCTGGTGGTCTACTTCCGGCCACCGCGTGGGCCGAAGGCGGCCAACAAGCGCCGCGAGCTCGGCGTGATCGGGTTGCTGAGCGTCGGCCTGCTGATGTACACGCCGGCACCGCTGTACCTGGCCGCGCTGCACGCGATCGCCAAGGGGCACGCCGCCCTGTGGGCGACGGTGCTGAGCATCATCCTCGTCGCCGTGATCTACATGCTGTTGATCGAGCTACCGCTCGTCGCCCACGCCATCTGGCCGGAGACGACGATCCGCTGGGTCACCGCCGTGAACGCCTGGCTGGCGAAAAACGGCCGTACCATCATCGTCGTCGTGGCGGCCGGATTCGGCATCTACCTCATCGGCTCGGGCATCGCCCACCTCGTGTGATCGACAGGCGGTCCCATCTCCGCGGCGCCGTGCGCGATCGGACGATGCCCGCAGCACGCGACGAGCCGGCGGCGACCCCGACGGACAGCGGGGCGTCACGGCGTTACACGGACCGGTCTTCCTGCTCGGCGGATCTGCTGGTCACACTTCTCATCCTGCCGCCGAAAGACCCGGCCTCGCTCACGCCCTCCCGACCGTCACCAACGTCATGACCCGAGACAACTAGGTGTTCTGTCAATGCCTTGGTCCAGGTGATCACGGCATGCAGGACAACGACGGAGCGATAGCTGATGGCAAGCTTGTCGTAGCGAGTGGCCAAGCCACACCATTGTTTGAGCAGGGTTTCTGTTTGAGCAGGGTTTCGCCTTCAGCGGTCAACTGTTGCGGGGCCTGTGGCACCCGGGGATCGTCCAGCTCCCCCATCGTCGATCCGACTCCCTCCATGCTGTGGCAGCGCGACGACCGGCGGCTCGTGCTGTCCGGTTGATCGACCACGCCACCTCGCGGCGGCTCGCTGGCGAGCGCCCCGGCCTGGGCCAGCCCCGGCTGACGCCCCGGGTCGTCAGATGGCGAGGCCGACCAGTCCGGCGCTTGCCGCCCACAGCCGCTCGCACCGTTGCGGGTCGGTGGTGTGCGTTTCGGTCCGGACGGGAGCACGGTCGGCGTAGAAGCCCCCGGTCAGCCCTTCGACGCCGGGCGCGGTCGCCAGCCACGCAGGCGTATCCGCTCCGACTTCCGGGCCGGGCAGTTCCCCAGCCTTCCCGGCGCTGGGCTGCGGGCTGGGCGGTCGCAGGCTGCCGTCCTGCTAGGCCTGCATGATGAACTTATGAGTCCTCGGGGGCTCAGCGGTGTGCTGACCTGCGAAAACGCAGCTAAGTCGCGAGCGTCGTGGCGACAATCCGTTGGGTTTGGGCAGATCCCCCGAACGGGCTACCCGAACCATCGGCCAGCGTACGCCTCGAAGCCGGGACTCGGCGTGGCCGAGCCACTCAGCTCCCCGCCGACGTCGACGCGGCAGCGATCATCCCGACAGTGAACCTCGGGCATTAAAGCGTCGAGCCGATGGTCAGCAGCCGCATTCCTTACGATGCTTGGCCAACCAGCCATTTCCTGCCGGCGAGGACGTCGCGCAGGATCGTCTCGCTGTCCGCGGTGTTCTGGTTCATGGTGGTGCTCCGTGGAAGGAGTGGGTGGGCGTGGTCAGTGGCCGGCGCTCATGCCGCCGTCGACGTGGAGGATCTCGCCGGTGACGAACGGCGCGTTCTCCAGATAGACGACCGCCTCGACGACGTCGCGAGTCTCGACCATGCGGCCGACGGGCTGCAGGCCGGCGAGGAACTCGTGGATCTGCGGGTCGTGCATCGGGGTGCGGGTGGTGCCTGGAGCGACGGCGTTGGCCCGGATGCC
>NZ_JBEXHL010000072.1:0-16291 GCF_040607795.1 Amycolatopsis sp. NPDC005232 | reverse complement strand
ACCGCCCCGGCTCCCGGATGGGGCGGTGCGATCGGCCCCCGGCCGATCCGACCGCCCCATCCGGAAGCCGGCTCAAAGGCGATCTCGCCGCCCCGGCGGAGCCGGGGCCAAAGACACAGCGATCTCGCACGCCCCGGCGGAGCCGGGGCCAACAACACAGAGGATCCGACCGCGATGACCGAATCGTCCCCGCTCGACCGGCTGCCGCGCGGTGCGCGCGTCGCGACGTGGAGTTTCTTCGCGCTCAACGGGTTCGCCGTCGGCATGTGGGTGGTCCACATCCCGGTCGTCGAGCGCGCCACGGGCATCTCGCACACCACGCTCGGCGCGCTCCTGCTGGTGCTCGGCGGCGCGGCCTTCGTCGGGATGCAGGTGTCCGGCCCGCTCGCCGACCGCTTCGGCCACCGCCGCGTGGTGCCCGCCGCCGGCGTGCTGCTGGGCCTCGCGCTCTTCCTGCCCGGGCTGGCCACCAGTTGGTGGGCGCTCGGGCTTTCTCTGGTGGTCTTCGGTTTCTTCAACGGCTCCCTCGACGTGGCCATGAACGCCCAGGCGGTGGTCGTCGAACGCGCCTATCCGCGTCCGATCATGGCGGCGTTCCACGCGATGTGGTCGATCGGTGGCGCGCTCGCCGCGGTGGTCGGGGCGGCGGTGCTGGGCACGGGCATTTCCACGGCCGTCACGCTCGGCGCCACCGGCGCGTTGTGCGTCGTCGCTTCGCTGGCCGCGGGTCGGCTCCTGCTCGACTCCGGCCGTCCCGGGCCGGTCGAAACCGGCCCCGCGCCGGTCACGCCGAGCCGGACCCCGTCGCGCGTGGTCTGGCTGCTCGGCGCGCTCGCGTTCGCGCTGATGCTCGCCGAGGGCGTCGCGAACGACTGGGCCGCGCTGCACCTGCAGGACGTGCTGGGTACGTCGGCGAGCACCGCCGCGCTCGCGTATGGCTCCTTCGCCGTGGCGATGACCGTCGGCCGCTTCGCCACCGACCGGGTCGCCGCGCTGGCCGGGCCGGTCGCGGTGGTGCGGTACGGCTCGGCGCTCGCGGCCGTCGGCCTCGCCACCGCGTCGCTGTCGCCCTGGGTGCCGCTCGCTCTGGTCGGCTGGGCGATCTTCGGCCTGGGTCTCGCGGGCGGCGTGCCGCAGCTGTTCACCGCGGCCGGCAACCTCGACACGCGGGCGTCGGGTGCGCTGATGGCGCGGGTCGTCGGACTCGGGTACGTCGGGCTGCTCGCCGGCCCCGCCCTCATCGGCGGGCTCACGCGGTGGATGCCGCTGAACGTCGCGTTCACGGTGCCGTTCGCGCTCTGCGTGGCCGCGGTGGTAGCGGCGCCGGTGATCGCGCCGCGGCAGGTCCGCGAACCGGCCGAAGTCGGCTGACGGCGCTCAGCCGCAGCGTTCGCCGCTGCGGACGTTGCCCCCGCCGACGAGTCTGAACACGCTGCCGTCCGGGGCGTCGCGCAGGCGCAGCGTGCACACGATCTGCGACACGGCCAAGGAAGACAGCGCCTGCACGTCGGTGGCCAGCTGCACGGTGATCTCCGACGCCGAGACCGTCACCGTGGCCGGCAGGGCGGTCTGCGGGACCTCGGTCGTGAAGCCGGACGCCTTCTCCGCGGTCGTCGGCCCTTGGACCAGCGCGTCGATCAGCGCGGAATCGGTCTGGTCCAGACCGGGGCGCTGGAGCCGGACGACCATGCCGTCGGCCACGAGGTAGATCGAGCTGACCGCCGGCGTGCCCGGCGCGGTGGACGACGGGCCGCTCGGCGCGGGGTCGCCGGAGATCGCGCCGCTCGGCTGCACGCCGCACGCGGTGGCGGCCAGTGCGATCAGCACGAGCGCCACGTACCCGAACGACCTGGTGGCGCGCCGGATCACGCCTCACCGCCCGGGTTCAGCGGGAGCCGCAGCGTGAAGATCGCACCGCCTTGCGGACGGTTGGCGGCGGTGAGCTCGCCGCCGTGCAGCTTGGCGTTCTCCCACGCGATCGCGAGCCCGAGTCCGCTGCCCTCGGAGCGGCTGCGTGCGGTGTCGGCTTTGTAGAAGCGGTCGAACACGTGGGGGAGCACCTCCTCCTTCAATCCCGGGCCCTCGTCGGTGACCTCGATCATGAGCGATTCCTCCGCCGCGCTCAACCTCAGCCGGACGGGCGGCGCTCCGTGGCGCAGCGCGTTGCCGACGAGGTTCGCGACGACCACGTCGAGCCGGCGCGGGTCGAGCCGCGCGCGGACACCCGTCGGCAGCTCCGTGGCCACCTCGCCGACCCAGCCGCGGGCGCGCAGGGTGGCGCCGATCGCCTCGGCGACGTCCACCTCGTCGAGCGCGAGCGATGCGGAACCGGAGTCGAAGCGGGTGACCTCGATGAGGTCGTTGACCAGCCGCGTGAGGTTGTGGGTCTCCTGGCTCACCAGCCGCACCGCGCGCCCGGCGATCTCGGGCAGGCCGGCGACCTCGGCCTCCAGCACCTCGGTGACCGCGGTCATCGCGGCGAGCGGGGTGCGCAGCTCGTGGGACACGTCGGCCACGAACCGCCGTGCGTCGGCCTCCATCCGTTCCAGCTCGCCGACGTGGTGCTGCAGCGACTCCGCGGTGGTGTTGAACGTCTTGCCGACCTCGGCGAGCTCGTCGGTGCCGTGGATGGTCAGGCGCGTATCCAGGTCGCCCTCGCCGAGGCGGTGCGCCGCGCGACGCAGCTCGCGCACCGGCCCGAGCACGCTGCGGGCAGCCGCGAGCGCCAGCAGCAGCGCCAGGACCACCGCGCCGGTGCCGGTCAGCCACGCGCTGCGGGCCAGCGTGGCGATGCTCTCGCTCTCGGCGTCCAGGGGCTGCAGCACGAAGACCTCGATCCCGGACGGATCCGTCTCGTGTGACTTGCTGGTCGTGAGCCGCAGCTGGGTGCCGATCAGCAGCCGGGTTTCGCCGCCGACGTCCACGCGCTGCCAGGCGATCTCGCCCCGCCCGACGATCTCCTTGACCTCGTCCGTGATCACGGACGAGGGCAGATCACCGCCGGAGACGCCGCCGGCGGTCACGAGCGCGTTGCCGGTCCGTCCGGAGATCGCGCCGGCGACGTGTTCGAGCTGGCCCTGGGACGGCTGGTCCACGGGCAGCGGGTAGAGCAGCTGGATGCGGCTGGTCAGCTCCCGCACCGCGTTGTCCTGGGTGTTCGTCAGGATGGTGTTGCGCGCGGTCCGGTACCCGAACCCGGCGACGGCGATGGTCGTGAGCACGCTCAGCAGCACGAACGCGAGCAGCAGCCGCGTGCGCAGGCCCCAGCCGGGCCAGAGCTTGCGGAACCGGGCGCCGGTCACAGGGGCCCGAAGCGATACCCGAAACCGCGCAGAGTCTGCACGTACACCGGGGCCGCGGCGTCGTCCTCGATCTTCGCGCGCAGCCGCTGCACGCACGCGTCGACGAGCCGCGAGTCTCCGAGGTAACCCTGGTCCCACACGGATTCCAGCAACTGCTGGCGGCTGAGCACCCGGCCCTGCGACGCGGACAGCTCCAGCAGCAGTCGCATCTCCGTGGGCGCGAGGCTGACGGGCCGGCCGTGCTTGCTCACGACGAGCCCGTCGCGGTCGATGGTGAGGTCGCCGTGGCGCTCGACCTCGGGTTTCGGCGTGCCCGCCTGGCGCTGCTCGCCGCCGGTGCGCCGCAGCACGGCCTTGATCCGGGCCTCGAGCACGCGCGGCTGGGCGGGCTTCACCACGTAGTCGTCGGCCCCGGCCTCGAGCCCGGCGACCACGTCGATGTCGTCGTTGCGCGCGGTGAGCATGATGATCGGCAGGTCACCGGTCGCGCGGATGCGCCGGCACACCTCGAACCCGTCCATCCCGGGCAGCATCAGGTCGAGCACGACGACATCGGCCGGGCCCGCGCTCAGCCGCGCGAGCCCTTCCTCTCCGCTTTCCACCGCGTCGACGGTGTGACCCTGGTAGGTCAGGGCGATCTGCAGGCCGTCTCGCACGGCCTGGTCGTCTTCGATCAACAGCACCCGGGGCATGTCTCCCACTATCGCAGCGCACTTCCGGGCCCGCCCGTCCGGATTCCCCGGACAGTCCACAGCGGACACCTCCCGAGAGGATCCGCGTCCGGTCTCATCGCGGGGTGCGCGGAATGTCATGGTTGCGTAACAGCCTCGTCCGTGCGGAGCTGTTACAAAACTGTCGGGGTCCGCGTACACGACTTCGACCGTCGGCGCACACGGGGCCGCGACCGTGGACACCATGACCGAACTGCTCCGCTCCCGTGCCTACGCCGTGGCTGCCCGGCTGGTGGCCGTGCTGCTGCTGCCGGTGGCTTTCGCGTGTTCGCCCCACCACGCTCGTCGGCTCGCCTGCCAGTGGGCGCTCGCGCTGCGCTACCCGGCGGAGGACCTGGCGGGCCTCACGGCCGCGGCGCGCGAGGCTTTCGTGGCGGCGCGCACCGACGCGTTCTGGTGCGACGGGCAGCTGATCGGCCTCACCTCCGGCCACCGCGACGCCGCCCGGCAGCACGCGATGTTCACCGCCGAGGTCCGGCGCACGGGTTCCGTGTGGGCGGCCCGCCGGCTCGTGCTCCCGCCCGAGGAGTCGGCCCACGTCGGCGGCTTCGCGCTCGACGTGCGGCCCACGGAAGGCGCGCAGTGGCTGGAACGCCACGGCGCGGCCTACCACCTGCACCGCCGCTACGACAACGAGTGGTGGCACTTCGAGTACCACGCCGACACACTGCCGATCCGCCTGCCGCACCCGGGCGCGGCCGTATTGGTCAGAACCGCCGGGTGAACGGCATCGGCTTGCGCATGCGGATCAGCAGGAACAGGGGCACGAGCACGTACCAGATGTTGAAGGCCAGGAACTTGACCGGATTGCCCGTGCGCATCGCCGGGTCGCCGAAGAACTCCACACCGAACACGACGACGCCGGTGAGCGTGACGATCATCGTCGCGTAGATCACGGCGAACAGCTGGATCCAGTTCTTGCCCGCGAGCAGGCACACGACGAGCACGACGTAGAACGGCATGTACACGAACGCCGAGAGCCCCGTGACGATCCGCATCCAGTCCGGCGGGTGCATGAAGAGGATGTCGGCGTCGTGGGCGTACCAGTAGTTGGAGTTCACGAAGAAGTTGTCCGACGGGCCCGAGAAGTCGACGCCCACGGTCGGCAGCAGGTCGCTGATGAGCGAGGTGATCGTGAACGCGGCGAACACGATCGCGAAGAAGATGTCGATCCCGCGTTGGCGCAGCGGCAGGTTCATAGGATGATCCTAAGCGGGCGGCTCGGGCGGTACTCGGGCAGTAGAGTGCGGGCATGAACGCGTTCCAGGTCTGCCTCTGCGTCTTCGCGGGCGTCTGCGCCCTGTGCTGGGTGCTCTCGGTGATCACGCGCGAGTACTCGTGGGTGGACCGGATCTGGTCCCTGGTGCCCGTGGCGTACGTCGCGATCTTCGCCGCCTTCGCAGGCTTCGCCGACGCGCGCCTCGACGTGATGTTCGTCTTGGTGCTTCTCTGGGGTTTGCGCCTCACCTTCAACTTCGCCCGCAAGGGCGGCTACGCCCGCGGCGGCGAGGACTACCGCTGGGTGGTGCTGCGCGGGAAGATGGCGCCCTGGCAGTTCCAGGTCTTCAACTTCTCCTTCATCACGATCTACCAGAACGCCATTCTGCTGCTGATCACGCTGCCGGCGTGGACGGCCTTGGAGTATCGGTCGCCGTTCGGTGTGGGTGATGTGATCGTGGCGGTGATCTTCGTCGCGTGCCTGGCGGGGGAGACGGTCGCGGATCAGCAGCAGTGGAACTTCCACCAGTGGAAGAAGCGCGAGCAGGACGCCGGGCGGGTGCCTTCGCCGCGGTTCCTGCAGAGTGGTCTGTTCCGGTACTCGCGGCACCCGAACTTCTTCTTCGAACAGGCCCAGTGGTGGCTGGTGTTCGTGTTCGGCGCCGTGGCCTTCGGTGGAATCCCCTGGACGATCGCGGGCGCGGTCCTGCTGACGCTGCTGTTCGTGGGATCGACGATCTTCACGGAGACCATCACGCGGGGACGGTACCCGGAGTACGCGGAATATCAGAAGCGGACTTCGGCTGTTGTGCCGTGGATTTCTCGGAGCCGGGTTCCGGTGGGCTGAGTTTCGTTCGCTTCGCCGGGGGCGTCAGCTCTCGCGTTCTTGCAATTGGTCGCGGTCGGCAGGGTTTCAGGTAGAGCTCGTTGATCCGCCGTTCGTTGGCGCAGTGCCGGATGGCGTGTTCGCGGAGCCGCAGTTCCGCGCGCTTGGCCGCCCGGTTGTGCTCGGCGGTCTGCTGCCGCGGCGCCGCGAGTCCCAGTGCCAGGGCGCCGCCGATGCCGACCACGATCGTCGCGACGGTGCGGATGCCGTCGAGCCGAGCGCGATCGGCGTCGGTGCGAGTGGCCCCGTTTCCCGGAAACGCGGGGCTCAGGCGAGTGACGCCAGGGCGAATGTCCTCAGTGGACACTCACTCCGTGAACCGAACCGCCAACCCGCCACCACCCGTTTGTGGCGCGCCCACAGGGCGGGCCGTCACCTGCGGCTGGTTCCGGTCAGGAGCCGGGCGCGGCGGAGTGGCGGGCGGCGGAGTGGTGGGCCGAGAGGAAGGCGGCGGCGTAACCGAAGAAGGCGGCGTCCCCACGACAGTAAACGTTGCGGTGGCCACGCGGCCGTCGGCGCAGGGGAAGGTGGCCGTGTAGGTGCCGGGGCGGGTGGTGGCGGTGCCGGTGCCGCCGACGCGGCCCCAGTTGCCGCCGGTGGTCCACTTGAGTGGGGCGGCGAAGCCGGGCGAGGTGACGGGGCCGGCTGGGTTGCAGCCGTTGCCTTGGGCGGCATACGTTTCCGCGTGCATTTCGCCGCCTGGCGCCACTTCCGAGGGCCAGAGGGACCAGCCGACGTCACCTGGTGCCGTGAGAGATGCGCTCAACAGGGCCGCGCCTGTGAGAAAGTCCGTGAACATGTCGTCCTCCCCGAGACTGTGTGCGGAACACGTTCGGGGAGGACGGGTGGTTGCCTCTAGCGGTCGTAGAAGTTCGACGGTGGTTCGTTCCACTGCTGCGTCGGGGCGTCAGGGCGCGGGGAGCGCTTGCGCCGGTGCAAAGTGCGTGCGTTGGCCGCCATGCTGTTCACCACGATGGCGATCACCAAGCCGATCACGAGGTTGATCGCGGCCGTCGCGTATTTGGCGCTCGTTTCGACCGTCAACGTCAGCGGCAGGACCACCGCGATGAGCGTCACGAGCACCATGATCCAGCCGAAGAACTGGCTGGGCGCGGGCGTCGCGACGCTCAGCAGGTGCATGAGGCCCGTGGCGAGCAGGGCGGCAAGAGCGGCGGCGAGCGCATACGCGGTGGTGCTGGCGCTGCCCCACGCGCCTTCGCCTTTGGGGGCGAGCACGGGGACGTCGAAGATGCCGCGGGCGATGAGCAGGCCGACGATGGCGACGAGCGCCGCCACCACAGCCGTGGCGACGCCGCCCGCCCACAGCCGCGCCGCGTCGATGCCGGGTCGGGCGTCCTGGTCGTACGGGTTCTGCGCCATCACGGATCCCTCCGTCAACGAAGCTGTCCCATTCGATTGTCGTCCTAAGCGGGCTCGTTCGCCTGCTCGAGTTTCGCGACGCGTCGCAAGCGGAAGGACAGGACGACGAGCATGATCCCGTACAGCAACGCGTAGATGCCCACGAGCAAGGCGATTCCGAACGCCCCCGCGATCGGGTGGATCAGCACCAGCACCCCCGCGATCACGGACACCGCGCCGGCCACGATCAGGAACCACTCGCCCGTGATCTGCTTGCGCAGGCGGATCGCGGCGACGATCTCGGCGACACCCGTGACCACCGCCCACGCCCCGACGAGAATCGCCAGCACGAGGATGGTCGCGCCGGGCCACACCAGCGCGATCACCCCCGCGGCGAGCCCGAGCAGACCCAGCAACGCGTACGCGAACCGGTGCGCGCCGTCGCCCGGGCGGAACGCCTGCATGAACGCACCCACAGCGTCCACGAGCGCGTAAATACCGAAAACGAGCGCCAGCGCCAGCACGGTGACGCCCGGCCAGATCAGGGCGATCACGCCGAACACCACCGCCAGCACACCACGCACGAGCACCAGCGGCCACGTCTGGCGCGGGTCCATGACGAGACCACCGACTCCAGCGGAGATGTGTGCGGACATTCTTGCCTCCCGAGCGCGACGCTGACCTGGGAAAACGTTAGCAGCGCGGGAAGATCCAAGCACCGCTTCGTTGTTCACCCGATCGGTGACGAAGTGTCCGAAGAGGACGTCAGAAGCTCACCGGCAGCCCGGCCAGCCGCCACGTGCCGGGGTCGGGCGCGCGCCGCACGTCGCCCAGGCGCAGCGCGGGAAAGCGCTCCAGCAACCCCCGCAACGCCACCTCCGCCTCCACGCGCGCGAGCGCCGCACCGAGGCAGAAGTGCGGCCCGTACGCGAACCCGAGGTGCCCTCCCTCGGTGCGGCGCACGTCGAGGCGGTCGGGATCGGTGAACACGCGCGGGTCGCGGTTCGCCGACGCGATCGCAGCCGACACCGGCTCGCCCGCCCGGATCGCCACGCCGTGCAGGGAAAGGTGCTCGGTGGCCTGCCGGGGAATCGTCAGCAGCTGAGGTCCGCACCACCGCATCAGCTCCTCGATCGCCGTCGGCCACAGTGAGGGTTCCGCGCGCAGCACGGCGAGCTGGTCCGGATGGGTGAGCAGGGCCTCGACGGCGTTGGCGACGAAGTTCGCCGGCGTCTGCCCCGCGAGCACGAGCTGCCAGACGAGGGTCACGAGCTCGGGTTCAGTGAGGCCTTCGGTCCCGGCCAGCAGTTCGAGGAACTCGCTCGCCGGCGGCGTGGTCAGGCCGCGCGCACCGTCGATGATGCCGGGCACCGCGGCCGCGAAGCTCTCGCCCGAGCCGGCGACCACGTTCTGGCCGTAGCCGTGCCAGCGCGGCCGATCCGCCTCGGGCACGCCGACGAGCTCGCAGATCACCTCCATCGGCAACGGCTGCGCGAACCCGGTCAGCAGGTCGGCGCCCTCGGCGGGAAGGCCGTCGAGCAGCTCGTCGACGATCGGCTCGATCCGCGGCCGGAAGTCCGCCGCACGGCGCGCCGTGAACGCGGGGGAGACGAGGCCGCGCAGCCGCCGGTGCTCGGCGCCTTCCATCTCCTGCATCGTCCGCAGGTACGGCCGGCAGTGCTCGGGCACGTCGAGCGCCTGGTAGCTGCCCGGGCCGAGCGCGAAGCGCGGGTCGGTGAGCATCGCCCGCGCGTCGGCGAGGCGGGTGACGACCCACAGCGGGCCGAAGCCGGGGCCGACGAGCTTGGCCACGGGGCCGTGCTCGCGGGCGGCGCCGTAGACGGCGAACGGGTCGCGGTGGACCGCGGGGTCGGTCAGGTCGATCTCGGGGACGTCGGTCACGGGCACTCCTCATTCTGGATGTTGAAATCAGATGGTCTCATCATATGTACCCGAGCGCTATCGTGACCAGCAAGGGAGCACGAGGAGGACGATGGCCCGGCTGACCAGAGCGGAGGCTCAGGAGCTCAACCGCGCGAAGGTGCTCGACGCCGCGCGCGACGAGTTCACCGAGCGTGGCTTCCGCGAGGCGAAGATCGACGTGATCGCCGAACGCGCCGAGCTCACCCGCGGCGCCGTCTACTCGAACTTCCCCGGCAAGCGCGCGCTGTACTTCGCCGTGCTCGCGGAGGAGGCCGAGCGCGTCGCCGCCGAGCCCCCGGCCTCGGAACCTGGACTCACGGCCTCGGAGGCCCTGGGCGCCCTCGCCCGCGCCTGGGTCGCGCGCCTGCCGCTCGCCACCGACCCCGGCCCACGTCTCGGCGTGGACCTGGGGCCGGAGATCCTCGCCGACGAGCTCACCCACCGCCCGTACGCCCAGCTCTTGCGCTTCGAAGCCGTGGTCCTCGGCCTGGCCCTCGAACGGCTCGCCCCGTCCGCGGGCCGCCTCGTCCGCGTCGCCGAACTCGCGCTGACCACGTTGCACGGCGCCACCGGCCTCGCCGCGGCCGCGCCGGGCTTCGGCGAACCGTTCAACGTCGTGCGCGCGTGCGAAGCCCTGCCCGCCCTGGGGCTGGCCGACACGTGGCCCGCGGTCCCGCCGATCGTGGCGCACGCGCAGCCGGTGGACGAACCTTGGGTTCCGCCCGCGGCCTTCGACTCACTGCGGTCGCGGGCGGCCGAGCTGTCCGGTGACGGTGTCGTCGCGATCCTCGGCCTGCACCGGCTTTCCGCCGCGGAGGAGGCCGTCCGCGCCGCACCTGCGGACGCTGCGGTGACAGTCGCCGTGGTGACGGGTTCGGCGCCGGAGCTGGCGCCGTTGACGCACCTCGCGCTGGCGGAGCTGCGTGGTCACCTGCGCCGGGCTTTTCCGGCTTCGGCGTGGCCGCGCCTGCAGGTGCTGCGCGACGACTCCGGCGCGATCGCGTCGGCGGCCGGGGTTTCGGCGGTGAGCGATGCGACCGAAACGGCCGTGCGGATCACCTCGAGCCGCGTCGTGCGTCGCGCCGAAGGCTTCGGCGCCTGCCACGCCGCGGCGACGGGCTGAAAGAAAACCGGGCCGCCAGTCCGAAAAGGACTGACGGCCCGGTTGTCCGGAAACGACACTCAGCCGATCTTGTAGCTGTACGGCAGCGTCGCGATCACTTCACCGGTGCCGACCTGCGGGAGGCCCGTCACGCCGGTCGGGAGGGTCGGCACGGTCACCAGGTTGAGGTGGCCGGTCACCGACTCGCCGCGCTTGCCCGAGGGCGTGATCGTCACGGTGACGGTCACCGTCTGGCCCGGCTGGACGAGCAGCGGCGTGCCGCCCGTGCCGTTGGGGTCGACGGACTGGTCGTACGGGTCGCCGGTGGACGAGCTCACCGCGGCGTCGAAGCCCGCCGTCTTGATCGACGCCGTGTAAGAGGCGTGGCCGGCCGGGGCGCCCGACGGGCCGAACGGGCCCATCTCCTGGACGCTGGCGAACCAGATGCCCTTCGTGACGTAGCCCTGCTTCTCGCCGATCGTCGCGACGGACACGGTGCTGCCGGCCTGCGCGGCCTTCAGGTCACCGAGCACGTCGATGCCCGCGGCCGAGCCCTGCAGCTCCACCTGAGCCGGCACCGACGACGACGTCGCGACGGTGAACTTGCTCGTGTCCGGCGGGATCGAGTAGATCGGCGCGTTGGCGCCGACCTCGGGCAGGTCGACGTCGGTCGAGCCCTGGATGGGCTGCGGCTGCAGGGTCTGCTGCGCGTTGGTCCGCGCGTCCACGCCGATCGCGATCGGCTCGACGCCCGTGTTGCGGACCGTCACCGGCACCTTGACGGCCTGGCCGGCGGCCAGCTTCTTCGAGGCCGAGTTCGGCAGCGCGGGAGCGCTCACCACGACCTGGTCGAAGCCCACCGTGCCGGTGAACGGCTGGTCGATCTGCTTGCCCGTCACCGGGTTCTGCACCACGACCACGAAGTGCCAGCGGCCCGCCAGCGGGTTCGCGTCCGTGAGCTGCAGCGTGGTGCCCTGCGACAGCTGGTTCGCGGAGCTGAGGAACACGTTGCTGTTCACGTCGGCGAGCTCACCGTTCGGGTCCACGAGCACACCGTCGATGACGGTGCCCGGATCCTGCAGCTGCACCGCGACGTCGAGGTCCTTCTTGCCCTTGGGCACGTCGAACTCGTACGAGAACGTCTGTGCCGGCGAGACGGCCCGCGCGTTGCCGCCCGTGATCGTGCCGCCGAAGGAACCCTTGCCGTTCTTGGTCGGGACCAGTGCGCGCAGCACGGCGGACACGGTCGTCTGGTGGCCGTCGGAGCTGCCGAACGTGATCGAGTAGTCCGCGTCGCCGCCCGTCGCCGGGGTCTGCAGCGAGACCTTGACCGGCTTGGTCTGGCCCGGCTTCAGCGTCAGCACGCCCGGCGAGACCTGGCCGTACGGGATCGCCCGCTGAGTGGAGGTGGCGAGCTGGATGTTGCCGCTGTAGCCGGTCGGGCCACCCGCCGAGTACAGCACCGCGGTCCACGTGCCCGCGACCGGGCGTGTGACGTCCACATTGGCGTAGTTCGCCGTGGCCGCGCCACCCTGCGGGCGGCTGTTGGCCACGAACGTGCCGTCCGGCGCCAGCAGCGACACGCGCACGACCGGGGTCACCGACTGGCCGTTCACGGTCTTCGGGCTGCCCTGCCACGCCATCCGCGCGAGCAGGCGCTGCGCACCGGCCGGCACCGAGAAGGTGACCTTCTTGTACGCCCAGTCCGTGCCGTTGTAGTACGGGAACGTCGGCAGCTTCGTCGAGTCGAACGCGGTGGTCTGCGTCTGCGCCGAAAGCGGTGCGAGCGAGCGCGTGCCCGCCGTGACCGTCAGCGTCTTGGTGCCGACGTTGGTCACGTTGACGGTGGCCTTCTGCGTGCTGCCCGGCGCGCCTTCCAGCGTGAGCTGGTCGGCGGACAGGGCGATGTTCGACGAGACACCCGCCGGGGCACCGGAAGTGCCGGGCGAGGTCAGCGCCGCTTCCACGGCCGCGCGCGCATCGAGTAGGCCGGAGCCCTGCTCGTCGGCGGGCAGGCCGAGGTCACGCGTGGTGCCGGTGATGAACTGCTTCACCTGCGCGGGCGTCGGCGACGCGCCGTGGTGCGTGCCGCGGTAGGCCTGGATCACCAGCGCGGCGACACCCGCGGTCAGCGGGGCCGACTCGCTGGTGCCACCGAAGGATTCGAGGTCCGTCGGCTGCGGCACCGTCTGGAAGTTGCGGCATTCGGCATACGCGGGCGCGCAGTCGGCCCAGTTGCCCTCACCCGGGGCGACCAGGTCGATGGTGCGCCCGTTCTGCGTGATGCCCGACGACGACAGCGCGGAGATGTTGTCGCTCGTCCACTTCCCGTTGGAGAACGGGAAAGCCGCGTAGGTGGTCTGCGCGTAGAGCCGGTTGTCCGTGGTCGCGCCGGCGGAGATCACCAGCGGGTCGGTGGCCGGGCTGCCGATGGTCGACGTGATGCCCGCGTCGCCGCTGGAGGCGGTGACGGTGACGCCCGCGGCCACGGCCTCGTCGTTGAACACCTGGAACAGGTTGCGCGAGCTCGCGTCCGGGTACTGGTTCAGACCCAGCGACTCGTTGATCACGTCGACGTGGTCCACGGTCACCGCGTAGTCGATCGCCTGCAGCACCGCGGAGTTCGTGGCGGTGGAGCCGAACACGTTGAGCCCCACCAGGCTCGCGCCCGGCGAAACGCCCTTCACCACGATGTTGCAGCCCGCGGGCAGCGGGTGCTTCTCGTTCACGAACTTCGACAGGTCGTGCACCACCACGCCCTGCGCGGCGATGGACGACGCGTCGCCGAACGCCTCGGCGCCCGAGTCGGTCGTGGCGGGACCGTCGCCGGAGAAGTCCTGGTAGTCGGAGAAGACGTGCGAACCGTCGGGACGGATGAAGTCCGCGTAGTTCGGGTCCATGTTGTCCGCGAGGAACGCGACCTTCACGCCCGAGCCGTCGGCGAGGTCCGAAGCGGCCTTGGACCCGTCGGTGCTGTACGCGTGGATCGAGGTCAGCGCCTCGGGCTCCAGCAACGGCTTCGCCGGGTCGGTCGGGCAGATCGCGTTCGGGTCCTGGTTCTGCGCCGTGCCGCCGCCGGCCTTGGGTGCGCCGGCGTCCGCGTTCTTGCCCGCGGGGTTCGCGTCGGGCAGCGTGACTTTGCTGTCCGGCAGCACCTGCGCCACGGCCGGGTCGGCCGCCAGCTGCGCCGCCTGGTCCGGCGTCACCGTGGCGGAGAACGCGTTGCCCAGCGCGAAGTGCTTGACCTTGGCCGGCGCCGTGCCGGCCAGCTTGGCCAGTACCGACTCCTGCTGCTGGGTCGCCTTGGCCCGCCGGGTTCCCGAAGCCGCCTTGGTGGCCGGCGCGTCGGGCAGCTGGTCCTTGAGGACCACGATCACCGATTGCGGTGCGCTGCTCGCCTGAGCGGTGGGCGCGGCGACGGCGGCCTGACTGCCGAGCTGGGTGACCCCGGCCAGTGCCAGACCGCCTGTCGCGGCTATTACGAGCGCGCGAACGGATCGCGAGGAACGCCGCATGTGCAGCTCCCACTTCCTTCTCGAAGGGTTCGAAAGTTACCGGCCCCGACGAAATCGAGCACAGCCGTGCCGGCCCGATTTCCCATGCCGGAGAACTATTTCGCGCACCTCGACGATCCACAAGCGACAATAGTGGTGAAGAAATCCACGCAAATGGGACACCATTTCCGGAATGCCCGGAATCGGTGTCCCATTTGTCGGTGAAGCGAATTCCCGCTCAGGTCACGGGAAGGTGACTACGGGAGTTTCGGGCAACCGTGAGTGTCCCCGCGAACGCGATCACGGCGAGGCAGCCGAGCAACATCGGGTAGCTCGCGAACCCGCTGAGCGCCGCGAGCAGCGACGGCAACAGGAAGCCGATGTAGGCCAGCGCGTAGTAGACCCCGGTCAGCTGGGCGATTTCCTCGGGCCGCGCGAGCCGTTGCAGCTCCAGCAGTCCGGACACCACGACGATGCCGTACGCGGTCCCGAGCACCACGGCCGTGAGCAGCGCGAGCCACGGCGAACGCAGATCCGCGGCGACGGCGGCGAGGACCAGACCAGTGCACATCACGGCCATTCCGGTGAGCACCGCGCGGGCGCTGGTGGTCCGGTCCACGCGTTTGGCGATCGGCTGAATCCCCACGCCCGCGCCGATCGCGCACACCGTCAGCAGCGTTGAGTAGGCGAGTGACCACGAACCGAGTTTGTCCTGCACGAGTTGCGGCATGATCGCGTACGCGACGCCGCACGAGCCGAAGATCCACGGCGCCATCGGCAGGATGATCCGGCGGAACCGCGGGTGCCGGGTCGTCACGGGCAGCCGGCTCAGCGCCGGCTTGCGGCTTTCGAGGCCGAGCGTTTCCGGGCTGCGCGGAATGAACGGGAGAGCCAGCAGCGCCAGTCCGATGTGGACGGCGAACGGCAGCACCATCGGCCACGGCCCCCACTGCGCCAGTACCCCGGCCGCGCCGGGTCCGATGCCGAGCCCGAGCGTGAGGCACAGGGCCGCGCGCCGGGTGCCGACGTCGGCCGCGCCGCGCGGGTCGGCGTCGGCGAGCTCCTTGATCCACGTGGAGCCCACGGCCATCGCGGCCGCCACGGCCACGCCGGTGAGGAACCGGCCCGCGGCGATCCAGCCGGCGCCTTCCGGGCCGAGCGCGATGAGCACGCTCGCGAGCAGTGACAGCACGGTGCCGGCGAGCATCACGGGCCGGCGACCGTAGCGATTGGACAGTCCACCCGAGAGCAACAGTCCGGGCACCAGCCCGACCACGTAGGCGCCCAGCAGCGCGTCGACGGTGAAGGTGGAGTAGCCGGCTTCCTTGTACATCACCAGGAGCGGCGTGAACTGGTTGCCGCCCCAGCCGACCACGAACACCGCCGCGGCGGCGCCGAACCAGGCCGGGCGCGCGGTGGCAGCCTGGGGTAGTGGGGTGCTTTCGGCGGTGGCGGTCATCGGCGGTGCACCAGGTCCAGGTGGGCGCGCAGCGCCGGGCCGAACGCGTCGCCGTCGGCGCGCTCGATGATGCCGAGCAGGTCCTCGTGTTCACGCAGCACCACGGGCAGCACATCCGGGATCGGGCGCAGCGCATGGACGTTCATCCGGCGCTGGCGATCGGCGAGCGTGGCGTAGAAGTCGAGCAGCAACGAGTTGCCGCCGGCCGCGACGATGGTGCGGTGGAACAGTTCGTCTGCTTCGGCGAACCCGTGCAGGTCACCGGAGTCGGCGTGGCCGCGCTGGGTGTCCAGCACCCCGCGCAGCTGCGCTAGCGCGTCCGGGATGAGGTCGGGCCGGCGCACGAGGCGGCGCACGGCCGCGCCCTCCACAGCCTCCCGCGCGTCGAGCACGTCCTCGGCCTCGCCCGGCGGCACGGGCACCACCACGGCGCCGCGCTTCGGGATCAGGTTGAGGAACCCCTCGACCTGCAGGCGCAGGAACGCCTCGCGCACGGGCGTGCGGCTCACCCCGAGCCGCTCGGCGATCTCCCCTTCGCTGAACAGGTGCCCACCGGGGAGCTCGCCCGTGAGGACGAGCTCCTTCGTGAGCCGGTACGCGCGGTCGGCAGCGCCGGGCGCGGTGTACTTGGCAGGTGTCACACAGGCGAAGCTAGCATGCGTCCAAGCTTGTATCTAAGGTCTTGTGACCTGCGGCTCATCTCCTCGAGCGGTGGGCTCAAGCGCCCCAATGTGGCGTGGGGGGGGGGGAAACCACCACAACACCACAAATGGTTGGGGAAAAGAACCAAAACCACAAATTGCGGGGGGGGGGTTAA
>NZ_JBEXHL010000071.1:0-20736 GCF_040607795.1 Amycolatopsis sp. NPDC005232 | reverse complement strand
TCCTTGAGCGGACCGACGTGCTCCATCAACCACGACACACCGGCCGCCAGGATCGCACCGAACGGGTCCATCGCCATCGACAACGCATCCAGCGCGGTCCCGACCGCACCCATCGCCACCGACGCCCAGTCACCCGACTCGATGGCCGTCGACAAGTCGTTCGCGGATTCCAGCAGCGAAATACCCGAGTAGGCCTTCGTGGAGTCCTGGGTCTGCGCGATCAACGGATTGCTCACACCGGCACGCTAGCAGCGGCGAGTCGTCCGCTTGCTCCCGAGCTGCGGCGTTGCCTGATAGTCCCGTGTGGCCGGACCAAGCGTGCACATCGTCCGGAAAAGACCCGGCCGGGCGAACCGTTCCGGGCTGACAGGTCAGCTCGCGGGGACCAGCTCACCCTGCTCGTCGGCCGCGGCCTCGCGGGCGAAGCGGCGGGCCATCGCGGCGCACACGATCAGCTGGATCTGGTGGAACAGCATCAGAGGCAGCACGATCAGGCCCACCTGTCCGTGGCCGAAGAGCACGGTCGCCATCGGCAGGCCGCTGGCCAAGCTCTTCTTGGAGCCGCAGAACACGATCGTGATGCGGTCGGCGCGGTCGAAGCCGAGCAACCGCGCGCCGACGCTCGTGGTGGTGAGCACGGCGGCGAGCAGCACCACGCACACGCCCAGCAGCACGAACAGCGGGCCGATGTCGAGCTTGTGCCAGATGCCTTCGGTCATGCCCTCGCTGAAGGCGGTGTAGACGACGAGCAGGATCGAGCCGCGGTCCACGAGCTTCAGCGGCGCCGAGTGGCGGCTGACCCAGCCGCCGATCCAGCGGCGCGCGAGCTGGCCGGCCACGAATGGCACGAGCAGCTGCAGCACGATGTCCAGGACCGCCTGACCGCTCACGCCCGGGCCGTCGGTCGCGAGCAGCAGCGCGACGAGCAGCGGCGTCAGCACGATGCCGAGCAGGTTCGACACCGACGCGCTGCAGATGGCGGCCGCGACGTTGCCCTTGGCGATCGACGTGAACGCGATCGACGACTGCACCGTGGACGGCAGCAGGCACAGGAACAGCACGCCGGTGTAGAGCGGCGAGGTGAGCAGCCCGGGGGAGAGGAACGACGCGGCGAGGCCCAGCAAGGGGAACAGCACGAATGTGGCGGACAGCACAGTGACGTGCAGGCGCCAGTGCTTCAGGCCGTCGACGGCTTCCTTGCTCGAAAGCCTTGCGCCGTAGAGGAAGAACAGCAGTCCCACCGCGATGTTCGCCGCGATCCCGAAGCCGGTGGCGGTGCCGCCGGAGGCGGGCAGGAGCGACGCGACGCCCACCGTCAGCAGGATGGCGGCGATGAACGGGTCGATCCGCAGCTTGGCCAGCAGCGCGGAAACGGGGCGGGTCAGCGGGGCGAACACGGTCGTCATGGAACTCCTTTCCCACCCGATTCTCCGGTGCGGCACGGTCATTCGGAACCCCGATCACCGTACTCACTGTCATTGTGGGCGCCGATAAGATGTGACGCATGCTGGATTCCCGCCTGTGCCGCTCCTTCCTCGCGGTGGCCGAAACCCGCAGCTTCACCGCTGCGGCCAGGCGGCTGGGTGTGGGCCAGCCCACAGTCAGCCAGCACATCCGGCGCCTCGAAAGGGAAGCCGGCGGGCTGCTGTTCCAACGTGACACCCACGCGGTCGACCTCACCGCGCGCGGGCAGGCCATGCTGGGCTTCGCCCAGACCATTGTGGACACCGAAGAACGTGCCGCGCGTCACTTCCGCGGCACCCAGGTGCGGGGGCGCGTCCGCTTCGGAGTGTCCGAGGACTTCGTGCTCGAAGAGGTGCCCGAGATCCTGCGCCGGCTGCGGCGCAGCCATCCGCTCGTCGACGTGGAGCTCCACGTCGAACTGTCCGATGTGCTCGCCCGCCGCCTCGCCGAGGGCCGCCTCGACCTGGTGCTCGGCAAACGCCGCCCCGGCGCCCCCGGCCCCGCCCGCGTCCTGCGGCGCGAACCGCTGGTGTGGATCGGCTCGACGGCCACCGTGCTGGAGGCCGGTCAGCCCGTGCCGCTCGTGCAGTACCCCATGCCGTCGGTCACGCGTCAGCTCGCCGTCGAGGCGCTCGAACGCGCGGGCCTCGAATGGCGCGCAGCGTGCCTCACCTCCAGCCTCACCGGCCTGCGCGCCGCGGCATCCGCCGGGCTTGGCATCACGGTCCACGCCCGCAGCCTCGTCCCGGACGGCCTCCTCGAGCTCCCGGCCCACCTCGGCCTGCCCGACCCGGGCGACGTGGAGTTCATGCTCCTGCTGCGCGACGCGACGGAAGGCCCGGCGGCGGCGCTGGCGGATTTCGTGGTGGCGAAGCTCGGACAGGAGTGATCGATTCGGTCGAACGGACTGGCGGGATCCGTCGTGCTGGGGGACCGGTTCAAGGTCGCCGTCGAGGTCACCAATGTCCAGGTTGCGCTGACCCGCCCGGAGACCACGCAGCTGCGGCTCGCGACCCGGCTTCGAGCAGGCGTGGATGACCGCACCGCCGCGTTCGCTCGGCACGGGGAGTTCCAGGTCAGTTCACCGCTGCGGCGGGCAGCTCACCCCTGCCCGCCGTTCAGCAGGTTCCGCAGCCGCAGCAACGCGCGGTGCTGCGACACCCGCACCGCGCCCGGCGAAGCGCCCACCGCTTCCGCCGTCTCCTCCGCCGTCAGGCCGACCACCAGGCGCAGCAGGACGATCTCCCGCTGGCGGTCCGGCAGGACGTCCAGCAGGCGCGCCAGGCGGGTGGTGAGCTCGGTGCGCAGGGCGAGTTGCTCGGGGCCGTCCGCGGTGTCGGTGCGGTCGGGGACGTCGGCGACCGGGTCGGTGCGGTTGCGGGCGACCGCGCGGTGGGCGTCGGCGACCTTGTGTTGCGCGATGCCGTACACGAAGGCCAGGAAGGGCCGGCCCTGGTCGCGGTACGTCGGCAGGGCGGCGAGCAGCGCGACGCACACCTCCTGGGCCACGTCGTCGGCTGAGGCGTAGGCGCGGTCGGATCCACCGAGACGGCCGCGGCAGTAGCGGACGACCAGGGGGCGGACGGCCTCCAACAGCCGAGCTGCGGCGAGGCGGTCGCCGGCCGTGGCGGCGGCGACGGGGCCGTCGAGGTGGTGCCAGTGGTCGGGGAAGCGCGGGGCGGTGCGGGATTTCACGTGCCGGAGCGTCGCTTCCACATCGAGGCCTCGGCGAAGGGCTCCGGTCAGCGTCGCGTCGGCTTCCATTAGCAGGGTCACGAGGGCGTCCTCCCCATCCGGCAAGACAGACAAATCCAGCACGCCAGGCAAGGGCGACACCCGGCGGTTGAGTCGTTCCCGTGCGTGGCGCAGGTTCGAGCGCACCGTGCTGGCCGGCATCCCGAGGGCGGTCCCGATGGCGGCCGGGGCGAAGCCGTCGAGCGACCACGCCAGCACGGTGCGCTGCGTGTCCGGCAGCGTCGCGAGCAGCTCGACCCCCAGGGCGTTCCGCTCGACGAGCGCGGTCAGACCGTCGTCCGCCGGGACCTGCTCCCCGGCGAACCACCGCACGCCCAGGCGCACCCGCGCGCGCGGATCGTCCGGCGGCGGCCACACCTGCGCCTCCTGCAGCAGCGCGTCGGCGGCGGCTTCGCGCGCCGCCGCCGGGTCCAGGCCCAGCTTGCAGCCGAAGGCCACCAGGGGCGGGAACTCGGCGCGGAAGAACCCGTCGAATTCGTCCACGCCCACCCCCGTCCTGTCCGCTCTGCTGTAGGAACAGGTGCGGTGAGGGCGGCGCCAGGTGTAACGATTCGATGTCGGCACCACGTGTGACGACGCGTTCGCGCGGGTACCTCTCCTGGCACAACAGAAGATCAGTGTGAGCTGGGCCCGTAACTCTTAGGAACAACCGCCATCGGTGGTAAGTTGAAACTTCGGTCGTCCGCGGGCCGCTGTCCTTAACCTGGGGCACAGTGGTCTTGCGGGGTCGGCCGAAAGCCCACCGAGCGTCACCCGAGCTGTACAGCTCCTTGGAGTTGTGCTGCGCCGTGCGCCCGGAGAAGTCGGTTGACCGAGAAAGACAATGTTCGACAGGAGGTGAAACGCAACAATGGAACTCACGAGCACCGGCTGGCTGTCCCGCGCAGCCTGCCAGGACGAGGATCCGGAACTGTTCTTCCCGATTTCGGACGTCGGCCCCGGAGCCCGTCAGGTCGGCGAGGCCAAGGCGGTCTGCGCGCGCTGCCCGGTTCGCGAAGCGTGCCTTTCCTACGCCCTGGACAACGGGCTGGACAACGGCATCTTCGGGGGAACCACCGAGCTGGAGCGCCGCAAGCTGGTTCGCACCCGCTCCGCCGCCGAACGGCATCAAGCCGCCTGACCGCGTGCCGGTGACCATTCCCGGAGGCGAAGGCGAGACTTTCCCGGAAATCCCCACGGGGACCGGCTTGTGCCCGGGTGGGTGACCTGATCTAGGTCACCCACCCGGGCTCTTTTTTGCCCGGCGCGGCTCATTCCGAGAGCGTCTCCGGTAATCCGTACGGCGCGAACGACGCCGTTTCGAACGCCGCCATCGCCGTGACCAATCCGTGCTCCACCGTGAGCACGCTGATGCCGAACCGGCGGAACCCGCTTTCCCCGGGCCGTCGTACCCAGGTGGCCACAGCGGGCTGCCGATTCGCACGCACCGCGACCATCCGGAACCAGCCCGTGAAATACGGTGACTCCGCGTCCATGCTCGTGCGCAGCGCGGCGATGATCCGCTCGCGGCTGTCGAACCAGAGCGAGTACGGCGGCATCACGGCCCGTGCGTCCTCGCGCAGCAATTCCGCGACCGCGTTCGGATCGCCCGCTTCGTATGCGGCGATGAACCGGCGCAGCAACTCGGCCTCCTCCGCCGTGGTCGCCCCGGCGGAAGCCCAGTCGGCACGCCGCGCGGGCAAGTGCGTACGCAGGGTTTCGCGAGCGCGCTGCAACGCGCTGTTGGCCGAGGCCACCGACGTCTCCAGCGCTGCCGCCGTGTCCTTCGCGGACCAGTCCAGGACGTCGCGCAGGATCAGCGCCGCGCGCTGCCGGGGCGGCAGGTGCTGGACGGCGGCGAGGAACGCGAGCTCGATCGTCTCGCGCTCGACCACCGCGGCGCCGGTGTCGTCCGGGGCCCCGGTGTCGATCAAGGCGGCGTCGAGCAGTGCGTCGGGGATCGGGCCGAGCCACGGCACGTCGAGTGCGGCCGGGGTGCCGGCCGGGTCGGCGGCCGCGCCCAGCTCGTCCGGCAGGACGCGGCGGGGCCGGCGGGCCAGGGCGTCGAGGCACACGTTGGTGGCGATGCGGTACAGCCACGTCCGCACGCTCGCCCGGCCCTCGAACCCGCCCCGGCCCTTCCACGCCCGCAGGAACGCCTCCTGCGTGAGGTCCTCGGCTTCCTCGAACGAACCGCTCATCCGGTAGCAGTGCACCCGGATCTCCCGGCGGTGCCGTTCGAGGAGCGTGCCGAAGTCGTCGTCCACGCGGAGAACGGTAGCTCAGGCGGCTTCCTCCGCGAGCCGCTCGAGACCGCTCTGGGTCTTCAGCGGCAGGTGCTTGAGGAACGCCACCGCCACCACCACGAGCAGCGCGATCGGCGCGGCGATGAGGAACAGGTCGCTCGTCGCGGTGCCGTAGGCCTCGCGGATCACGTTCGCGATCGGCGCGGGCAGGTCGGCCAGGTTCGGCACCTTCTCGCTGCCGCCGCTGCTCATCCCCGGCATCGGCCCGAGGCCCTCGGTGATCAGCGTCGTGACCCGGCTGGCCAGCACCGCGCCCAGCGCGCTCACCCCGATCGAGCCGCCGAGGCTGCGGAAGAACGACAGCGTGGAGGTCGCCGCGCCGAGGTCGTGGGCGGGCACGTCGTTCTGAGTCACCAGCACCAGGTTCTGCATCAGCATGCCGACCCCGACGCCCAGCACGAGCATGAACAGGCTCAGTTCCAGCACGCTGGTGTGGGCGTCGATGAGCCCGAGCAGCCCGAGGCCTGCGGTCAGCAGCACAGCACCCAGGACCAGGTGGCCCTTCCACCGCCCGGTGCGGCTGATCAGCTGGCCCGACACGGTCGAGGACACCAGCAGCCCGAAGATCATCGGCAGGCTCATCAGGCCGGCGACCGTCGGCGACTTGCCGAGCGAGAGCTGGAAGTACTGCGACAGGAACACCGTGCCGCCGAACATCGCGACACCCACGAAGAAGCTCGCGATCGTGGTCAGCGAAACCGTGCGGTTGCGGAACAGGCGCAGCGGGATGATCGGCTCGCGCACCTTCGTCTCCACGAACACCGCGACCGCCAGCACCACGACGCCGACCGGCACGAGCACACCCGTCTGCCAGGAGCCCCATGCGAACGAGGAGCCGGCGAGCGACGACCACACGAGCAAAGTGGACACCCCGAGCATGATCAGGAACGCCCCGAGCCAGTCCACGTGCGCCTCGCGCCGAATCGTCGGCAGCTTCAGCGTGCGCTGCAGCAGCAGGATCGCGGCGAGCGCGAACGGCACGCCGAGGAAGAAGCACCAGCGCCAGCCGAGCCACGAGGTGTCCACGAGCACGCCGCCGATCAGCGGCCCGGCCACGGTGCCCACGGCGAA
Organism: Amycolatopsis sp. NPDC005232; assembly: GCF_040607795.1. Lineage (NCBI taxonomy): Bacteria > Bacillati > Actinomycetota > Actinomycetes > Pseudonocardiales > Pseudonocardiaceae > Amycolatopsis > Amycolatopsis sp. NPDC005232. The sequence goes on along the minus strand of NZ_JBEXHL010000071.1, from coordinate 14,161 downwards.
GACGGCGCCGAAGATGCCGGAGAACTTGCCGAGCTCACGCGGCGACACGATCGCCGCCATGATCACCTGCGCCAGCGCTGTGAGGCCACCGCCGCCGATGCCCTGAGCGATGCGGCTCACGATGAGCAGTTCGATGTTCGGCGCGAAGCCGGCCACCAGCGAGCCCACCACGAACACCCCGAGCGACAGCTGGATCAGCAGCTTCTTGTTGTAGAGGTCGGAAAGCTTGCCCCACAGTGGAACCGTCGCCGTCATCGCGAGCAGCTCCGTGGTCACCACCCAGGTGTAGGAAGACTGCGAGCCGCCCAGCTCGGACACGATCCGCGGCAGCGCGTTGGCCACCACGGTGGAGGCGAGGATGGCGACGAAGATGCCCATCATCAGCCCCGACATCGCCTGCAGCACCTGCTGCCGGCTCATCGCGCCCGAGGCGGCGGGCGCCTCGGTTTCGGACACGGTCATGGAGATCCCCTCGGAGTGCTCGGGTGGGTGGGGTGGGACTTCGGCCCGGTTCGGTCCGAGCGCGGGGTCGGTGGAAACGGCGGAGTGCGGCTCAGCGCGGGTCGGGTCGGTCCGGGTTCAGGCCGGCTGGGTCGCTGGGCGTGCGGGTGGTGAAGCGCGGGCGGCGGTGTCGGGTGTGGCGTGCGGTGTCGTGGTGGGCGTGCGGTGGCATGTCGTGCGGCGCGGGGGAATGGTGTGCGGTGGTGAGGCGCGGTGGGGCGTGCGGTGTAGCGGGGTCGTGAGGCGCGGTGCGTGGTGTCGGGTGTGGCGGGCGAAGTGGTGGTGCGGGCGTGTGGTGGCACGCCGTGCGGTGCAGCGGGAGCGGAGTGCCGTGGTGTAGCGGGTGCTTCCGGTCGCGGTCGTGGCGGTTCAGCGCGGATCGGCGAGCCCGGCGGCCAGTGCGGCCACCGCCTCGTCGACGAGGTCGAGCAGCGGGCGCGAACCCCCGAGGTCGCGCCAGAGCATGAGCGAGGCGTTGATCGCGGCGCCGACGGCGGAGAACAGCAGCGACGGGAAGAGGTCCTTCGCCTGGTCCGTGCCGCTGCGCCGGGCGACCGCGGCGATCGCAGGCTCGACGACGTCGGTGCTCAGGGACAGGGCCCGCAGCGTCAGGCCCGGGTTCTCCTTGATGATCCGGATCCGCGTGAGCCACTCGTCGCGGTTCTCGTCGATCTCCGCGAGGTCTTCGCGCGCGGCGGCGACCACGGCCTCGAGCGTGCTCAGCTCCGGCGGCAGCTCGGCGAGTCGGTCGATGAGGCGCCGGCTGCGCTCGGCCCGGTCGGCGTGCGCGATCACCACGGCGTCCTCTTTGGACGCGAAGTAGTTGAAGAAGGTGCGCGCGGAAACCCCCGCTTCCGCCGCGATGTCCTCCACCGTGACGTGGTCCAGACCGCGTTCGCCGACGAGCCGCACGGCGACGGTCGAGAGCGTGCGGTGGGTTTCGAGCTTCTTGCGTTCGCGCAGGCCGGGGGAGGACACGCCGACGAGCGTAGCGCGAAACTTTCACAATCTGCAAAGTTGCAGTTTGTGAAACAGGCCACCTCGGGCAGGCCCTGAGCGGGGCTGGCAGACTGCCGCGCGTGAGCGGAACTGTGCTGGTGCTGGGCGGACGCAGCGAGATCGGGACGGCGGTCGCGCAGCGGCTGGCCGCGGGCGGGGCGAAGCGGTTCGTGCTGGCCGCGCGCCCGGGTGCCGACCTGGCGGAGCAGGTCACGACGCTGCGAGCGGCCGGCGCCGAGGTGGTCGAGACCGCCGGCTTCGACGCCGACGACCTGGCCGGGCACCGCCCGTTCCTCGACCGCGTCGTCGCCGAGCACGGTTCGCTGGAGGTCGTCGTGCTCGCCTTCGGCATCCTCGGCGACCAGGTCCGCGCGGAGGCCGACGCCGAGCACGCCACGGCGATCGTGCACACGGACTACGTCGCCCAGGTGGCCGTCCTCACCCACACGGCCGAACTGCTGCGCGCGCAAGGCTCAGGCAGCCTCGTGGTTTTCTCCTCCGTCGCCGGCGTCCGCGTGCGGCGCGCCAACTACGTCTATGGCTCGGCCAAGGCCGGACTCGACGGCTTCGCCTGCGGCCTGGCCGACGCGCTGTACGGCACCGGCGTGCACCTGCTTCTCGTGCGGCCCGGCTTCGTGATCGGCCGGATGACCGAAGGCATGTCGCCGGCGCCGTTTTCCAGCACGCCCGACCAGGTGGCCGACGCGACGGTGGCGGCGCTGCGGCGCCGGCGCGCGGTCGTCTGGGTGCCGGGAGTGCTCCGTCCGGTCTTCGCGGTGATGCGCCTGTTGCCGCGCGCGGTGTGGCGGCGCATGCCGCGCTGAGCGGACTCCTCGTATCCGTCGCGCCACGCGGTGTCGCGGAACCCCGTGGCGTGGCTCACTTTCGGCCCAGCGCAGGTCGGCCGAACGGGCATCATCACATCTTTGCGACAGGATTCTCAGGCTATTCCCAGCTAACGCGGTGATCCTCGAAGAAGGCCCGCTCGGGCTCTTTCGGGGAAGCAAGGGGATTCTGTCGTGCTGCTCACGTCCCGGGGCCGCCGGATCGGCGGCCGTTTCGTGCTGGGGGTGGTGTCGACGCTGGTGCTGGGTGCCACCGGGTACGCGTGGTCGCAGCTGCACCGGCTCGACACCGGGATCGTCACGGCCGACGTCATCCCGCCCGCTGCGCAGGTTCCCGAAACACCGACCGGACAACCGCTGCAGGTTGCGCAGAACATCCTCCTTGTCGGACTCGACTCGCGCACCGACGCCAACGGGAACCCGTTGCCACAGAACGTGCTCGACTCGTTGCACGCCGGCAGCGGCGACGACGGCGGCAGCACCACGGACACGATGATCGTGGTCCACGTGCCGGCGGGCGGCGCGGCCGCCACGGCGATTTCCATCCCGCGTGACTCCTATGTGGACGTCCCGGGGTACGGCAAGCACAAGATCAACTCGGCCTACAGCCGGGCGCGGGCGTCGGCGCGTTCGCACCTGTCGGGTCAGGGCCTCAGCGGTCCGCAGCTCGAGGTGGCCGCCGATGCCGAGGGCGCGAAGTCCGCGATCGCCACCGTCGAGGAGCTCACCGGGCTCACGATCAACCACTACGCCGCGGTGAACCTCGCCGGGTTCGCGGCGCTGAGCCAGGCTGTCGGCGGCGTGCAGGTGTGCCTGAACAACCCGGTTCACGACTCCTATTCCGGCGCGAACTTCCCGGCCGGCCCGCAGACGCTGTCCGGTGCTCAGGCGCTCGCGTTCGTGCGGCAGCGCCACGGCCTGCCCAACGGTGACCTCGACCGCATCGCGCGCCAGCAGGCGTTCCTGGCCGGCATGGCGAAGAACGTGCTCGGCGGGGGCACGCTGACCAGCCCGGACAAGCTGTCGGCCCTCGTCGACGCGCTGCAGGGTTCGGTCGTGCTCGACAAGGGCTGGGACGTGCTGAGCTTCGCGCAGCAGCTGCACGGCATCAGCTCCGGCGCCATCGCGTTCGTCACGATCCCGGTGCAGAGCCTGTCGCTGGCCACGCCGGCCGACGGTGACGCGGTGAAGGTCAGCCCGCAGCAGGTCAAGACGTTCGTGCAGAACCAGTTGAGCTCGTCGTCGGTGTCGGCCTCCGGCGGATCCGGCGAGACCAGCTCACCGCCTGGCACGCACGGCGGCGGGGTGAAGCCGATCGCCGTCACGAAGTCCGTGAACCCGCCTTCGGACACGCCTGCCGGCGGAACGCCACAACAGCCGGTGGCGACGAACGCCACCGGCTGCGTGAACTGACGCAGATCACCGTGCGCCATCAGACAAAGGCACTCTGCCCCGTGATCGCCTTGCCCACGATGAGCGTATTCATCTCGCGGGTGCCTTCGAAGGAGTAGATGGCTTCCGCGTCGGCGAAGAACCGCGCGATGTCGTGGTCGAGCACGATGCCGTTGCCGCCGAAGATCTCCCGGCCCCAGGCCACGACTTCGCGCATCCGCGAGGTGACGAACGCCTTGGCGAGCGAGGAGTGCTCGTCCTTGAAGATCCCGCCGTCCTGCAGGCGGGCCAGCTGCACGAGCATGCCCCACGACGCGGTGATGTTGCCGAGGCTCTTCACGAGCAGGTCTTGCACCAGCTGGAACCGCGCGATCGGACGGCCGAACTGCTTGCGCTCCTTCGCGTAGTCCAGCGCGAGCTCGTAGGCGCCGATCATCACGCCCAGCGCCTGCCACGCGACGCCGCCGCGGGTGGCACGCAGGATCTCCGCGACGTCGCGGAAGGAGTCGATGCCCTGCAGGCGGTTCGCCTCCGGCACGCGCACGTCGGTGAGGGTGATCTCGGCGTTCTCGACGATGCGGAACGCGATCTTGTTCTCGATCTTCACCGGCGAGAAGCCCGGCGTGCCCTTCTCGACGACGAAGCCCTTCACGTTGTTGTCGTCGACGTCGCGCGCCCAGACCACCACGTAGTCGGCGAAGGTCGCGTTGCCGATCCAGCGCTTGGCGCCGTTGAGGATCCAGGTGTCGCCGTCTCCCTCAGTAGATACACGCTGCGCTGTGGTGCGCATGCCACCGGCCACATCGGACCCGCCGAGCGGTTCGGTCATGGCGAACGCGCCGATCTTGTCCATCGCGGCCATCGCTGGGAGCCAGCGGTCGCGCTGCTCCTGGCTTCCGCCGGAGTAGATCGAGTACATCGCGAGTCCGTTGTGGACACCGAAGAACGTGGCGACTGACGCGTCGGTGCGGCTCATCTCCATGGCCATCATGCCGGTGAGAAGGTGGCTGGTGGCGGCGCGGTGCTCGCCGTAGCCCTCGTACGGCAGGCCCGCGAGGCCACTCTCGCGGAACTTCGCGATGAGCTCCTTCGGGAAGGTACCGGCGGCCCAGTTCTCGTTCACCAGCGGCTTGACCTCGTCGCGCATGAAACCGCGGGCCTTGACGAGCAGCTTGCGCTCTTCGTCGCTCAGCAGGGTTTCGTAGTCGTAGAAGTCGGCGACGAGCTGGTCTTCAAGAGTGGTGGCCATGTCAGTTCTCCTCCTTGTCAACCGCAGTTGGGGGGTCCAGGGGGGCTTGCCCCCCGGCTGGGGTCTGGGGCTCGGCCCCAGAAGACAGAGTCAAAGCGGACAGGACAGCGAGCTGCTTGCGGTCGCGCGCCTCGGCGAGTTGCGAGTACGTGGAGGAGCCGTAAGCCTTTTCGACGGCTTCGACGAGCCGTTCGGTTTCTTCCGGGGTCTGCGAGGGCTGCCCGAGGCCGGCCCACATCTTCTTCATCGACGGGCCGATGTGCTCGGCCATGTGCCGGTAACCGCCGGGGCCGCCGCCCAGGTGCGAACCGAGGAACGGCCCGACCGTGGCCCAGCGGATGCCGAGCGAGTTGGTCATCACCTTGTCGAGGTCCTCGGGCGTGACCACACCCTGCTCGACAAGGTAGATCGCCTCGCGGCTGAGCGCGTTCTGCAGCCGGTTGCCGACGAAGCCGGGGATTTCCTTGCGCTCCACCACGGGCACATGGCCGAGGAAGGTGTAGAAGTCGACGGCCGCCTGGGTCGCGTCCTCGCCGGTGCGCTCGCCGGGCACGACCTCGACGAGCGGGATGAGGTGCGGCGGATTGAACGGGTGTCCGATGAGGACCCGGCTCGCGTCGGCCAGCTCGCCGGTGAAGGCGGTCGACGGGATCGCCGACGACGAGCTCAGCAGCAGCGCGTGCTTCGGCGCGGCTTCCACGAGCGTGGCGAACAGCTCCTTTTTGAACTCGACGCTCTCCGGGCCGTTCTCCTGCACCACGTCGGCGTCGCGCACAGCTTCTTCGACACTGCCGGCGATCTGCACGCGGTCGGCCAGCCCGGTGACGTCGAGGCCCTGTGCGGCCAGGTGCGGGGTGAACTCGGCCAGCGCCGCTGCGACGGCTTCGGCCAGGTCGGGGCGCGGGTCGGTGACCTTCACGGTGAGGCCGTGGCCGGCGAACAAGGCGGTCCAGGACAGGCCGATGGTGCCGGCCCCGATGACGGCTGCCCTGGTGAACTCGGTGGCGCTGTGGAACTCGGTGGTGCTCATGGTCAAGCTCCCTTGAGGTAGTCGTGGACCGGCGTGACGGGGGCGAGGGTCAGGTCGGTGAGAATGTGGCTCGCGGAGACGATCTCGCGCACCGGCAGGTCGGCCAGCGGCGCCAGCACGTGCTCGAACAGCTGCAGCCGTGCGGGTCCGGTCCAGGCCTCCTTCACGACCACGTCGGTGATCTCGGTCCGCACGAGCTCCATCACGCGGGGCGCGCCGTCGTAGCCGGGGATGATCTTCAGCATGAACGTCGGCACGGTGATCTGGGCTTCGGCGGCCTCGATGTCCAGCGCGAAGTGCTTGTAGCCCATGGTCGCGGTGGCCACGCGAAGCGTGCCGTAGTCCAGCGTGCCGACGAGCGCGCCGTTGTCGACATAGAGGTTCGGCGCCCCGATGGTCTTCGGGTAGGCGCTGACCTCGCGGCCCGACGCGGTGGCCGGGAAGTTGTCGAGGTACATCGCGTGCAGGTACTCGCCGCGCTCGCCGTCGAAGGTGACCGGGATGGCCTGGCCCGACTCGGTGTAGGGGCCGTAGCCGCTCACGTCGCCCATCTTCATGACCTCGAAGCGCACCAGCGGCTCTTCGATCCGCAGCGGCTCCGGCACGACAGCGCGCAGGGCTTCGGGGTCGGTGCGGTAGACGATGTTGAGGTACTCGCGGTCGGTGAACCGCGGCACCATCGGCGCGAACGCGGGGTTCACGAGCGGCGTGGTCACGTGCCGCAGGACGTCTTCTTGCTTCATGGTCGTCACCGTCCGGTCCACTGGGGCGCGCGGCGCTCGGCGAAGGCGGTCATGCCCTCACGGACGTCGGCGGAGGTCATCAGGGTCTTGAGCTCTTCACGCTGCGCGGCGAACGCCTCGGGCTCGGAGACCCCGTCGGCGGCGCGCACGATCTTCTTCACCGCGGCCAGCGCGAGCGGCGCGTTCCGCGTGACCAGCTCGGCCAGCTGCAGCGCGACGGCGGTGGCTTCACCGGCCGCGACCACGCGGTTGGCCAGGCCGAGCTCGCCGGCTTTCGTGCCGGTGATCGGCTCGCCGGTCAGCAGCAGCTCCATCGCGAGGTGGTGCGGGAGACGCTTCGGCAGGCGGATCGCGCCGCCGCCCGCGGCGATCAGGCCGCGCTTCACCTCGGGCAGCCCGAACTTCGCGTCTTCGCCGGCGACGACCAGGTCGCAGCTCAGCGCGAGCTCGAACCCGCCGCCCATGGCCCAGCCCTCGACCGCGGCGATCAGCGGCTTGGTCAGCGCGGCCTCGGTCAGTCCGCCGAACCCGCGGCCCGGGATCTCCGGGCTCTCACCGGCCAGCGCGGCCTTGAGGTCCATTCCGGCGCTGAAGGTGCCTTCGGCGCCGGTGAGGACACCCGCTCGCAGCGTCGGGTCGCTCTCCAGGGTGTCCAGCGCTTCAGCCAGCCTGGACGCGACGGCCGCGTTCACGGCGTTGCGGGCGTGCGGGCGGTCGATCGTGATCAGCAGCGTGGTGCCGATCCGTTCGGTGCGCACTTCGGTGCTCATGACGTCACTTCTTTTCTGGTGTGACCGGGGTTGTTCAGCGGGCGGCGAGCTCGGCTAGCACGGCGGCGGTGTCCTGGCCGGCGACGGGCGCCGGGCGGCGGATCGAGCCGGGAGTGGCCGAGAAGCGCACCGGGATGCCGACCGTGCGGATGGTGCCTTCGGTCGGGTGCTCGACGGTGTCGAGCAGGTGGCCCTCACGCACGTAGGAGTCTTCGTGGGCGCGGTCCAGTTCGAGGACCGGCGCGAACGGGATGCTGTGCTTGGCGCAGACCTCGGCCCACTCGGCGGTGGTGAGCGCGGGGGCGCACTCGTCGATGAGCTCCGCGAGGGCGTCGACGTCGGCGTTGTCGATCGCCTCGCCGTTCACGCGCGGGTCCTCGACCAGGTCGGCGCGCCCGGCGGCGGCGAAGAAGTCGCGGAAGTTCTGCGGGTTGTAGGGGATCACGCAGGCGAGGCCGTCCTTCGTCGGCGCCGCGCGGTGGCCCTGCGACATCGACAGCGGGAAGCCCGTGGGGCCCTGCGCCGGCTCGAACACGTGCCCGGCGAGGTGCTCGACCAGATTGAACGCGATGAGCGTGTCGGTCATCGGGATCTCGATCTGCTGGCCGGCGCCGGTGCGGTCGCGGTGGTGCAGCGCGGCGAGCACGGTGTAGACGATCGTCAGAGAGGAAACCTTGTCGCCGAGAATGGTCGGGAGGTAAACCGGCTTGCCGATCGCGCGGTTCGCGATGTCGACCAGGCCCGAGGCGGCCTGCACGGTCTCGTCGTAAGCGGCGTTGCCCGCGCGGTCGGTGTCGCTGCGGAAGCCCTGCGCGTGGGCGTAGATCAGGCCCGGGTTGCGCTTCGCGACCTCGGCGTAGTCCATGCCGAGCCGCGCCAGGGCACCGGGGCGCATGTTCGTGATCAGCACGTCAGCGGTGTCGATCAGCGCCAGCGCCTGCTCGCGCTCGCCGGCGTCCTTGAGGTTCAGGGCGACGCTGCGCTTGTTGCGGTTCACGTTGAGGTTGAGCGGGGTCATCCCCGGCGTGGTGCGGTACTGGCCCACCCGGACGGTGTCGGCGGGGGACTCGATCTTGATCACGTCGGCGCCCAGGTCACCGAGGATCTGCGCCGCGTACGGGCCCATCACCACGGTCGAGAGGTCGATCACGCGCACCCCGTCCAGCGGCCCGGTGGCGGTGTTCTGCTCGTCCATCTTCGATCCTTTCGCACCTGCTGTTCTTGCTCTGCCACCGAAGTTAGTAGCGCAGGTTAAGAAAGGGAATGATCATGTCGCGAAGAATGGTATGACCACAGTGATCACACCATTCTTGTGCTGTTTCAGCTGGTCAGGGGTTCGGCGAAGATCTCGCGCGCGGCGGCGACGAGCTCGGCCAGGTCGCCGCTGTCGCCCCGGTCACGTCGCCAGAGCAGGTTCGTCTCGAGTTCAGGCCGGAAATCGGTGAACGGCAGCACGGCGACGTTCTCGAGGCGGTAGAGGTGCATGGGGCTGGCCTCGTCGAGCATGGAAATGGAAAACGCCAGCCCGGAGGAAATGATTTCCGAGACGCCCGAATATCCAGTGTTCGCCAGTTTGAGCCGTTTCTTGATGCCCAGGGACATCAATTGCCGGTCGAGCTGCTCGAAATAGGCCGGTGTCGAATCCTCGGGTGAGGCGATGTAGGCGAACCCGGAGAGCTCGGCCAGGTTCACCGAGTCCCGGCCGGTGAACTGGTCGGCCGGCACCACGGCGCCGAGCCGCTCGGACATCGCCGGCAGTGCTTCGAGCGCCGGTTCGGTCACGGGCATGCGCGCCAGCGTCAAGGCGAGCCGCCCGTCGAGCACGGCGTCGACGAGGTCGGGGCTGGGCCCGGGCCAGCGCTTGAGCTCGAACCGCTCGCGCACCCGCTCGGCCAGCGCCGTAACGCGGTCGCGCAGGTCCGGGTGCACGCCCGCGGGCATGCCGAGGAACACCGTGCTGCGCTGGGGTTTCGCCGCCTCGCGCAGCCGCCACGGGATGGAGTTCACCTGCTCCAGCACGTCGCGCGCGATCGGCAGCAGTGCGGTGCCCGCGATGGTGAGGGTGACGTGGTGCGTGCTGCGGTCGAACAGCTTCTGCCCGAGCTCGTGCTCGAGGTCCTTGATCCGCTGGCTCAACGGCGACGCGGCCATGTGGAGCCGCCGCGCGGCCGCCGAGAAGTTCAGCTCTTCGGCGACGGCCACGAAGTAGCGCAGGTGCAGCATTTCCACGACGTGAGCTTAACCCGTGCGAGCTTGACCGGCGCCTGCCCGACCGCCGGTGCTGCCCCGGCGGATCACGCGCAGCAGCCGTTCGGTGCGGGGTTTTTCCGCGCCGGACAAGGCAATTCCCGTCGCGAGCACCAGCAGGTCGAGGGCTTCGACCTCGTCGGTGAGGCCGGCGCGGGTGGCCAGGGCGGTGGCTGTGTCGGTCATCACCCCGTGCCAGTGGGCGAAAAGCGCCTCGCGGTCGCTGCCGGGATCGTCCGTTATGGACAGTGCGAGGTCGCGTTTGTCCCGGACGTGGTCGAGGAAGAGCCCGAGCCACGCGAACAGCGCGGCTTCGGGGTCCTCGTGCGCCAGCAGGGCCTCGCCCTCGGCTCGGAGTGTCTCGACCTCTTCGGCGTAGACCGCCGCGAGCAGGTCGCGCCGCCGGGGGAAGTGGCGGTACAGGGTGGCGTTGCCGATGCCGGCGTGCTTGGCCACGCGGTCCAGTGGCGCGTCGCTGCCCTCGGCGGCGAACACCTCGCGGGCGGCGCGTACGAGCTGCCCCCGGTTGTCGCGTGCGTCGGCCCGTGGTGTCACGGCCGGCCTCCTCGCGGATTGCTAAATGGGGAGTTCCCCACTTAGAGTACGCGGCCATGACCAGCGAACTCACCCCGCCCGAGGTGCACCGCCGGATCGTCGAGACGGCGTTCACCGAAGAGGGCCTGAAGTACGTGGACCCGGACGTCATCGATCACCGCGGCGGCGCCGGGGGAGATCACGTCGGCATCGCCGCGTGGCGGGAGAAGTGGGCCGCGATCAGCCGCGGCGAGTTCCTCGCGAACTTCCGCGACCTGGCGGTGCGCGTCGAGCAGAACGTGAGCGACGGCGAGTTCTCCGTGAACCGCTACACGAGCACCGGCACGCAGGCCTCCACCGGTCGTTCGTACGCCGTGACCAGCATGGACATGGTCCGGGTGCGCGACGGGCGGATCGTCGAGCACTGGGCGCTCATGGACGTGACGGACCGGGCGGCGCAGCTGCGAGCGGGAGCGTGATCGTGAACGCGGCCCCGCCTTCAGGAGCCGGGCCGGCCCGGAGCGCGCCGCCCATGCGCTCGACCAGGCCGTGGACCAGGGCCAGGCCGATGCCCGAGCCGACGGGGCGGCGGTCGCGGTAGCGCTTGTTCAGCACGCCGCGCTCGAAGGCCACGGCGTAGTCCTCCGGTGCGAGGCCGGGCCCGCCGTCGCGCACGGCAAGGTGCGCGTGGCCCTGATCCACGACCAGGGAGAACACCATCGGGGCGCCGGCCGGGGTCACGCGCAGGGCGTTCTCCGCGAGGCCGTCGACCACCTGCTGCAGCCGGCGCGCGTCGGCGGTGACGAGCACCGGTGCGGCGGGGGAATCGACGTACAGGGGCACGTTTTCGCGTTCGCAGCGCAGCTGCCAGACCTGCGCGCGGTCGGTGACGAGCGCGGCTAGGTCGAGCGTCGCGAGGTCGAGGCGGAACTCGTCGGCGCCGAGGCGGGCGAGTTCGAGCAGGTCGCTCACCAGGCGTTCGAGCCGCTGCGCCTCGCGGTGGATGGTCTCGCCCGCGCGGCGCGCGTCGGGGCCCTCGGCGACGCCGTCGGCGATGGCCTCGGCGAAGCCGGTCACCGCGGTGAGCGGGGTGCGCAGCTCGTGGGACACCGACAGCAGGAACTCCCGCTGGCGTGCCTCGCTGTGGGCCAGGGCGTCGGCCAATTCGTTGAGCGAGCCGGCGACCTCGGCGACCTCGACGGGTCCTTCCACGGGCACGCGCACGTCACGTCGGCCGGTGCGCAGGCTGACCGCCGCGGCCGCCGCCTTCCGCAGGGGCCTGCCGAGCAGCCGTCCGGACACGTACCCGGCGATGGCCGCGACCAGCAGCCCGATGCCCAGCGCCAGCGCGATGTTGCGCACCAGCGCGCGCTGCGTCGCCTCACCGCTGCGCGCGGGCTGGACCAGCGCGAACGCCGCCGCGCGCGGGCCGACGGCACGGACCTCCACGAGGTATTGCTGCCCGTCCACCGTCACGCGGTCCGACTGGTTCGCGCCCGACGCGAGCCCGGCCCGTTCGGCTACGCGGGTCGACGTCGCGTCGCCCACGTCCTGGCCGCCCGGGCGCCGCACGACCACGGCGATCCCCTGGCCGCGCACCACGTCGGCGACCTTGCCGACGCCGAGGCGGTTGCCGATGCCGGTGTCGTCGAGCTGCGTGGCGACCACGTCGGCCTGGGCTTTCAACGACTGCTGCAGCACGGTGTCGGCGGTCGTGCGCACGAGCCGCGTCGCCACCAGGCCCGAGACGATCACGGCGATCCCCGCCACCGCCAGGCACACGACCGTGATGCGCAGCGCGAGCGTGCCCCTCATCCGGCGTCCGCCGCGTAGCCGATGCCGCGCACCGTCCTGATCGGACTGTGTTCGCCGAGCTTCGCGCGCAGCTGAGCCACGTGCACGTCGACCGTGCGGGTGCCCGCCGCGGCGGAATAGCCCCACACGGCGGACAGCAACTGGTCGCGCGAGAGTACGTGGCCGGGGTGGCGGACGAGGTGGGTGAGCAGGTCGAACTCCGTGGACGTCAGTGTGATCTCTTGCTGGCCCGCCCACGCGCGGCGGCTCGTCACGTCGACGCGCGCGCCACCGCATTCGAAGGTCTCCGCGGCCGGCGTGCCCCCGGACGCGCGGCGCAGCACCGTACGCACGCGCGCGGCCAGCTCGCGCGGGCTGAAGGGTTTGGTGAGGTAGTCGTCGGCGCCGATCTCGAGGCCGAGGAGACGGTCGAGCTCGTCGTCGCGCGCGGTGACGAACAGGACCGGCGTCCAGTCACCGGTCGCGCGCAACGCCTTGCAGATCTCGATCCCGTCCATTCCGGACAGTCCGATGTCGAGCACCACGGCCACCGGCTTGAGCCGGCGGACGGCCCCCAGTGCGGCCGCGCCGTCGGACTCCACGTGCACGCCGAACCCGTCGCGCCGCAGGTACATCGCGGCGAGTTCGGCGATCGCGGCCTCGTCCTCGACGACGAGGACGAGGCCGCGCCCGGCTGACCCCATTCGGGCTCCCGTTCTCCCTCTCCGCCAACGTCGACCGAGAGGCTACGCGGCTCAGTGCGAGCCGTCGCTCGCGATGTGGGGGACATCGCGGGCTGCGCGACTTGCGGTGAGCCGCCGCCCGCGTGGCCTGGGGCGGCGGGCGGTGCCTGCGACGACCGGCTTGTGATGAGCGGTCGACCGCCAAGGCCTGGCTCAGGGTGAGCCGTGGCCTGCCATTTCGGACTTGCGGTGGGCTGGTGCCCTCGATGGCTGACTCGCGCCCGCGATGTCAGCCGGGGGCGAGCCGGCGCTGACGACGTCCGCGCTATCGCGGGCTGTTGCACGTGGTGGCGTGCTTGCGGCGGGCTGTTGCTAGCCACCGCCGGCTCATTATGAGCCGTCGCCCGCCTGGCTCAGGGTGAGCCGTCGCCCGCCATGTCCGACTCGATGCTGTCGAGCGTGGACTGGATGCCGTTGAGTTCGCTCGTCGCCTGTGAGCCGCCGCTCGACGGCGCCGCCGTGTCGCCGCCGTCGCACGCGGTGCACGCGAGCGCCAGGAGCGCGGCCGCCCCGACCGCGGCCACGAGCCGGGCCGCCCTCACTTCGTGCCCGCGGGCTTGCAGTGCGCCGAGGCGAACGCGTCGAGCTTGCTCTTCGCGTCGCCGAGCTGGCTGATCCGGCTCTGGCGCTTGTCCGCGCGCTTCTGCAACCTGTCGGCTGCCGCAGTGTGGCCCTTGGCCTTCTGGTCGGCCGAGCGCGCCTTGAGGTTCGCGACGGACCCGGCGACCTCGGCGCCGCCGTTGATGCGGTCGGTCAGGTTCTGCGCCCGCTTCTGCAGCTTGGGCACCCACTCGCCGCAGACCTGCTGCGACTCCTCGGGGCTGAGCGTGATCGGGGCCACCGGCGCCGCGCTCGACGACGGGGCCGGGGGAGCGGTGGTGTCCGCCACGGCCAGCGGCGTCACGACCAGCAGCCCGGCCGCGACACCGCCGCCCGCCAACGCCAGCCGCCGGGTCCAGGTGGTTCCTCGCATCGTTCGTTCTCCCTCTCGTGACCGGTGAGTTCCGGGTACGGGCAGTACCTTCTCGTCCCGGTGTACGAGGGGTGTGGGGTGAATGTTCGGGCTTCGTAAAGCCCGGCTCATGGGCGCGCCCACCCTCCGCTTCGCGTGGGCCGGGAAGTACCCCAATGCGGCGTTGGTTGCTCCATCCATGCCCCCGCCACCACTCTCAACGGAGGCGCTGCGCGCCCAGCCCCGATTCAATGCACCCCATGTGGCCGGGTCAGCGCCCGCCGCACGATCGGCAGCTTCACCGCCACGTGCACCACCACCGACCCGATCGCCACCCACGCCACCGCGTAGTGCACTTCCGG
>NZ_JBEXHL010000070.1:0-21207 GCF_040607795.1 Amycolatopsis sp. NPDC005232 | reverse complement strand
GCTCTCTCACGATCATGGGACTTCGACAATCACATGATCAACAGAGACCGTGCCCGCCCTACAACCAGGCCCAAAGACTTTGCCGGAACCCTGCCCAGGGAGGGCGGGGGTCTGTCTCCCGACGGCTGGAGGCCCGCACACGGTTCTTGTGTTGTTACCCAGGAGCTTGTGGCTTGCGCAGCCGCACGGCGGTGATGAAAGGCAGCCCAGCCAAGTGGAAGACGGTGGCTTGGCCGGCGAAGTCGAGGCCCGCATTGCGAGCCAGTGCGACTACTTCCGGCACAGTCTCCGTGCGGTTGCGGCGGGGCAGGACGCGGGAAGCAAAGCGCAGCCACCCGCGGGTGAAGTGTTCGGCCACGACGGCGGTGCCACCCGGCGTGAGGACGCGGTGGATTTCCGCGAGGCCCTGGGCGGGGTCGGCCCAGTGGTGGAACGACATCGTCGACAGCATCAGGTCGAAACTCCCAGAAGGATACGGGAGGGATTCCACAGTGCCGACGGAAAGCGTCGCCGGAAAAGGCTTTTCGCGTGCCCGCGCGAGCATGCGGGACGCGGGGTCCACACCGGACAGAGCGGCATCCGGGAAGCGGGCGTGGACCAGGGCGAGGAGCTCGCCGGTGCCGGCGCCCACGTCGAGGACCGAGTGGGGCGGGGCAGCGGCGGCGAAGGAGAGCGTCGCGCGGTGGACGGCGCCGAAGAAGCCCTGCAGGGTCGGCTTGTCGTAGGTGTCGGCGCGGGCGTCGAAGCGGCCGACGTCGTGGTAGGTCATGGTGCTCCGATCGTCGCGATGAGGGCGGCGGAGGCGGCGTCGATGGCGGTGGCGACCGTCTCCTCGGAAGCGGGACGGCCGGCGTCGAGCCAGGTGAGGATCGTTTCCACCGAGAGGGTGGTCAGCAAGGTCGCGGCCCAAGCCCGGCGCGCAGGATCGGGGATTTCCGCCGGCAGCGCCGATTCGGCGACCAGGGAGCTCCGCGCGCGGAAGTCGGCGGCCCACGAGTCGAACTCCGGTTCACGCGCGACGTGGCGGAACAGCAGCCGGAAGCCGTCCGGATCGGAGGCCGCGGCGGCGACCGCCGCACGCACCAGGTCAGGACGGCCCGACGTGGCCACCCGCAGGCGGTCGCGGACGTCGTCGAGCACTGCGCGGTACAGGTCGGGCTTGCCGGCGAAGTGGCGGTAGATGATCGTCGCCGTCACGCCGGACTCGCGGGCGACCTGCTCGATCGTGGTGGCCGCGTAGCCGTCGCGGGCGAAGGCCGTCCGCGCCGCGGCGAGGATCTGCGCGCGGCGTTCGGCGCGGGGCAGGAGCTTGCGGCCGGTGTCCACGAAAGTGTTTATAGCGCTCTGTACACCCCGGTGTAAACAGTTACCGGCGAACGCGCGTCGACTCCCGCACCACCAGCTCCGGTGTGAAGACCTCTTCGCGGTGCGGCGCCGGGTTCTCCTCCGTCTCCGCGAGCAGCTGCTCGGCGGCCGTGCGCCCGAGCCGGAACGCGGGCTGGCGCACGGACGTGAGCGGGACGGCCGCCGCGCCCGCGAACTCGATGTCGTCGTAGCCGACGATGGCCATCTCGTCCGGCACGCGCACGCCGGCGCCGACCATCGCCTGCAGCACGCCGAGCGCGAGCAGGTCGTTGGCGCAGAACACGGCCGTCGGCCGGGGGCTCATGCCGAGCAGGCGCGCGCCCGCGTCGCGGCCCGACGCGACGTCGAGGCCGATCGCCTCCACCCCCGACAACTGCGCGCCCGAACCGGTGAGCACGGAGCGCACGCCGGCGTCGCGGTCGCGGCACTGCGTGAGGATGGTGGGACCGTTCACGAACCCGATGTGGCGGTGCCCGGTCTCCAGCAGGTGCCGGGCGGCCAGCGCGCCGCCCGCGACGTCGTCGACCGACACGGAGCTCGCCTCGTCCGCGGGCACCTTGCGGTCCACGAACACGTACGGAATCCCGCTACGGCGGAACGCCTGCATCGCGTCGCCGGCGGTGTCGACCGGGCTCAGCAGCACGCCGCGCACGCGCTGCTCGGCGAGCATCGCGAGGTACGACGCCTCGGTCTCCACCCGCTGCCCGCTGTTGCACGTGATGATGTTGATCCCCTGCGCGTGGGCGGCTTCCTCGGCGCCGCGAGCGACGTCGACGAAAAACGGGTTCCCGAGGTCGAGCACGAGCAGCGCCATGATCCGCGAACGCCCGGCGCGCAGCTGCCGCGCGGACTCGTCGCGCACGTACCCGAGCTCCTGGATGACCGACAGCACCCGGTTGCGCGTGGCCGTCGCGACGACGTGGGGCCGATTGACCACATTGGACACAGTGCCGATCGAAACGCCTGCGCGCTTCGCGACTTCCTTGATGCCGACCACGGCCCTCCCCTCGCCCTTGGGGCGGCCAGCCTAACACGATGATGAAACGTTTCAGCAGGCGCCGTCGGCACGGGACCGGTCCCGGCTGGAACAAGTTGGCGTCGGCGCCGTGAACGTCGTGTCGTGGTGCTGCTGGCGGGCAAGCCGTTGTTCACCCGCGGGAGGGCTTCACCGCCGGCGTCGCGATGCTGGTCGGCGCCGCCGCGCTTGTCTCGCCCGTGCTTGACGTGCGGCACGCGCGGTGGGCCGGGCCGGCCGCGGCCGCACCCGTTCTACGCCTGACGCGCGCCGCCAGATCGAATCTGGCGGCGGCTCGCGCGCATCTGGCGCCCTGAGGGTGTGCAGGAGAAGCTGCGGGTGGCCGTGGTCGTCGCCAGCACCCGGGAGGGTCGGGTGGGTGGCGGCGTCGGCCGGTGGTTCGTCGAGCGGGCCGGTGCGCGCACCGGGCTGGACCTCGACGTGGTCGACCTCGCCGACTTCGCGATCCCGGCGTGTTACCCCGCGCGGCCGACGCCGGCGATGGCCGGGTTCGCGCGGCGGATCGCCGCGGCGGAGGCGTACGTGGTCGTCACACCGGAGTACAACCGCAGCTTCCCGGCGTCGCTCAAGCAGGCCATCGACTGCGCGTACGACGAGTGGCGGGCGAAACCGGTCGGATTCGTCTCCTACGGCTACCGCGCCGCGGGCCGCTACGCGGTGGAGCAGCTTCGTGGGGTGTTCACCGAGCTGCACACGGCGACGTTGCGCGACGCGGTGTGCCTCGACCTGCTCGAAGCCCGCGTGTCTGACGGTGGTTTCCGCCCCGATCCGGAGCGGTACGGGCACGCCGTGACGACGTTGCTCGACGAGCTCGTCTGGTGGGGGCTCGCCCTGCGCGACGGGCGGCGGGCGCGGCCCTACTGCGCGTGAACCGACGGCGCGTGAATCGACTGTGGCTGACCGACTGTGGCCGAACAAGAACGGGGAAGGACAGACATGAGCAGTGCCACCGCCGAGCCGGCGATCGAGACCGCCGGGCTCGTGAAGGTGTTCGGGGAGACCCGGGCGGTCGACGGCATCGATCTCGTGGTGCCCGCGGGCACCGTCTACGGCGTCCTCGGCCCCAACGGCGCGGGCAAAACCACCGCCGTGCGCATGCTGGCGACGCTGACCAGGCCCGACGGCGGTGAGGCGCGCGTGTTCGGCAAGGACGTGGTGCGCGAAGCCGATGCCGTGCGCAGCCGCGTGAGCCTCACCGGGCAGTACGCGTCGGTCGACGAGGACCTCACGGGCACCGAGAACCTTGTGATGCTCGCCCGGCTGCTCGGGCATCGCAAGCCCGCGGCCCGGTCGCGTGCGGCGCAGTTGCTGGAGGCGTTCGGGTTGACCGACGCGGCGGCGCGGCAGGTGAAGAACTATTCGGGTGGCATGCGGCGGCGGTTGGACATCGCGGCCAGCATTCTCAACACGCCCGATCTGTTGTTCCTCGACGAGCCGACGACGGGGCTGGATCCCCGCAGCCGCAACCAGGTGTGGGACATCGTGCGGGCGATCGTCGCGCAGGGGACCACGGTGTTGCTGACTACGCAGTATCTCGACGAGGCGGATCAGCTGGCGTCGCGGATCGCGGTGATCGACCACGGGAAGGTGATCGCGGAGGGGACGAAAGGCGAGTTGAAGGCTTCCGTCGGCGTCGGGGCTGTGCATTTGCGGTTGCGTGATGCCGGCCAGCGCGAGGCGGCGGCGGAGATTTTGGGGCGGACGCTGGAAGCGACGGTGCAGTTGGAGCCGGATCCGGTGGCGTTGACGGCGCGATTGTCGGCCGACGAGCACCTCGGCTCGGCCGAACGCGCCTCGCGGGCCCTCGCGGAGCTGGCGCGGGCCGGCATCACTGTTGACACGTTTTCGTTGGGTCAGCCGAGTCTCGATGAGGTGTTCTTGGCTCTGACTGATCGTCCGGCAAGTGAGGAGGTGGCGGTGTGACGACTGTACGCGAGGCTGATGTCGAGCTGGCGGCGCCGAAGGTCGAGGATTTGGCCGCGTTGCTGGTGGCGGTGGAACGGCCGCCCAGGCCCAGCGCGCTGTCGACGTCGATCACCTTCGGCCGGCGGGCGGTGTTGAAGATCAAGCATGTGCCGGAGCAGTTGTTCGACGTCACGGCGTTTCCGATCATGATGACGTTGATGTTCACATATTTGTTCGGTGGTGCTTTGGCGGGTTCTCCTTCGCAGTATCTGCAGTTTTTCTTGCCGGGTATTTTGGCGTCCAGCGTTGTGATGATCACGATGTACACGGGGTTGGCTGTCAATACGGATATCGAGAAGGGCGTGTTCGACCGGTTCAGGACGCTGCCGATCTGGCGTCCCTCGGCGATGGTGGGGTATTTGCTGGGGGACGCGTTGCGGTACGTGATCGCGTCTGTGGTGATCATGGTCGTGGGGTTGATTCTGGGGTTCCGGCCGCCGGGTGGTTTCGGGGGTGTGGTGGCTGGGGTTGTGCTGCTGCTGGTGTTCTCGTTCGGGCTGTCGTGGGTGTGGACGATGTTCGGGCTGCTGCTGAGGTCGGAGAAGTCGGTGATGGGGGTGAGCATGATGGTGATCATGCCCCTGACTTTTCTGTCGAACGTGTATGTGGATCCGTCGACGATGCCGGGGTGGTTGCAGGTGTTCGTCGAGTTGAACCCGATTACGCAGCTGGTGAGCGGGGTTCGGTCGATGATGGCCGGGGCTTGGGACTTCGGGGCGATCATGTGGACGTTGATCGCGGCTGGAGTGCTGACTTTGGTGTTCGGGACGTGGACTATGCGGTTGTACAACAGGAAGTGAGTGCTCGGCTCGCTGGAAAGAATGCGGCGGGCCACTTCCCCCACCCGCCCACGGCGCGTGCGTTCTGTTGCCGGTTGCCTTGGGCTACAGGCGCCAGGTGGTGGGGGTCGGTGGGTGGTAGGAGCAGCTCGACCCGGTGGTGATGGTGGCGTGGAGGTGGTCGGCCAGGGTGGGGTGCAGGTCGGCCAGTTTGCGGATGGCGTCGCGGATGCGGGCGGTGACGGCTTTGCGCGCGCGTTCGGATTCGTCGCCCAGGCGGCGGGTACGGCCGGCGAGGCCGGAGGAGGTGCGGAGCTCGGTGAGGAGCGCGGCGCGTTCGGTGTCGAGGGTGGCGGCGCGGGTGTCGTCGCCGAGGGTGGTGGCGTGGTCGATGGCGGCGTCGAGTTCGGTGAGGCGGTGGCGGTAGGCGGCTTTGGCCGTGTCGTCGAGGATGGGGGTGCCGGTGAAGGTGGGGGCGACGTCGGCCTCGGGGGCGAGGAGGCGGACGGCGGGGACGTCGGTGCCGGGGCGGCCGAGGAGGAAGTGGAGGTCGCGCAGGCCTTTGGAGTCGGGGACGCGGGTTTCGTGGCCGGCGTAGCGGAGGTACCAGACGGCGTCGGTGCGGCGGAACTCGTTGAGGGGTAACGGTTCTGTGCGGGCCGAGCGGACGCGGGCGGGGATGTGCTGCATGCCCAGCGATGTGGCTTCCGCGGTGACGGTGTCGAAGAGTTCCGCCGCGCGGTGGGTGTCGCCCAGGTTCTGGTAGGCGGTGGCGAGGTGGCTGCGGGCTTCGATCGACCACGGGCGTGCGCGCAGGCGGTCGGCGGAGCGGGCGGCGGAGGTGAAAAGGTCGACGGCGAGGTCGTGGTCGCCGAGGGTCGCGGCGAGCAGACCGGTCCAGAGGTCGACGGGGCCGCTCAGATCGCAGCCGTACAAGGAAACCAGCCATTCGCCGGAGTACGGCGCGAGCTCGGCCAGGAGGCGTTCGGCGGCCGGGCGGTCGCCCAGCACCGCGGCGGCCTGGGCCTGGCAGCGTAGCCACAGCGGGGTGAACTCGCGGGAGTACGGGGCTTCCGCGGTGGCCTCGGCGAGCAGCTCGCGGGTGGCGGCGGCGTCGCCGGCGTGGGCGGCGGCGAGGGCTCGCAGGAGGCCTGGGTGGGAGTGCCCCGCGTCGCTCATGCGGGCGGGCAGGTCGGCCAGCTCGGCGAAGCGGCCTTGCAGCAACAGAGCGCTCCAGCGCAACTGGTCGCCCATGAAGCCGAACTCGCGTTCGCTCAGGCCGAGGTGCGCGTCGAGCGCCTGCTGCAACGCGACGTCCGAGTCGGTGAAGCGGCCGTGCAGGGCGCAGATGACGCTGCGGTCGATTTTCGCGGCCAGTTCGGCGCCGCGCAGGCCACTGTTTTCCGTCAGGGCCTGGAACGAGCGGAATTGGTCGAGGTAGCGCGGGTCGCCCTGTTCGAGGAGTGCGACCCACTTCAGCGACGACGCGAAGTATTCATTCTCGCGGTCGCCGGTGCGCCGGGCGACGGCTGCGAGTTCGTCCGTCAGCCGTTCGCGTTCGGCGCCGCTGCCGGGGCCCCAGATGGCGTCGTGGCGGGCCCACAGGGAGAACGCGAGCGCGTGGTCGTCTTCGTCGTCGCGGGCGAGCATGGCGGCGCGGGCCGTGAGCTCGAGCGTGACGCGGTCGAGGGACAGCTGTTCGGCCGGCGTGCCCGCGCACAGACGGCGGTGGGCTTCCAGCAGGAGTCCGGACACGAGCTCGTGGCGCGCGCCGCCCGGGTCGACGCGGGCGAGGGTGAGGCCGGCGCGCGCGAGCAGCTCCGCGTCGTCGAGTTCGCGCACGCTCGCGACGGCGCCTTCGAAGTGCGCCCAGGCCTCGTCCTTGTCGTCGACGCGCCAGAGCAGTGTGCCCAGTTCCAGCTGGACGACCGCACGCGTGCGGGAGGTCGGTGCGCGTTCCAGCGCGCGCCGCAGGTGGCCGATGGACTCCTCGATGGCGAGGCGCGCGCTGGCATCCCGGGCGGCCGCCAAGAGCAGCTCGACGGTGCGGGCCGGCTCGACGAGGGCGCCCGCCAGGTAGGCGTGCCGGGCGCGTTCGGCGGGACCGACCAGGTCGGAGCCGGCGACGGCCGCGTGCCGGCGGGCCGCCCCTTCGCCACCGAGGCCGGCGTAGCGCGATTCGCGGACCAGGTCGTGGGCGAACGCGAAGCGGCCTTCGCCGAGCGCGACCACGAGCCGCGTCGCGACGGCCTGGCCGAGCAGGTGGTCGACCTGCGGCACGGGTGCGCCGGCGACCGCGGCGAGCAGGCGCAGCGAGAACTCCCGGCCGAGCACGGCGGCGTCGCTCAGCAGGTCCGCCACCTGGGCCGGCAGCAGCGAAAGCCGGCGCTGCAACGCGTCGGCCACGCCCGGCGCGACGGCCGAGACGGGGCTGCCGCTGCGCCAGAGCCGCGCGGTCTGCTCGACGAAAAACGGGTTGCCGCCGGTGCGGCGGTGCACGTCGGCGGCCAGCTCGGCGCCGGGGTCCGTGCCCGCGGTGCGGCCCATCAGCTCGGCGACCTGCGCGGGGTCGAGTCCGGTGAGCGTGACGGTGGTGGCCTTCGCGACGAGCGGCAGCACGAGCTGGTGCAGCGGGTGACCGGGCGCGTCGACCTCGACGTCCCGGTACGTGCCGATCAGCAGCAGCCGCTCGAACCACGTGTGGCGCGCCGCGAAGTCGAGCAGCCGCAGCGACGCGGGGTCGGCCCAGTGCAGGTCGTCGAGCACCACGACCACAGGCCGGTCGTGCGAGAGCGTGATGAGCGCGCTCGTGACGGCGTCGTGCAGGCGGAACGCGTCGCCTGGCTCGGGTGATTCGCCGAGCAGCGCCGACAGGGTCGCGGAATCCGCCGCAGCCCACTCGTGCGGCTCAGCGGCCCGGCGCAGCGCACGCACGACCTGCACCCACGGCCAGTAACCGGGCGCGCTGCCCGATTCCCAGCACGTGCCGGCCAGCACGAGCGCCCCGCGTTCGCGAGCCTCGTCGGCCAGGCCCGTGACGAGCGTGGTCTTGCCGATGCCGGCCTCGCCTGTGACCAGCACCAGGCCGCCGTGGCTCGCGGTCGCGCGCGCCAGCTCCGCGCGCAACACCGAGGCGGGGTGCTCCCGTCCGATGAGCGCCGCAGTCATGTCCGTTTCCTCCGGGTTCGTGAGCCGAGCGTCTCACGGCGCGGCGTCGTTCGTCGCGCCCATTCCGGGCGGGCTTCGGCGCCGACACGTTCACGCCGGGGGGAGAGCTCCTCTCCTCGGCCATCACCATTCTGGATGACGACACCGACAATCCGGTCGCGCTCGTGTGGGCGAGACGTCTGAACCTGCTTCGGACGACTGGTAGTGACGAACCGGCGCCCGGCTCGGCCCGGCCCTGACGATTTCGTGGTGAACCCGCTGCGCGACAGGCGAAAGCGGACTGGCTCACTCGCCGTCGTGGCGCTGCCCCGTGGCTCCGGCCTCCTGCGTTCGGAGGAGGCGAATACCCATGGTGGCGGTGTCGTCCGCGTGGCGCGCGTGGCAGGTTACAAGGCAGCTCCAACTCGCGAAACGGACAAATCGTCCCAAGCTGAGCAACTGGGGGAGCAGTCGTGCCGACGAACACGGCCACCGCCACCGGAGCCGACCGGGTCGCCGCGCCGCGGGCGGAAACGCGGCTGGCCCGGCGTGGCCGACATCCGCGCGGCACGACGCGCCAATGGTGGAACCACCGCGTGGTCGACGCCGTTCGCGAGCTCGGCGGCACCCACCCGGCGCCCACCTACGTCACGGAAGGCGGTTCCTGATGGCGCTCGGCATCGACATCTACCGCAGGTTCCAGACCGTCACCAGCTGGCCCGCGGTCAAGCAGGCCGGCGTCACGTTCGTCTACGTCAAACTCTCCGACGGTGGCGGTACCCCCGCCGGCGGCCGCGCCGACAACGAGGTGAACGGCGCCAGGTCCGTCGGCATCCCGGTCGGCGGCTACCACTTCGTCCAGGCGAGTCCCGGCGCCGCGGCGCAGGCCGACATCCTCCTCGGCGAGGTGATCCGGCTCGGCGCCACCGGCTGCGTCCCGATGCTTGACCTGGAGGACAACCCGCCCGGTTCGGGGGCGCAGAACATCCCGGACAGCCAGAAAGCCGCGTTCGGCAGGGCGTTCTGCCAACGGATCGACGCTCGTGGGTTCCGGCCCGGCGTGTACATGAACAACGCGCTCGCCACGCTGCTGCGCCCGGATCGCTGGGGCATCCCCGGTCTCGTGATCTGGATCGCCCGCTACGGCGCACGGCCCGCCGCCACCGCCGGCCGCTACGACATCCACCAGTACAGCTCGTCCGGGACCATCCCGGGCATCTCGGCGGCCGGAGTCGATCTCGATGAGAGCTACACGACGGCGCACTTCGGCGCACTCAAGACCCCGGGAGAAGAGGAGGACGAGGACATGAGCAGTGACCGCGGAGAGGCGACCGAGCCCGGCGAGTGGGGCAAGCTCCACATTCCGGTGAACGGCGGCCGGTACCTGCGGCTGGCGTCGAGCTACGACCAGCCGATCACCCTCGACGGCATCTCGCTCGTGGGGGACACCCCCGGTGTCGCGGGCCGGGACGTGGTCACCGTCCAGGCCGGCGGAAAGGTCGACGCGGACCGGCCGGGGCCGTGGGATCTCGCCGGGGCCAGCGGGGCCTACGCCAGCAAGTCACACGTGGTCGTCCGCTACCAGTGCGCCGGCGCGGTTAAGGGCTGGGTGAACAACCGCGCCTGACGTCTTTTCGTGCAGGGCGTGCGAATCGTCACGTTCACCCGGAAGGGTCGGCGCGTCCGAAACACGCTCGGAGGCCCCGGCAACCTGAGAACGCCGGGGCTTTCCGCCCTCCGATGGAGACCGCGGTGTCCACTGTGGATGGATCGGCGCGATCGGCGCCCGCCGGACCTGAGCCGGTGCCGCGTCCCCGCTCCCACACCGCTGGTCACGGCCGGGTCACGGCGCATGTCGTGATCCCGAACCGCAGGTGACGGCTGTCTCCGCGCCGATCACCCGAACGGCGGCGTGAGGTAGTGTCGCTGTCATGGGGAGTCTCCGCTCGCGAATCCTCGCCTGGGCCGGTCGCCGGTACATCGCGAGGCAGCAGAAGCGAGGTTTCGACCTCGAGAAGATGGCGTTCCTTCCCGACTCCGCGCTGGAACCGCTTCGGCGCGTGGGGCTGGACCCCGTGCCGTCGCTGGGGCAGCGCCGGGCCGAGGAGCCCATCAGCAAGATCGACCTGCCGTTCGGCATGAACGCGTGGCTCGTGACCGGCTACGAGGAGTCCAAGGCCGTTCTCGGCAAGGTCTCGGAGTTCAGCAACGACTTCACGAACCTCGTCGGCAACGCGGGCGTGACCGAAGACCAGAACCCGGGCGGGCTGGGCTTTGCCGACCCGCCGGTGCACTCGCGGCTGCGCAAGCTGCTCACGCCGGAGTTCACCATGCGCCGGCTCAACCGCCTCACGCCGCGGATCGACGAGATCGTGAACGAACAGCTCGACGCGATGGCCGCCGCCGAGGGGCCCGTGGACCTGTGGGAGGCGTTCGCGCTCCCGATCCCGTCGCTCACGATCTGCGAGCTGCTCGGGGTGTCCTATGAGGACCGTGCCGACTTCCAGCGCCTGAGCACCGCGCGCTTCGACCTGTTCGGCGGCGCGGGCGCGTCGCTGGGCGCGATCTCGGAATCGCTGACCTACCTGCTCGACATCGTCAAGAAGCAGCGCGAAGAACCGGGCGACGGCCTGCTCGGCATGCTCATCAAGGAACACGGCGACGAGATCGACGACCTCGAGCTCGCGGGCCTCGCCGACGGCGTGCTCACCGGTGGCCTCGAAACCACCGCCAGCATGCTCGCCCTCGGCGCACTGGTGCTGCTCCGCGACCCCGCCGCGTTCGACGCGGTCCGCGGCGACGACGACTCCGTGCACCGGTTCGTGGAGGAGCTGCTGCGCTACCTCACCGTGGTGCAGATGGCCTTCCCGCGCTTCGCCAAGGAAGACATGGACATCGCGGGCGTCCACATCGGCGAGGGCGACATCGTGCTGGTGTCCCTCTCTGTCGCCAACCGCGACGCCGCGCTGGGCACCGACATGGAGCGCTTCGACCCCCGGCGCGACCCGTCTTCCCATCTGGCCTTCGGGTACGGCATCCACCGCTGCATCGGCGCGGAGCTCGCGCGCATGGAGCTGCGCACGGCCTACCCGGCCCTGGTGAAGCGGTTCCCGGACCTGCGGCTGGCCGTCGAGCCGGACGAACTGGCGTTCCGCAAGGTCTCGATCGTCTACGGCCTCGACTCACTGCCGGTGCTGGTCCGCTGACGCCACGCTCGCGAGGCGGAGGATTCGGCGAAGAACGGCTCCGGACGGGACTTTTCCGCCGCCTCGGCTGACCGGCGACCGTTTCACGCGCACGAGTTCGCCGGACTCTGCGCGGCAGCAGGGCACCGATCTCCGTGACGACCGGTGCCACCGGGCTTCTGGCCGCCGGCTGCAACGGACCTCTCGCGCAGGGCCGGTGTCGTCGGCGGACCGTTCGCGGCGATCGACATCGCCGGGAACTCCGGTGGCGCGCTTCGTCGTGGCTTTCCCACGCCGCCGACCGGCTAACGCACCCCTTTCGGCCGGAACTGGATGCTGATCCGCGGCCCCACCCCCTTGCCCGTCTTGGGGATGGCGTGTTCCCACGTGCGCTGGCAGGAACCGCCCATCACGATCAGGTCGCCGTGGCCCAGCGGGTAGCGGTGGGACTCCCCGCCGCCGCGGGGGCGGAGGGCGAGGTGGCGCGCGGTGCCCACCGAGAGGATCGCGACCATCGTGTCTTCGGAGCTGCCCCGGCCGATCGTGTCGCCGTGCCAGGCGACGCTGTCGCGGCCGTCGCGGTAGTAACACAGGCCGGAGGTGCGGAAGGGCTCGCCGAGTTCGGCCGCGTAGTGCGCGGAGAGCGCGTTGCGCGCCGAGGTCAGCAACGGGTGTGGCAGCGTCTCGTCTTCGCGGTAGAAGCAGAGCAGCCGGGGCACAGCGACGACGCGGTCGTACATCTGCCGCTGCTCGGCGTGCCACGGGACGTCGGCGACCAGGCGCGTGAAAATCTCGTCGGACCCCGACAGCCAGCCCGGCAGCACGTCGACCCACGCGCCGCGGCCGAGGTCGGTGCGCCGGATCCCGTTGAGGGAACCCAGAGCAGCGCCTTCGAAGCCGGACCCGAAGAGGGATCCCTGAAGTGCGTGACTCATGCCCCCACCGTACACGAGGATCGAACACCTGTTCGGATGTCTGATTTTGAGACCGGCGACGCCGCGGACCCGTCGTAGCGTCGAGAGTCGGTCCCGACCCGGAGGTGGCGATGAAGGCACTGGTGTACCACGGACCCGGAAACAAGGCGTGGGAAGACGTTCCCGACGCGACGATCAAAGAGGTGACCGACGTCGTGGTGAAAGTCGACACCACCACGATCTGCGGCACCGACCTCCACATCCTCCACGGCGACGTCGCCGCGGTCACCGACGGCCGCATCCTCGGCCACGAAGCCGTCGGCACGGTCACGGCGGTCGGTGACGCCGTCGGCAGCTTCAAAGTCGGCGACCGGGTGCTCGTGCCGGCCGTCACGCGCTGCGGCCGCTGCGACTACTGCCAGCGGGGCATGCCCTCGCACTGCCGCACGGTCGGTGGCGTCGGCTGGATCTTCGGGCACCTCATCGACGGCACCCAGGCCGAGTACGTCCGCGTGCCCTTCGCCGACACCTCGCTCTACCACGTGCCCGCCGAGGTCACCGACGAGCAGGCCATCTTCCTCGCCGACTCCCTGCCCACCGGCTACGAAGTCGGCGTGCTCGCGGGCGAGGTGCGGCCGGGCGACACGGTCGCCGTCGTCGGCTCCGGCGCGGTCGGGCTTGCCGCGATCCTGACCACGGGCCTGTGGGGCGCGTCGAAGGTGATCGCCATCGACGCCAATAAGTTCCGCCTCGAGAAGGCCCTCGAGTTCGGCGCGACGGACACGGTCGCCGCCGGGCCCGACACCGTCGCGGAGGTCCTCGCGCACACCGACGGGCTCGGTGTCGACGTCGCCATCGAAGCCGTCGGCTACCCCGAGACCCTGCAGACCGCCGCCGCGCTCGTGCGGCCCGGCGGGCACGTCGCGAACATCGGCGTGCACGGCGTGGGTGTGGAACTTCCCATGCAGGACCTGTGGATCCGCAACATCACGCTCACCATGGGGCTCGTCGACACCGTGTCGATCCCGACGCTGCTGAAGATGGTCGCGAGCGGCCGCATCCCCGCGGAGAAGATGGGCACGCACACGTTCACCTTCGACCAGCTCGACCAGGCCTACGACGTGTTCGGCAACGCCGCCGACCACCAGGCGCTGAAGGTGATCATCCAGCCGGCGTAGGCGGATCGGCCGGCTTCGGGTGCGCGGTGACCACCAGCCGGTGCGTCCGCGCACCCGGAGCCGATTCGTCGTGGTAGCGCGAGACGAGCCCGGCCACGAGCGTGGTCAGCTCGTCGGTGAACGCCGCCCGCTCGCGCGCCGAGCGGAACGCGATTTCCGTGTCCAGTGCCAAAGTCGGCAGCGGTTTGCCGGCGCGCGCCGCTCGGCGCACGAGACCGGCGACCTCGCGCACGGTCCGGCCGGCGACCGCCAGCAGGTAAGCCGAGGAGAGCCGGTCGGGCTGCATCGCCGACGTGCCGGCGTCGCCGAGCGCGGCGGGGGAGACCTGATACGACGCGGCCGTGGCGGCGAAGAGGCGTTCGGTCAGCCCGCCCCACTGGCGCTCGCCCGCGGGCTCGACGAGGCCGTGGGATTCCAGTGCGCGCAGGTGGTAGTTCACCTTCTGGCGCGTGAGTCCGACGCGCGTGGCGAGCGAGGCCGCCGACGCGGGTTCGGCCAGCGCCGCCAGCAGGCGCGCGCGGACCGGGTCCAGCGCGGCTGCCGCGGCAGCCGGGTCCTCGATCACCTCGACGTCCCGCACGGTCCGAGCCAAGCATTGACAAACAAAGCTGTCAAGAGTCGTGAATCCGGCTCTTGTCTGTTTTCGTCCGTGCTCGTACAGTGATCATCCAGGTTCGACGCAGTGGTCTGGACCTGTCCCACTACCGCCGCCCTGAGTTGTACGGAGGTTGGCAAGTGCGAGGAAGACTACGCCTCGGCGGGGTGCTCGCGGGGGTCGTGTGCGGGCTTGCGGTGGTGGCTCCGGTGGCCGATGCTCAGGTCGGTACCGGTCCGTGGAAGTCGTGGTCGCCGGGGTTCTCCGAGCAGGAGCGCGGGTGCGGGCAGATCAACGGGCTCACGTTCCAGCTCACCTGCTCCACGGGCAGCGGTGACCAGCGCGCCGAGCGCCGGTACGACACGTACACGGGCGGCACGCACCAGTTCGAGGGCTCCTTCAAGGTCACCAGCATGAGCGGCACGCGCATCAGCGTGAAGCAGACCTTCCGCGACGGGTCGAACGCCGGACCGTACTTTCTGCTGGCGGTGGAAAAGGGCGGCCGGATGTACGCGGTGGAGGGCGGTCAGACGCTCGCCAGCGGCGCCACCGTGGGCACTTCCGTGCGAGTCAACACCATCAACCAGGTGGGCAGCACGCACAAGGTGTACATCAACGGTTCGCTCAAGCAGACCATCGACAGCCCGAGCGGTAGTTATTACGACAAGTTCGGTTCGTACCGCACCAGCAGTGGTGCGGGACCGATCACCGTGCAGTGGAGCGGTGTGAAGTTCTGGACGAAGTGAGTTCGGCGCGGCGTCCTCGGGCTCAGTGCGCCGGGGACGCCGCCCACTTGTCCGGTGAGTCCCACGCCGTCAAGCGCAGGGAACTCGTGAACCGGCGGTGCTCGCCGCTCACGGGATCGTCGAACTCCAGCACCTTGGCCAGCAGCTGCAACGGTTTCGTGAAGTCGTCGAGCGGTTTTTCCGTCAGCACGGGGTAGAAGTCGTCGCCGAGGATCGGGATGCCGAGGCCGGACAGGTGCACGCGCAACTGGTGTGTGCGGCCGGTGGCGGGCAGCAGGCGGTAGCGGCCGAGCCCGTCGCGGTGTTCGATCAGTTCCACGCGGGTCTCGGCGTTCACCGGACCCTCGATCTCCTGTGCCGCAAGCACTCCGCGTTCCTTGACGATGTGGCTGCGGACCGTGCGCGGCAGCTCCAGCGAAGGATTGTACGGTGCGATCGCTTCGTATTCTTTCTTCACGCGTCGGTCGCGGAACATCGTTTGGTACTTTCCGCGCACTTCGGGTGTGATCACGAACATCACCAGCCCCGCGGTCACGCGGTCGAGGCGGTGCGCGGGTGACAACGCCGGCAGGTCCAGGTCGCGCCGCAATCGCACCAACGCGGTTTCGAGGATGTGCTTGCCCCGGGGGATCGTGGCGAGGAAGTGGGGTTTGTCGACCACCAGCAGGTGTTCGTCGCGGTGCACGACCGTGATGTCGAACGGCACCGCCACCTCGTCGGGCAGGTCGCGGTGGAACCAGATGAACGAGCCGGGCACGAACGCCGCGTCGACCCCGAGTGGCCCGTCGAGGCCGAAGATCCGCTCCTCGCGCAGCATCTGTTCGATCCGCGCCGGGTCCACCCGCGGCAGCCGCTCCACGAGGTGCTCCAGCAACGTGCCCCACGGGCCCTCGTCGGGCATCCTCAGCCGCGCCGGGTCCAGCCCGTGGCGCGGCGGCAGCGGGCCGCGAAGCTTGCGTCTCATCGGACGCCGACTCTAGTCGTGGCCGGCGGCACCGCTGCCGGGAGCGGTCACTCGCCCGTGTTCTGGCGGTAGATCGCGATGTAGCGGGCCTTCGCGTCGGCGTCGGCGGCTTCGGCGGCCTCGCGGCGGAGGCGCTTGCCCGTGCCGGGAGGGAAGCCGTTGCGGGAGAGGCGGTGCTCGATGCTTTCCTCCATGTACACCGACGAGTAGAAGTACGCGACCAGCGCCGCCATGAGCACGATCGCGAGCCGCAACGCCAGCGGGCCCGGCAATAGCAGCCACACGAGGCACAGCGGGATGAGGCCCACGGAACTGCGCAGCACGTGCCGCGCCTTCCAGTGCTTCGACGTCGTGTCGTGCAGGATCCAGTCCCGGTAGCGTTCGGGCAGACGCCCGCCTACTGCGTACCAGAACCAGCGGAAGACTCCCGGACGGTCCATCACGCCTCCTTGTCGGCTGTCCTCAGGGTACACTAATCATTAGTGCGCTAATCGATAAGGTAGCCGAGGCCACACCCGAAGCCGTTAAGGTGGCCCGGACCAGGAGGAGGACCCCGTGGCAGAGATCGACTTGGGCGACGACCCGCTGAAGCTCGACCGCCAGGTGTGCTTCGCGCTGTCAGTCGCCTCGCGCAGCGTCATCGCGGTCTACCGGCCCCTGCTGGAGCCGTACGGGCTGACGCACCCGCAATACCTCGTGATGCTCGCGCTGTGGGAGAAAGCCCCGCGGTCGGTGAAGGACCTCGGGGCCACGCTGCGGCACGAACCCGCGACGCTGTCTCCGTTGCTCAAGCGGCTCGAAGCGATGGGCTACGTCACCCGCGGCCGCAAGGCTTCCGACGAGCGGCAGCTCACCGTCGAGCTCACGGAGAAGGGCCGCGCACTGCGGGCCGAGGCCGAGAAGATCCCGTACCGCGTGGTCGAGGCGCTCGGCATGGAGGTCTCCGAGCTGGAGGCCCTCCACGCCGTCTTGAGCCGCGTGATCGAGGCGACCGCCTGAGTGCTCAGCGCGGCGCCACGAGCACCGCGTCGATGCCGATTTCCAGGTAGCGCCCCACGATCGCGCGCGGCGCGCTCATGCCGAGCGGTGCCCGGTCGAGCGTCGCGCGGGCCTGGAGGCGCACCGAGCCGCGGCCGGTGTCGGCGGGTCGCTCGACGGTGAGCGTGAGCGGGCACGTGGTGCCGCGCAGGCTCAGGAACCCTTGCGCCGCCCAGCCTTCCGGGCAGGTGGTGATGTCGCCGGACGCGAAGGTCATCGTCGGTTCCGTGCCGCAGTCGAGCCACTGGGACTTCTGCAGGTCGCGGTCGCGGCGGCGGTTGCCCGTGTCGATCGCGGACAGGTCGAGCTCCGCGCGCAGGGCGGTCGGCGTGCCGGCGGTGTTCACGTGCACCGTCGCGGACCGGACGGGGATCGAGCCGTGCACGAGGTGGAAACCGAGCTTGCGCACGGTGAACGTGGCCGACGTCCGTCCGGTGTGGACGGTCCAGGTGCCGGGACGCAGACGGGTGGTGGTGGGGGTGCTCATCGGGTACCTCCGGTGGTGACGGATGCGGGCAGGGTGTGGTGGAAAACGCGGTGCAGGTCGATCCGCTCGGGACCGGTGAGCAGGGCCGGGTCCTCGTCCGGCAGCAGCTCGGTGCTCAGCACCGCTTTCTGGACGGCTTCGATCGCGGCGACGGACTCGGCGAACCCGAGCACGAGCCCCGCGCCGTCTTCGGCGCGCAGCACGAACACGGGACCGATGCCCGGCACCTGCCGGGCCGCAGGCCAGAGGCGCTCACGGCCCGCGAAGTCCTCGGCGCGGACCTGCGCCTCGTCGCGCGGCCCGGCGAACCGGCTGGCCTGGGCGTAGTTCGGCGCGCCCGGGGCGAACTCGGCGGAGACGACCTCGTAGACGTCGGTGTCGAGCCACGTCGTGCCGGGACGGGTGTGCGCGGCGGCTTCGTCCGCCCACGCGGCATCGGGCCAGAACGCGACGGCCGCGCCGAGCACGCCGGCGACCTGGCCGAGCACGCACCCGCCGAGGGGCGCCGGACCGGGGTGCAGCTGCGCGGCGAGGGCCCGGCCCCAGTCGCCGCTCTCGTCGGCGGTGTTCCGCCGGAACTGGTGGACGGTGGCGTACATGCTGCTCCTTCGGCCTGGGGTGGGAAGTTCGACGAGGTCCACCTTCGCCCCGCGCGGACGTTGCGGACATCAGTGCCAGTACGCAGACGGACCACTGAAACCCGGCGCATACTTGCCTGCGTGACAGGCTCCGTGCCGTTCGTCGGCCGGGCCGGGGTGCTCGCCGACCTGCGCGGCCGGTTCGCCGCCGGCGCGGCGGGCACGGGTGCCCTGGTGCTGCTCGGCGGGCCTGCCGGCATCGGCAAGACCACGCTCGCCGAGGCCGCCACTGCCGGCCTCGCCACGGTGTGGGGCCGCTGCGTGGACGATCCCGGCGCGCCACCGCTGTGGCCTTGGCGTCGCGTGCTGTCGGCACTCCCCACGGCCGGTGCCGAGGTCGCCCGCGCTGTCGCCGACCTGGACGGGCGCGCTGGCACGGACCTCGTCGCGGCGCGGTTCCGGCTCGTCGCCACGGCGGCCGACGCCCTCGTCGCCGCGGCCGAGCCCGGCGGTCTCGTGGTGGTGCTGGAGGACCTGCACTGGGCCGACGAAGCGTCGCTGCGGCTGCTGCGCCACCTCGCCGGCGAGCTGCGCCGCTCGCGGCTGGTGGTGCTCGCGACCTACCGCGACACCGGCCCCACGCTCGACGAAACACTGCCCGAGCTGCTCGGCGGCCCCGCGACGCACGCGGTCACGGTCGCGCCGCTGGCCGAGCCCGACGTTCGGAGGTACCTCACCGAGGTCGCCGGCGCGGCCGTCGGCGACGCCGAGGTGCGCGACGCGCTGCGCCGCTCCGGCGGCAACCCCCTGTACCTGCGGGCGGTCGCGCGCTCGGCCGGGTCCGGAGGCGGGCGCGCCGAGCTGCGCCACCTCGTGCGGACGTCGGTGGCCGGGCTCGCGCCGGAGGTGCGCGAGCTGGTCGCGGTGGCGGCGGTGCTGGGGGAGGAGGTGGACTGCGGCGTGGTCGCCGACGTCGCGGGCCGGCCGGCCGCCGAGGTCGTGCCGTTGCTGGACGAGGTCGTGCACGCGGGTGTGCTCGTGCCCGTCGCGGCCGGGCGGCGCCGGTTCGCGCACGCCGTGGTGCGCGACGGCGTCTACGAGGACCTCGACCAGGGCGTGCGCGAGGCCCTGCACGCCCAGGCGGCGCTGGCGCTGACCCCGCGAGCCGAAGCCGATCCCGCCCACGCCGGGGTCGTCGCGGTGCACTGGCTGCGGTCGGCCGCCGACCCGGCGACGCTGGGTCGCGCCGCCGACTGGGCTGTGGTCGCCGCGCGCGAGGCGACGCGGGCGCTGGCTTTCGCTGAGGCAGCAAGGTTCTTGACCTTCGCCGTGGACGCGCGACGGCGAGCGGGCCGGACCGACGGGCTCGCCGAGCTGCTCGTCGACCTCGCCACGGCCGAGTACCGCTCGGGCCGCTTCGGCCCGGCCCTCGACCACGCGGAACAGGCGGCCGAACGCGCGGAGACTCCCGAGACGCTCGCCGCCGCGGCACTCGTCGTGCGAGATCTGTCCGCACCGGAACTGTTGCCCCGGCTGGGCAAACTCGCCGACACGGCGCTCGGCGCGCAAGTGCCCGACGCCCTGCGCGCCCGGCTGCTCGCGCAGGCCGCGTCGGTCGCCGCCGATGTCGGGCACACCGAGGAGGCCCGTCGGCTGGCCGACGAAGCGCTCGCGCTCGCCGAACGCGGCACCGACGACGAGGCCCTGCTCGACGCCGTGCGTGCGCGGTTCAAGGTCCTCCCGATCGAGCTGCCGCTCGACGACCGGCTTCGGCTCGGCTCCCTGGCCGTGCGCTTCGGCGACCGGCAGCCGCTTTCCGCACTGTGGGGCCACAAGTGGCGCATCGACGCCGCGTTCGAGACCGGGGCGATGGCCGTGGTCGACCACGAGACCACGGCCGTGACGGCACTCGCGGCGACGAGCCGGCTGCCTCTGGTGCGCTGGCACGACCTGCGGCTACGCACGTCGCTGCTCGCGTTCCGCGGCGCGTTCGCCGAGGCGCGTGAGCTGAACCGGCAGGCCAGGGAGCTGGCGGTGGCCGAGCTGGCGGACGACCGCTCGGCGCTCGGCATGTCGTCCGCGTTCAGCCTGCAGCTCGCGCTCGTGACCGGCGACGTCTCCGAGATCGACGAGCACTACGACGAGGTGCTCGCCACCGTGCCGACCCTGCCCATCGCCGTGGTGTCCCGGCCCCTCGTGCACGTCGTCCTCGGGGAGGACGAGGCGGCGCTCGCGGGGTACGAGGCCGTGCGCCACCTCGCGCGTCAAGAAGGCTTCGACCTGCGGTCCAGCGGGGTGGGGCCAAACCTGCTGGTGCTTGTGGAGGCCTTCGGCGACGTCGAGACGGCCCGCTTCCTCGAGCCCGTGCTGCGGGCCGCCGAGCGGGTGCTGTCAAGCGGCGCGGGCGTGTACTGCAGCGACTGCGGCACGAGCTGGCTGGCGCGCCTCGCCGTGGTGCTCGGCCGGGCCGAGGAGGCCGCGCGGCTGTTCGAGGCCACGATCGCGGCGAACGTACGGGTCGGCGCGCGGCCGTTCGTCGCGCAGAACCGCCTGCGGCTGGCCGCGGTGCTCGCGACCCTCGGCGACACCGGCAAGGCCCGCTCCCTGGCGCGTCAGGCTCTCGACGAAGCGCGCCGGCTCGTGATGCCGGGCGCCGCGGCCGAGGCCCAGGCGCTGCTGGGCCGGCTGAGCACGACCGGCCCGCTGACGCCGCGCGAGCGCGAGATCGCCGGCCTGGTCGCCGACGGTCTGGCGAACCGCGCGATCGCCGAGCGGCTCGTGGTCTCCGAACGCACGGTCGAGAGCCACGTCCGCAGCATCCTGGCCAAACTCGACCTGGCCAACCGCACCGAGATCGCCGCCTGG
The DNA here is from genome assembly GCF_040607795.1 of Amycolatopsis sp. NPDC005232. NCBI lineage: Bacteria > Bacillati > Actinomycetota > Actinomycetes > Pseudonocardiales > Pseudonocardiaceae > Amycolatopsis > Amycolatopsis sp. NPDC005232. The sequence goes on along the minus strand of NZ_JBEXHL010000070.1, from coordinate 365 downwards.
TCCCACCGCGGCGGCGGGTAACCACCCACCCGGCCACTTCGCCCTTCCTTACCCCGCCCACCCCCTGCTCACCGCCGCCCGCGGGCGCACGGCAGTCGAGTGGCCAGCCGGTGAGCGGGCAGGAGATGAGTGGCCAGCCGGTGGGTGGCCAGGAGGTGGGCGATAGGTGAGAGCCAGGAGGAACGTGGACGGCAGGCGAGCGGGCAGATCCAGGCGCCTTCAACCCAACTCACCCTGCCGAGGCGACCCACCGGCGAGATCGCGCCGGCTTCCGGATTGGGGCGGTGCGATCGGCCCCTCGGCCGCCTTCGGCTGCCCGTGCTCCGTGTGCGGCCGCCCGGCCGAGCGCCTGTGGTTCCTCGCCG
>NZ_JBEXHL010000069.1:0-21451 GCF_040607795.1 Amycolatopsis sp. NPDC005232 | reverse complement strand
GGATTGTGCGGTCGGATCGGCCGGGGGCCGATCGCACCGCACAATCCGGAAGCCGGCGCGATCTCGCGCTGTGGTCGCCTCCAGGGACCGGTGGCTCGGGCTGCCCATCCGGAAGCCGGCGCGATCTCGCGCTGTGGTCGCCTCCAGGGACCGGTGGCTCGGGCTGCCCATTCGGAAGCCGGCGCGATCTCGCGCTGTGGTCGGCTCCAGCGAATCGGCGAGCCCGTGGCGAGAGGTCGCCACGGGCTCGCTCGGTGGTGCTGAAGCGACGGGTCAGGACTGGGCGTAGCAACGCTCGAGCTCGTCGAGCCGGTAGAAGTAGCTGCCGCGGTGCACCGGCGCGCAGCTCGCCTTGAACGCGGTCTGCTTCTCGTTGTAGAGCATGCGCACGAGGTAGGTGTGACCATCGGTGTAGAGGTCCCACTGGATGTTCGCCGCCATCGGCGCCACCTGCGCGCCGCGGAACGGGTTGTTCGCGTAGGTGAACAGCTTGCTCTCGGGCTGCTGCATCGTGCTGCCGGGCAGGCCGAGCAGCGACGCGAGGGGGAAGATCTCCTCGGCGTGGGTGAAGCGCAGTTCGGCGTCGCGCGTGGTGGTGCCGGCGCGCTTGGCGTCGAGCTGGGCGAACATGTCGCCGAGCAGGCCGCCGGCCATCTTGTACGTGATGTCGCTGCCGGCGAACGCGGGACCGTTCTCGTAGAACGAAGTCACGTCGTCGAGGTAGCCGAACCACGAGGCCTCGTCGAGCGTGATGTAGCGGTCGAAGTGCCAGTGGCCCTCGCCCGCGAGGTCCACGGTGACCTGGTCCATCGCGTACAAGGCGTCGGCCGCGGCGACCTCGTCCTTGAACTCGGCGTGCTTCCCGGCCGCGATCTCGTCCACGAACTTCTTCGAAAAGCTGCGCTGCAGCACCGAACGCGCCACGGCGTGCGTGCGCGGCTGGTCCGTCGCGGCCTTCTCGGCGGCGGCCAAGCGCGGGTCGTTGTCGACGTAGTCGTTGTACTCGACGTTCGACTTGTGGAAGTACAACAGGGCGTCGTCGGTGCGGGTGGCCGTGGTCGCCAAGCCCGGCTTCGCCGCCTTCAGGCCGGCGACGAACTCGTTGGCGCTGTCCACCGTGCGCGGCTGGCTCGACGCGACGACGTCGATCTTCGGCGTCGTTCCCTTTGCCGCGTCGGCGAAGAGCGACGGCAGCCGTCGCACCATGCGCTGCGCGGTGGTGCGCATCTCGTCGCGGCCTTCCTGCGTGAGCAGGCCGTAGCCGTCACCGGCGTTGGCGGCGAGCAGCGCCTGCACGTCCGGGCCGAGCTGCTTGCCGACGCCGGTCAGCGCGCCCTCGGACTTCGCGGTGTTCCACAGCGCCAGCAAGGCGTCGCCGTCGTCGCTGTCGGACAGCGTGCGCGCGCCGTGGCGCGAGACGTTCTCGGTGAACACCGGGCGGAACGACGAAGGCAGCCGCTCGTAGGAGTACAGGTTGCCCTGCGGCTCGTAGGCGGTCTTGGTGGTGAACGCGTCCTGGTTCGCGTTCCCCTCGTGCGCCTGCGCCGGCAGGGCGAACAGCCCCGACAGGGCCAATGCGGCCCCGCCGATTCCGGCCACAACACGTCTCATCGAGCTACCCCGCTGTCTGGTCTGGGTGAAAGGACGGCTCAGTAGACACGCCGGTCGTGACGCGGTTCGGGACAGCGGGTATCGCGCCGGTGAATTCCCGGGGTTCCGGTGAGCGGGAAACGCGGTGGTGGGGCGCGCCGTTGCCGTCGGTCCCGGCGGCGACGTTCGGATCGGTGAACGTGTCGGCCGCGGCGATCGCGCCGGCGGCCACGATGCGGCGAATGATGTTCATGGAAGCTCCTCTTCTCGTCGGTCCGAAAACCGTGATCGGCTTCGATCGGACGGGTTTCCGAGCACCCCGACGGCTGGCCACCACGGCCCGGTGATCACTCTCACCGCGTTCGGGACCCGTCCGCGCGGCATCGCGGCTCCGAAGCACCTGCCCACTTAAGGAGGTGCCGCAACCGCGGTGAACCGGCTATTTTGCCGAAATGGTGGGGGATCCGGCGACGGCCGGAGGGGGTCGCCGGCGCCGGTTTCCTGTCGCTGTGGCGGACTGGGCGTTGTGGCGCGTGCGCACCCGCGCGCTGGCGGCGTTCGTGGTGTGCGTGGACGTGGTGGCGCTGGCCGCGACCATCACCATGGCGGTGCTGGTTCCCTTGCCGCTCACGGGTTCCGCGCGGTTCGCCGTGCTCGTCGCGGGGCTGCTGGTGAGCGCGGAACTGAGCCGCTCGGCCGAACGCGGACGCGGGGAAACGTTGCTGGGGCCGGGTTTCGGCACGCCGTGGGTGTTCGCCGGCGCGGTGGTGCTGCCGCCGGTGCCCGCCGTGGTGCTCGCGGTGGTCTCAGGCGCGCACCGGTGGCTGCGCGTGCGGCGGCGCGCGCCGTACCGGCAGGTGTTCGAGGTGGCCGCGACGGCGCTGGCCGTGCTGCTCGCCGACCGGTTCCTCGCCGTGACGGTGCCCGTCCCGCCGAGCTCGCTGGGCGACGTCCGCCTGATGGGACTGCTCGTGGTCGCGGCCGTCGTGTTCACGCTCGTCGACGCGGCGCTCACCGGGGTTGTGCGGGGCTACCGGCAGGGTGTGGCGGGGCTGCTGTTCGACGTCGCGATGGTCGGGTTGGGTATCGCACTCGCCTGGGCCGTGGTGGATTCGCCGCTCGTCGTGCCACTGCTCGCCGCGGCGCTCGTGGTGCTGCACCGCGGCGGCGTCGGCGCCACCTTGCGCGCCGAGCCGACGGCGGACGCGGGCACCGGCGCCCTCACGGCGTCCGCCTGGTGGGACGCCGTCCGTGTGCAGCCGGCCCCGGCGTACTCCGTGCTGGTGCTCGACCTCGACCGGTTCGGCGACGTCAACGCTCGCCACGGCCGCCGCGTCGGCGATGCCGTGCTGCGGGCCATCGCCGACGCGTTGCGCGACGAAGTCCGCTCCGCCGACCTCGTCGGGCGCTCCGGTGGTGGCGAGTTCGCCGTGTTCCTCCCCGGCACCAAGCCGTTCGACGCGCTCGCCATCGCCGAACGCATCCGCTTGCGCGTCGCCTCGACGGCCGTCGCGTTGAAGGCGCCCTACGGCAGCCCGCAGTTCGCGTGGGCGACCGTGTCCGTCGGCGTCGCCTCCCGTCCCGCTGACGGCGCCACGGCGGACGCGGTCTTCGCCGCCGCGGTGAAAGCCGTGCGGCGCGCGAAAGCCGGCGGTCGCAACCGGACCGTGTGTGCCGGTGCTTCGGAAGCGCAGTAGGTCAGTCCGAAGTGGACGGGACGCCGATGTCCTCGAACCACAGCTGCGGCCGAGTCTCGATGAACTCCTCCATCAGCGCCGTGCACGCGGGGTCGTCGAGGACGTCGATGCGCACGCCGTGCTCGGCGAGCCAGTCGTGGCCGCCGGAGAAGGTCTTGGCTTCGCCGATGATCACCCGCGGGATGCCGAACTGGCGCACGAGGCCGCTGCAGTACCAGCACGGCGAGAGCGTGGTGACCATGATCGTGTCGCGGTAGTGGGGGCGGCGCCCGGCGTTGCGGAACGCCGTGGTCTCCGCGTGCAGCGACGGGTCGCCGTCCTGCACCCGGCGGTTGTGGCCGCGGCCGAGGAGTTTGCCGGAGTGGTCGAAGAGGGCCGCGCCGATCGGCACGCCGCCCTCGGCCTTCCCGAGCTCGGCCTCCTCGCGGGCGACGGCGAGCAACGCGTGCGGATCGATCTGCATGGCCCACACTTCACCGGCCCCGCTCGCGGAAGGCAAGTCCACGGACATCGAGGACCGATCCTGTCCGCGAGGTCTGGCAGAGTGGCCCGCATGTACGGAACCTCGGAGCGGCTGCTGCGCCTGTTGTCCCTGCTGCAGGCCCGCCGCGACTGGCCGGGGCCGGACCTGGCCAGTCGGCTCGGCGTCGACGTGCGCACGGTCCGCCGCGACGTCGAGCGCCTGCGCGGCCTCGGTTACCCGGTGCACGCGACGCCGGGGGTCGCGGGTGGCTACCGGCTGGGGGCCGGCGCCGCGCTGCCGCCGCTGCTGCTGGACGACGACGAGGCCGTGGCCGTCGCGGTCGGGCTGCGGACGGCGGCGAACGGCACGGTGTCGGGCATCGAGGAGACGTCGGTGCGGGCGCTGGCCAAGCTCGAACAGGTGCTGCCTGCGCGGCTGCGCCACCGCGTGAGCGCCATGGGCTCGGCGATGCTGCAGCTCGGTGGCGGGGGACCGGTCGTCGACGCCGAGGTGCTCACCGTGATCGCGTCGGCCTGTCGCGACCACGAGCGGGTGCGCTTCACCTACGCCAACCACACCGGCCAGGTCACCGAACGCGACGTCGAGCCCCTGCGCCTGGTCCACACGGGCCGTCGCTGGTACCTCGTCGCCTACGACCTGGGCCGCGACGGCTGGCGCACGTTCCGCGTCGATCGCATCGAAGGTGTGCCGGCGCCCGGGTTCCGCTTCACGCCGCGCGAACCGCCCGCGGAAGATCTCGCCGCATACGTGTCGCAGGCGATCTCTTCGGCGCCGTACGCACACCAGATGTCCCTGCTCGTGTCGGTGCCGGCGGAGGTGCTCGCGGCCCGCGTGCCGCCGACCGCCGGCACCGTCGAGCCCGTGGATGAGCACACGTGCCGGCTGCGCACCGGCGCGACCGACCTCGCCGCGGCGCCGTTCTACCTCGCGCAGTGGGACTACGACTTCGTCGTGGAAGACGCGCCGCCCGGGCTGCTCGACCGGCTGGCGCGCATCGCGGAACGCTTCGCCTCGGCGGCGGCGCGCAGCTGAGCCGGTCGAGGGGTCAGGCTGTTCGCGTGCCGAGCATCCGCAGCACCAGCTCGCTGTACTCCTTGCCAAGCGCGGCCGGCGTCTGGCGCGTGCGCTCGCTGTACCAGCGGGCCACGTCGACACCCAGCGACAGCACCGCGCGCGCCGCCGTGTGCGAATCGGTCACGGAGAACGCACCGGACTCGGCGCCCGCGGCGATCACGTCGCGCACGATGCGCTCGATGCGCCGCCGCAGCTCCGTGACGACCTCGAGCTCCTTCTCCGGCAGTGCGTTGAGCTCGTACTGCACCACCCGCGCCACGGTGTGGCGCCGCGCGTGCCAGGCCACGAAGTCCTCGACCACGAGCCGGATGCGCTCGACCGGGTCCTCGGCCTTCTCCAGGGCGTCCTCCACCAGGGCCAGCGTCTGCTCGTGGCCGCTGCGGCTGATCTCGAACAGCAGTGCCGCCTTCGACGGGAAGTGCACGTACAACGCGGCGGGGCTCATCCCCGCTGCGCTGGCGATGTCCCGCGTGGTCGTGGCGTGGTACCCGCGCTTCGCGAAGGACTCCACCCCGGCCAGCATCAGCCGGCGCGCGGTCTCGGGCTGCACGTCGGGCCACAGCTCGGCCGAGAGCGAAGTCGTCATCCGGCGATCCTCCCAGATCTGCTGCCGCGCCCGGCGGGCGTGAACCGTCCACCCAGTCTAAGCGCTTGCTTTGTGGAGCGGATGCAGCTCGCCGGTCAGAGCCCACCGCGGCCGCGAGCTCCTCGATCGCCGCTGAGAGGGTACGTGAGAGTGGTGCCGGGCGGGTAACCGCCGGCGTGGCCTGCATACGCCGCTTCGACTGCGTAGCCGAAGTTGCGCTCGACCCAGGTCAGTTGGTTTAGCGGAGCCAGAGGTCGGCGACACCGTCTATTCCGGGCTGGCACCGCCCTTCGCGGCGAAGGCTCTGATGACGGCGAGGCTTCTTGGACGTTTGCTGCTGGATTTTCGTTTGGTTCGATAATCCTGCCGTAGACGGCTTGGTTGTAGGGCGCTCGGGCGCCGGTGCCTCTGTCCACGAAACCCATCTCCGTACAGGCGGCGACATCCACGGCGCGACGCGCGTGCTCGGTGGGCTACTTGGCACCGAAGGTTCAGGGCAGTGACCGGCGCCCGGTTCCGCCGCCGGAGTCACGCCCTACCAAGGTTTCGGCTTGATCGGTGTGTGAGATTGCCTGCCGCAACGCGGATCGTGGTTCGATCACGGATCGTGGTGTGTTTAGGTGGGCGTCCCCGCCGATGGAGTGAAGCATGCCCGAACCGGTTGATCTGTTGGACGATGACGCCGTCGACACGGCAGCGGATTCGCCGGTGTTCGTGGACGCGACGGGGCGGCGGCGGAAGATCTTTCGCCGAGTGGCCGTCGGCGGAGGGGTTCTGACGATCGGGTACGTCGCGGTTCTGGTCGCCGCGTTGCTGGGTGCCCCGGTTCCGGCGCCGCTGCTCGTCCCGATCACGCAGCTCGGCCCCGGGCACACCGACGTCACGACCACGCCCGCTGATCCGCCGGAGCAGAGCACCACGACCGACGCCCCACCGGTGCCGGAATCCAGTGCCGACTCCACCTCTGCCCGCGGCGGCGCCGGTCCGGTCGACACCGGCGGGGTGCCCTCGGCCACCACCGGGAAGCCGCCCGCCGAGACGGTTTCAGGTCCTGACCACCGCAATACCCACGCCCCGGACACACCACCGGGTCAGGCTGACCACAGCAAGAAGCCGCGGCCCTGATGGCCACCGGCCGCCACCGGCCCCGGAGAGGCGCTCCGGCCCCACGCGCGCACTGGTTCCTGCTGATCGTGGTGCTGGCCGCCGTCGTCGGCCTGCTCGCGCTGCACGCCGTGGTTCTGGGGGAGTTCCACAGCGACGAGACGGCGCCCCAGACGACCTCGTCAGGCGTGCCCGACGAGGTGCGCACCGGCGGCTCTCTGATCGATGACCGAAACGGCTCGCCGGACGTGCGGCGCCCGCCGGACAAGACGCTGGCCCTGACCTTCGACGACGGACCCGACCCGACCTGGACTCCGGCGGTCCTCGCCGTTCTCGACCGTTATCACGTCAAGGCCACGTTCTTCGTCACCGGCGGGCACGCGGCCGAGTACCCGGGTCTGGTGCGCGACATCGCGGCTCGCGGTCACGACATCGGCAACCACACGGCCACCCACGTCGATCTCCGTTCGGCCGGTGACCTGCGGACGCAGCTCGAGCTGCGCTTCACCGATCTTGCCGTGGCCGGTGCGGCCGGGACGTCCCCGGCGTTGGTCCGTCCGCCGTACTCCGCCACGCCCGCTTCGATCGACAACCCGGCCTGGGCGTCGATCCAGCGGATCGGCGCCGACGGCAAGATCGCCGTGCTCTCCGACACGGACTCCGAAGACTGGCAACGGCCAGGGATCGCCTCGATCGTCGCGAACTCGACCCCGAAGGGCGATCGGGGAACCGTCCTGCTCATGCACGACGCGGGCGGTGATCGTTCGCAGACCGTTGCCGCGCTCGACCGGCTGATCCCGGAGCTGCAGGCCAAGGGGTGGCGGCTGGGTCCGGTGAGCGCCGCGGTCGGTCTCGGCTCGGCCGGGGCTCCCGCCGGTTTCGGCCAGCGAGCGGCCGGCTGGCTGCTGATCGGCGCGGTGCAGGCCAGCGGCGTGGTCGCGAGTGCGCTGACCGTGCTGCTGATCGTCGCCGGTGTGCTCGCCGGGCTGCGCACCTTGGTCACGCTGATCACCACCGCGATGCACGTCCGGCGGCGCCGGTCGAAGAGGCTCGGCGCCGTCACCGCACCGGTGACCGTCATCGTCCCCGCCTACAACGAGCGGGCCGGGATCGAGGCCACGATTCGCTCGGTCCTCGCCTCCGACCACCGCGTCGCGCTGATCGTCGTCGACGACGGGTCGACCGACGGCACCGCCGAACTCGTCGAGAAGTACGTCGGCCGGCGCGTCCGGCTGATCCGCCAGGCGAACGCGGGCAAGGCCGCGGCGCTCAACGCCGGCATCGCCGCGGCGAGCATGGACCTCGTGGTGCTCGTCGACGGAGACACGGTGCTGGAACCCGGCACCGTGCGCACCTTGGTCCAGCACTTCGCCGACCCCGGGATCGGGGCGGTGTCCGGCAACGCGAAGGTCGGCAACCGCCGCGGCCTGCTCGGGCAGTGGCAGCACATCGAGTACGTCATCGGGTTCAACCTCGACCGCCGGCTCTACGACGTGCTGCAGTGCATGCCGACCGTGCCGGGCGCGATCGGGGCCTTCCGCCGGTCCGCGGTGCTGCGGCTCGGCGGCATTCCCGTCGACACGCTGGCCGAGGACACGGATCTGACCATGGCCATGGAACGCGCCGGCTGGCGGGTCGTCTACGAGCAGGAGGCGCGGGCCTGGACCGAGGCGCCGGCGACGCTCGGGCAGCTGTGGAAGCAGCGGTACCGGTGGTGCTACGGGACGCTGCAGGCGGTGTGGAAGCACCGCCGTGCCGTGCTCGAACGCGGTGCTGCCGGCCGCCTGGGCCGGCGTGGCCTGCCGTACCTGCTGCTGTTCCAGGTGCTGCTCCCGGTGCTGGCGCCTCTCGTGGACGCCGCCGCGCTCTTCGCGATCCTCACCAGCGACGGGCTCGCCGTCGGCGTGTACTGGCTGGTTTTCCTGGCGCTGCAAGCGATACCCGCGGGGATCGCCTTCCGGCTCGACGGTGAGCGCCTGCGTTCGCTGCTGCTGCTTCCCCTTCAGCAGTTCGTGTACCGGCAGCTGATGTACCTCGTCGTCGTGCAGTCCGTGGTGACCGCGCTCGCCGGGGCGCAGCTGCCGTGGCAGAAGCTTCAGCGCACCGGCCTCGACGCCGACGCTGCGAACCTGCCCGGCGGCTCGTAGCGGGCACCGCGTCGCGGTGGGTCCGGATCCGTGGGGTTTCGTCCACGGCTCGTCAGCACGAGGCCCCACCCCTGCGCCCGTGATCGTCTCAGTGCGCACGTCGAAGCGGCCATCAGTGAACTCCGGTCCCGGGTGCGGCCTGGTGATCGAGCAAACGCGTCTCGAGGCCGGCTCAGTTGCGGGACAGGTCGTCGGTCGCGTGGCGGCTCTGGTGCGCCGCAGGAACCCGGCGAGCAGCTCGAGTTCGGCCTCGCTGTAGTCCGCGAGGATCTCGCCCATCGTCGTGTTCATCCCGGCGTGGAGCCGGAACAGCTCCCCGTTGCGCCCGCGCACGATCCAGTTGCTGCGCGCTGTCCGCCGACCTGGTGGTGGAGCAGCGACAGCTGGGTGCGCAGCTCGCGCAGCGACTCCTTGACGGCCAACGTCGAACGCCGCCGGCGATGGGCCTGGCGCGGATCATCGGATAATACGTAACTCATATGATATGGTAATCGTATGGTGCGAACTCAGGCTCAAGGATGCCCGTCATGAGACTCACGCTCTTCGCCGCGACCGGGGGTACTGGCGGCCACGTGCTCGACCGAGCCGTGGCCGCCGGTCACGACGTCACCGCCGTCGTCCGCGACCCCGGCGCGCTCCGCGCATCTGTGCGCACCGTCGTCGCGGACCTGAACGACCCCGACCCGGCAGTCCTCGAGGCGGCCGTGGCGGGCGCGGACGCCGTGCTTTCCGGGCTGGGACCGCGCAAGGCGGCCGAGTACGGCATCGTCTCGCGCGGCACGCGCGCCATCGTCACGGCAATGCGGGCGACGCGCGTGCGCCGGCTCGTCGTCGTCAGCGTCGCGGGGGTGCTCGCGCTGCCGACACCCGCACGGCCGCACCCGCCGGGCGACCCCGGCGTGGGGGTCTTTGTGCGGACCGTGCTGAGCCCACTCGCGCGGCTGCGCCTGGGCGGGCACTACGCCGACGTGGCGCGGATGGAGGACGACCTGCGCGCCAGCGGTCTCGACTGGACGTCGGTGCAGCTGCCGGTGCTCACCAATCGGCCGCCCACCGGGCATTACCGGACAGCCTGCGAGCAGAGCGTCCCGCGCGGCTACCGCATCGCGCGGGCCGATGCCGCCCACTTCGTGCTCGCGTGCCTCGGGATGCCCGAGACCGTGGGGCACTCGATCGCAGTCGCGTACTGACCCTGGAGCGTCCCCGATGTCCACCACTTTCCTCGTCGTGACTCTGATCGCCGTGCTGTGCAACGGTTTCTCCGGCATCGCCGCGTTGCTCCACTTCGGACCCATCCTGCCGGGCATGACCCGCGCCGGGGTGCCGGAGTCGTGGCTGACATTCCCGATCGGCATGCTCAAGACCGCCGGCGCGGTCGGGTTGCTGGCAGGGGTCCTGGGCGTCCCGCAAGTGGGCCGGGCGGCCGCGATCGGCCTCGTGCTGTTCTTCGTTTGCGCCCTCTACACCCACACCCGCGCACGTGACTACACCGCGCAGTTCGGGCTTGCCGTCGCCTTCCTGCTGCTCAACGTCGCCGCCCTGGTGCTGGGCCTGCAGGCCACTTGACCCGCGCTCGCCGTGCGGCCGGTCCGACGTCAGGCGACGGCCGGCCTCGCGACGAGCCGGGCCTGCCCGGCCGCGGCAGACACGTCGCTGCACGCGGCCGGAGCGGCCCATCGCCTACGCGGGCTCCTCGTAGCGGATGTCGTACTCGGCGGCGATGGGGTTGATCTTCCGCGGGTCCAGCGCCCCGTCGGTCAGCACCGCCGGGCCGGCTTCGAACAGGTCCTCCAGGTAGCACTCCCAGCCGCCCGGCGACGAGATCTGCAGCACGCGCGGCGGTGGCGACGACACGCGGCGCAGCGCGTGCGGGACCCCGTGCGGCAGCAGGACGAACATGCCTTTCGTCGCGGTGAACACACGGTCGTCGAAGTCGACGCCGAGCTCACCGTCCAGTACGTAGATGCACTCGTCCGCGACGTGGTGTGTGTGCCGCGGGATGTCGCGGGCGAGAACCACCTCCAGCAGCGAGAACCGGCCTTCGGTATCGCTGGTCATGGCTTTCACCGCGAAGGCCGGAGGCAGTGGGACGCGCCCTGGGCGTACCTCGCCGGGCTCGAGCAGAAAAAAACGATCGTCGGGCATGGGTGATACCCTCCATCTACCAAGAATCGGAACCGGACTCCGACTCCGTATTGCTGGAGTGTATCCGTGGAGAGAACGCAGTTGTCAAGTTCGCCACCGCGCAAGCCGCGAGCCGACGCCGCGCGTAACCGCGCCCGGATTCTTGCGGTCGCCCGCACCCTGCTCGCCGAGCACGGCAGCGAGGTGCAACTTCCCGAAGTAGCTCGCGCTGCCGGAGTCGGCGTCGGCACGGTGTATCGCCATTTCCCCACCCAGCGCGACCTCGTCGAGGCCGCGGCCGAACTGCGCTTCGCCGAGATCGAGGAGTTCGCCCGCACCCGGTGCCTGCGAGCCGAACCAGGACACGCGCTGGCCGGCTACCTCCACCACGTCGGCGAGGTGCTGGCCGCCGACCGCGGACTCTCCGAGTCGATCGAGGGCACGCGGCAGTCGGCGAGCAGTGAACCGCGAGGCGAGACCCGCGTCCAGCTCGAAACCGTCGTCGGTGAGCTCATCGAGCGCGACCGTGGGGCCGGCACGCTCCGCGACGACTGCACCGTCGCCGACGTGTACATGATCGTCGGGTCGATCTCGGCGACCATCCGCAGCGAAGCCGGCGACTGGCGGCGCTTGCTCGAGATCGTGCTCGACGGGCTGCGCCCACCGACCGGCGCGCGCTGAGCAAACGCCTCAGCCGGCGGCCAGTTCATCGGCGGCGTCGCACGCGACCGACCACGATCCCGGCACCGTGCAGCTCATCTTGGCCAACGCGACCTACCTCGGCGGGCGGATCGCCGACGCCCACGCCCGATTTCGGTTCTTGCCAAGCCTGTGGCCCGTCGCGGTGGTCAGCTGCTGCTTTCGCGGACTTGGAGGGTCGGGGTGAGGCGGGCGGACTCGGCGGGTTCGCCGTGCATGACGGCGCGCAGGAGCCGCACGGCGGCCTGGCCGATCTCGAACATCGGGGAGCGCACAGAGGACAGCGGGATCGGCAGCTCGGCGGCCAGCGAGGTGTCGTTGAACCCGACGACCGCGCAGTCGCGGCCCACGGTGAGGCCGTGGGAGCGCAGCGCGCCCATCGCGCCGATCGCGGCGAAGTCGTTGACCGCGAACAACGCCGACGGGCGGCGGCCCGAAGCGAGGATCTGCTCGGCGGCTTCCCGGCCGCCCTGGGTGTCGAAGCGGGACAGCACGATGTCGTCGGCGGCGATGTCGCCGCCGAGTTCGCGCCAGCGGTGGACGAAGCCGGCGGTGCGGTCCACGCCGGTGGTCGCGTAGGCCTCGCCGGCGATCACGCAGACGTCCCGGTGTCCCTTGTCCCACAGGTGTTCGGCGACCAGTTCGCCGCCGCGAGTGTCGTCGCAGGTGGCCGAGGGGATCTCCGGGTGGTGGCGGTTCATGAGCACGAACGGCACGGCCCGGCGGCGCAGGTCGGCCAGCACGACGTCGACGTCCAGGTGCCGGTCGCCGATGATCAGCCCGTCGACACGGCGGGCGAGCATCAGCTCGACCTTGCGGCGCTGCTCGTCCACGTCGTCGCGGGAGTTGGTGACGAACGAGGAGTAACCGATGGTCGCGGCTTCGGCTTCGACTCCCTCGTACATCACGGCCAGCACGAGGTCCGACAGCCGTGGCACGACCACGCCGAGCAGCCGCGTGCGGCGCGTGCGCAGGCCGGACGCCTGCGGGTCGGGGGAGTAGCCGAGCTCGGCGGCGAGCTCCCGGATCCGGCGCGCGGTGGCGTCCGACGCCGCGCCGCGTGCCGACTCCGGATCGGAGTGCAGCACACGGGACACGGTCGACGGGTGGATGCCCAGCTGCTGGGCCAGGTCCTTCAAGGTCGGCACGTGCTCGACGGCCGCTCCGTCTCCGGCGGCCGTGCCAGCGCCTTCCTGCGCAGCCTTCGCCCTGGGCAAGCCCCCACCTCTCCGCGGGGTATTGACCCCGATTCGACGCACACCGTACAGTCCGCAGCCATCGTACCCAATCGTTTGGGTACGCCACGGGCACCGTAACCCAAACGATTGGGCTCGGAAACGACCAGGTAACGACGGAGGTAGAGCGTTCGTGACGACCGGCCGGACGAGGGAACGAGGTGAGCACGTCGTGCTGCTCGCGACCGGCGGCACGATCTCCTCCCGCAGCCGTGCGGAGCTGGACGGCGCCGCCGTCGCTTCGGACGGTGCCGACGACCTGCTGCGCAGCACCGGCGGGCCGCACTCGCTGCCGGTGCGCGTGGTCGACGTGCTGCGGGTCGGTTCGTACATGCTCGACGTGGACGACATGCTGCTGGTCTGCGCCCGGATCCGTGAAGCGCTGGCTGACCCCGCGGTGGTCGGCGTCGTGGTCACGCACGGCACCGACACCATGGAGGAGACGGCTTTCCTGGCCGACCTCGTGCACGCCGACCCGCGGCCGGTGGTCTTCACCGGCGCGCAGCGCGCTGCCGACGCGGCCGATCCGGACGGCCCGGCCAACCTGGCCCGCGCCCTGACCCTCGCGGGCGCGGGGGACACCCGCGACCGCGGGGTGCTGGTCTGCTTCGCCGGCGAGGTGTTCCCCGCCCGCGGCGTGCGCAAGTCGGAAACCCTGCTGGCCCACGCGTTCAGCAACCCCGATGACGGCCGCGACGGCTGGGCCGGCGACCGGCCCGAGCCGCTGCCGCTGCCGGAGGGCGGCGCCGGCTGCCGCGTCGACCTGGTGGCGTCCTACCCGGGCGCCGACGCGGCGCACCTGCGCGCGTCGCTGGCCGCCGGCGCGGCCGGGATCGTGCTGCAGGGCACCGGGATCGGCAACGCCAACCCGGTGCTGTGCGAGGCCGTCGCCGAGGCCACCGCGCGCGGGCTGGTGGTGGTCACCAGCACCCGCGTGCAGGCCGGCCCGGTCGTCCCGGTGTACGGCGCCGGCGGCGGCAAGGACCTGCTGGCCGCCGGCGCGATCCCGACTGGGCTGCTACGTCCTTCCCAGTCGCTCGTCCTGCTGTCTTTGCTCCTGCGGCTCGGGTGGTCCCGCGAAGACATCGCGGCGGCCTTCGCGCGGAGGGGAGGCGAACCCTGACTCCGCTGATCGGCCCGCTTCCGTTGTTCCCCACTCCACGAAAGGCTTGTTCATGACGAAGGACATCCAGGTCGCGTTCGGCATCGACGTCGATGCCGTGGCCGGCCAGCTCGGCTCCTACGGCGGTGAAGACTCGCCGTGCGACATCTCCCGCGGGATGTTCAGCGGCGAGGTCGGCGGCCCGCGGTTGCTGCGCCTGTTCGAGCGGTACGGGCTGACCACGACGTGGTTCGTGCCCGGCCACTCCATCGAGACCTTCCCCGACCTGACCCGCGCCATCGTCGACGCCGGGCACGAGATCGGTGCGCACGGCTACTCGCACGAGAACCCGATCGCGATGACCCGCGAGCAGGAGACGGCGATCCTGGACCGCTCGATCGACCTGATCGAGAAGGTCGCCGGCCGCCGGCCCACCGGCTACGTGGCGCCGTGGTGGGAGTTTTCCCCCGTCACCAACGAGATCCTGCTCGAACGCGGCATCAAGTACGACCACTCGCTGATGCACCGCGACTTCGAGCCGTACTACGTCCGGGTCGGCGACAGCTGGACCAAGATCGACTACGCCCAGCCGGCCGAGACCTGGATGAAGCCCCTGGTCCGCGGCGAGGAGACGGACCTGGTCGAGATCCCGGCGAACTGGTACCTCGACGACCTGCCGCCGATGATGTTCGTCAAGGCGTCGGCCAACTCGCACGGCTTCGTCAGCCCGCGCGAGCTCGGCCAGACCTGGCAGGACCAGTTCGACTGGGTCTACCGCGAGATGGACCAGGCCACCTTCACCATGACCATCCACCCGGACGTGTCCGGGCGGCCGCAGGTGCTGCTCATGCTGGAGCGGCTCATCGACCACATCAACTCCCACGATGGCGTCAGCTGGCTGACCTTCGACCAGATCGCCGACTCCTTCCTCGCCCGCAACCCTCGTAAGGGAGCCGGATCGTGAGCGTCGAACCCCTGGACCTGACGGCGCCCGCCGTCGACGAGAAGCGCAGATTCCCCGCCTTCTCCCGGAAATCCACCCGCACCGCCACCGTCCTGGCGCTGATCGCCTGGACCATCGCGGTGTTCGACTACGGCCTGTTCGGCACGCTGCTGCCCGCGATGCAGGAGTCGTTCGGCTGGACCGCGTCCGAGGCCTACCAGATCAACACGTGGATCGCCGTGGGCACCGCGATCGTGTGCTTCGGGATCGGCCCGATCATCGACCGGCTCGGCCGCCGCCGCGGCATGATGACCACCATCGGCGGCACCGCGATCATCTCCACCCTGACCGCGCTGATCCCGGCCGCGCTCGGCGCGGTCAGCGGCGTGATCCTCACCGTCATCCGCTCGTTCGGCGGGCTCGGGTTCTCCGAGCAGGCGGTGAACGCGACCTACATGAACGAGGTCTACCAGGTCACCGAGGACGAGAAACGCCGCAAGCGCCCCGGTTTCTACTACTCGTTCATCCAGGGTGGCTGGCCGCTGGGCTTCCTGCTCTCCAGCGCGCTCGCGTTCGTCTTCCTGGACTCGCTGGGCTGGCGCGCGCTGTACGTGATGGCCGCGGTCCCGGCGGCGATCGTGGTGTGGGTGATCTGGCGCAAGCTGCGCGAGACGCCGCAGTTCGAGCTGCACCAGAAGCTGACCGAACTGGAGAAGGGCGGGCGCGTGACCGACGCGCACGCGCTGGCCGCGTCCTACGGCGTCGAGCATTCCTCGGCCTCGCCGCTCAAACGGCTGTGGGAACCGGCGTTCCGGCGCAACACGATCGTGCTGTCGCTGGCGTGGATCCTGAACTTCTTCGGCATCGCGATCTTCAGCGTGCTGGGCAGCTCGGTGTTGAAGAACGCCAAGGACGTTTCGCTGTCCAGCGCGTTCTGGATGCTGATCGTGATCAACGCGATCGGCTACTTCGGATACGTGTTCCACGGCTGGCTCGGCGACCGGATCGGCCGCAAGCGCACCATCATCATCGGCTGGATCATCTCCGGCCTGTGCTTCGCGCTGATGCTCAGCCCGGCCGCGAGCACCTCGTTCGTGATCATCCTGACCTACGGCGCCGGGTTGTTCTTCCTGGTCGGCCCGTACGCGGCCATCCAGTACTTCATGGCCGAGTGCTACCCGGTCAGCTGCCGCGCCACCGGCACGTCGTTCATCGGCGCGATGAGCCAGCCCGGCACGATCATCGGCGGCGCCCTGTTCACCGCGGTCGCGGCGGGTTCGGGCACCGGGGCGGCGGCCCTGTGGGTCGGCGCGCTCGGCACCGTGGTCTCCGGTGTGCTGATGATCGCCGCCAAACCGCCCGTCGCCGCCCTGCGAGAGGACCACGCGGATGTCTGAGCCGAAAGCGGCGATCGTCACCGGCGCCGCCAGCGGCATCGGCCGTGCCCTGGCCGTGCACTACGCGCACCGCGGTGTGCACACGGTGATCGGCACGTTCCCCGGCGACCCGCACGACCCGGCCGAGACGCTCCGGCAGGTCGAGGCGGCGGGTGGGAAGGCCGTGGTGCACGAGGTCGACGTGCGCAGCACCGAGCAGGTGGAGGCGTTCGCGCAGCGCGCGGTGGACGAGTTCGGCCGGCTGGACTACGCGGTCGCCAACGCCGGCGTCCTGCGCAACTCCGCACTGGCCGACCTGTCGGACGAGCGTTGGCACGACATGCTCGACGTCGACCTGACCGGCGTGCTTCGCACCCTGCGGGCCGGCTCGACCCGGATGGGCGAGGGCGGCGCGATGGTGGCGGTGTCCTCCATCGCCGGCGGTGTCTACGGCTGGGAGGACCACGCCCACTACGCCGCGGCCAAGGCCGGCGTGCTGGGCCTGGTGCGCAGCGTCGCGGTCGAACTCGGGCCGCGGCAGATCCGGGCCAACGCGGTGATCCCCGGCCTGATCGAGACGCCGCAGTCGCTCGACCCCGTCAACTCGCTCGGCCCGGACGGGCTCGCGCGCGCCGGCGGCGACATTCCGTGGGGCCGCGTCGGCCGGCCGGAGGAGGTGGCCGACGTGATCGGCTTCCTCACCTCGCCGGCCGCCGGCTACGTGACCGGTCAGGCCATCGTCGTCGACGGCGGCCTGACCGTCCGGATGCGCGCGTGACCGCCCGGACCGTCGTGGTCACCGGCGGCGCCAGCGGCATCGGCCAGGCCATCGCGACGGCGTTCCGGGCCAACGGCGACCGCGTCGCCGTGCTCGACCGGACCGCGGGCGCCGACGTGATCGCCGTGGACGTGTCCGATGAGGACAGTGTGCGTTCGGCGTTCTCCGCGGTGCGCACCGAGTTCGGGGTGGTCGACGTCCTGGTGAACTCGGCCGGTCTGCTCACCGAGTCGCCGGTCGAGGACATGGACCTGGCGGTGTGGAACGAGACCATCGCGGTCGACCTGACCGGGGTGTTCCTGTGTTGCCGGGAGGTGCTCAAGCCGATGCGGGCACAGCGATGGGGCCGGATCATCAACATCTCCTCGCAGCTGGGCATCAAGGGCGGCACCGGCCTCGGCCACTACAGCGCGGCCAAGGCCGGGGTCATCGGGTTCACCAAAGCGGTGGCGCTGGAGGTGGCGGCGGACAACGTACTGGTCAACGCCATCGCCCCCGGCCCCATCGAAACCCCGTTGGTGGACGGCATTTCCGAGGCCTGGAAGGTGGCGAAGCGGGCCGAGCTGCCGCTGGGCCGGTTCGGCACCCCGGAGGAGGTCGCCCCGGCGGCGCTGCTGCTGGCCGACGATCCGGGCGGAAACCTGTTCGTGGGGCAGACGCTGGGGCCGAACTCCGGCGACGTGATGCCCTGAAATCACCTGCGGAAAGGGGTTCGAGGTGTGCGGAGCCTGCGGCCGGACGGTCGTCGCCGATCCGGTGTTCCCGGACGGCCGCAGTACCCGCGGCAACCTGATCGCCGGCCAGGTCCTCGACGCGCTGTGCGCCGCCGCGGGCAACCGGATCCGGGTCACGGGCCGCCCCGAGGGTTTCACCGTCGCCCTCCCCGGGCGGCGGCCGGTGCCGTGCGCGACCGTGGCCGAAGTCTGGTCGGCTGTGTTCGCCGCGGCGCCGGCCACCGCCATCACCCCGACCGCCGAGCTCGAAGCGCGGTACCGCACCGAGATCCGGTTGCTGCGCGCCATCATCACGGCCTCCGGTACCGCACCACTGCCGTGATCGGTGATTCAACTCCTCGCTGCTGAGCGCACCCGCGGGCCAGGTCACGCACGTGGCTCCGTTGACGCTGCCTGGCGTGCTGCACACGCGCCGCACCGCGAAAAACGTGATGCGTCGGCGGGCGCGCCCCTGATCGCGCGACTCACGATTCTGCACCTACAAGGCTCTTCACAGTCGAGGGTGTAGGTGCTGCTTGAAGCCGCCGGTCTCGAGCAAGCTCCTGGCGATGTAGTGGGTGAGGTTGCCGAACCCGAGCGCGGAGCCGCGCAGGTGCTCAAGCCGGCCGTTGATCGCCTCCGTCGGGCCGTTGCTCGTTCCTGGCCGGTCGAAGTAGGCCAGCACATCGGTGGCGCGCCTCTTCAGGGTCCGGCTGAGGGTGACGATCTGGGTGAGCGCCTGCGGCACGCCGCTGGTGATCGACTCGATGAGCTTGACCATCAGTTCGCGGCCCTTGGCGCGGTCAGGCTCGCGGTAGGCGGCGATCATGCGCTGGTAGATGCCCCGGGTGGTCTCGACCTCGATGTGGGCGTCGTCGGCGAACAGCGCGGCAAGTCGGTTCTTCTGCTTGTCGGTGAGCCGCCAGGCGGATCACAGGAAAGGGGTCCATCACCGCGACCGCGTCGGGAAGCTCCTCGGTAGTGGCGGTCTTGAAGTGTCACGCGGGACGCCTTCACCGCCGCAGCGACGGCACCACTGATCGGACTTGACGACCCGGCACGTGATCACCGCACGGTCTAACTCGAGACGCTGTCCTATGGCTTGGAGACCGAGCTCGTCGAGTCGGCAGAACGTGGTCAGGTCAGGGCACGCGAAACCCGCCGCCGTATGGCGGGCGGTCACATCTCCTCAGTGATGAGCGGCCTCGTTTGGCGCTCGCCAGGTGCCACGGTGCGCGCAGGGGCGCTGTCGCGCGATGTCGCAGCCCGGAGCAGGAGCAGCGGCGTGGCAAGCAGCACAAGGCCGGCCAACCCGATCGCGATCCTCGTCGACGTCAGCGCTGCCAGGACGCCCCAGGCGAGCGTGAGCAAGGCCGTAGCGAGGCTGGTGCTGATCTGCCACGCCGACAGCGTCCGTGAGAGTCGCTCGTGCTCGATGTGCTTGAGGCGGAAGGTCGCGACCACCGGGTTGAACAGGCTCATCGGCATGATGACACCGAACTCGATGACCATGACCAGCAGCAGTCCGGCGATGCCGGTGGGAATGAACGCCAGCCCGATCGGCCAGAGGACCGCGCCGATGGCCGCGAGCCACATGACCTTGTGCTCGCCGTACTTGGCGACTGTCGGACCGGCAAGGCGCGAGCCGACGAATCCGCCGATGCACGGTACGGCGAAGGCGAGTCCGTACTGCCATGGAGCGAAGTGGAGGTCACGCAGCATGAGCACCGCGACCAGCGGTTCCTGCGCCATGATGAGGCCGCCTACGGCGAGGCGGTTCAGGAATACCGGACGCAGCTGCGGGTGGCTGAGCAGGTACCGCCAACTGTCCGGCAGATCCCGCAGGGTGACCTTGTTCGCCGCATCCTTCATGGGAGTCGGCTCGCGGCCGCCGATGGCGGTGATGCCGAGCGCTGAGAGCAGGTAGCTCAGGCCGTCGGCGACAACGGTGGTGGTGTAGCCGAACAGCCCGATCGCGGCGCCGCCCAGCGGCGGGCCGATCGCGATCGAACTCCACCAGGTGGATTCGAAGCGGCTGCTGGCCGCCAGGAGGTCGTCGCGGGCCACGACCGACTTCAGGTATGCGCCGCTGGCGGTGGCGAACCCGATCTTGGCACCGGCAACCACGATTGCGACGAGCAACAGCTGCACGTAGGTCAGCCGGCCGAGCCAGTAGGCCAGCGGAATGGTGGCCATCGCGGCGAAGCGCAGCAGGTCCATGGTGATCATGACGGGCCGCTTGCGTCGGGTTTCGATCCAGGGCCCGGTCGGGACAGCGACGAGGGCACCGACGATGAGGCTTGCCGACGAGAGCGCGGAAACGCTGGCGGGGCTGGAGTGCAGGACGCTGATGGCGATCAGGCCGAAGGCGCCGAACCCGAGACCGGAGCCGTAGGCGCTGACCGCGTTCGCGGCCCACAGCCATCCGAACTGCCGCCCGAGTTTCCTGCGTGCCACGTCGTTCCTCCATCTGGTGTGTCCACAACCGTCGGTTCTGCTTGGGTTATGCAATCCCGAGTGGCAACGTGGGAGGTAACAACCGATCTGGCGGCGCGCCACAACTCCCCGTTGTGCCGCTACGGTGAGTGTGTGGATCTCGACGCGGTGCGGACCTTCCTCAAGGTCTCTTCGGAAGGACAGTTCCAGAGCGCGGCCGACGAGCTGGGCGTCACCCAGCAGGCCGTCTCGAAGCGCATCGGTGCCCTCGAGCGTGAGCTCGGTGTGGTTCTCTTCGCCCGCGGACCCCGCGGCGCCACGCTGACGGTCGACGGCCAGGCGTTCCTGCCGCACGCCCGCGAGCTGCTCCAGGCTGAGGACCGCGCCATCGCCTCGGTGATGCCCGGACGCCGAGCGCTCCGAGTCGACGTACGGAACCGGCGAACCGCGCCGGCCACCCTCCTGCACGCCTTCTACCAGCAACGCCGCGCGCTCGACCTGAACGTCGTCGCATTGGCCGACCTCAACCTCGAGGCGGCGCTCGCGGCGGTCGCGAGCGGCACCGTCGACGCCACCTTCCGCGGCCTGACCGACCCAAGGAGGCAACTCTCAGGCACGGGACTCTCCAGCGCCCTGGTCATCGAGGACCGCCACGAGCTGCTGGTCGGCCCGAAGCACCCGCTTGCAGATGCTCCGTCTGTGACCCCACGCCAGCTCGCCGATCACCCGATCTGGATGCCGGGGCTGCCCAGCGGGGACGAGGTCGCGGCCTACTACGCCGAGCTCGGCGCCACTTTCGGGATCACCATCGACGTCCTGGGCCCTGCGTTCGGGGCCGAGGTGCTGATGACCGAGATCGCCGAGTCGGCGACGCTCGCGAACCTCGTCGGCGAAGGCTCCCGCTATCTCTGGCCCGCGCACTACGACCTTCGACGCATCCCGATCTTCGACCCCACACCGGTCTTCCCGCTTTGGGTCATCTGGCGTACCGACAACCGGCAGCCCGATCTGGCCGAGCTGCTCGCGTTCCTCGAAGCCGACTTCGCCGGCCGACAAGACAGCGACAGCTGGCGCCCGTCCTGGGCGCGCCACGGCCACTAGTCAGCGCTGCTGCAACTTTGGTGAGCAGCTGCGACACCGTCGCCGTGTCAAAGTTCCCAGTCCACCCTCATCTGTGATGAGCCACTCACAACGGTCCTCGGTGTCGTGGTGTCGGCAGCCCGGCGCGGCCGGTGGCATCGCGGCGGCAATCTCGGCATGTTTTCGGCTCGGATCTCACCGATGGATCCCGAAAACATGCGGGAACGACGGTTCGACTCAGTGCACGAATGGACGGTTCGACATCACCGTGCGCACAGCTCGT
>NZ_JBEXHL010000068.1:0-21864 GCF_040607795.1 Amycolatopsis sp. NPDC005232 | reverse complement strand
CCGTTCTTCATCGGTCAACGACACTGGCGGCAGCTTCGAACTCGGCACCCTCACACTCTAACCACTGGCCACGAAATTACGACTCAGGACACTAGAAGTAGTCCGCCAGCGCCGCCCGCGCTTCGCCGAGCCGCGCGGGCCAGCGCAGGGCGAGCAAATACCGCCACACCACCACGAACAGCTCGCGCAAGCGCAGACACGCCTCGACGGAAGCCGCATCCACCACGTCCGGATAGGCCGCCAGGAACGACGGTCCACCCTGTTTCGCCAGGATCGCGAGGTCCCAGGCGAGCGGTCCGCGCCAGGTGTCCTCGAAATCCAGCCAGCACGGCCCTTCCGCGGTCGCGATGACGTTGCCCGGGTGCGCATCGCCGTGCAGGGCCTGGATCCGGTCCGCCGGCAGCGCTTCCGCGAGCCGCAACGCCTCGGCGCGCAGGGAATCCGCGGCACCGTCCATCGTGGCGCCGTGCCGGTCGAGCGCGCCCAGCAGCTCGTCGACGGGCCCGCGCACGGGAAGTTCACCCGGATAGGCAAGCAGTGCCGCGTGGACGGTCGCGAGTGAACTCGCGACTTCGCCCGGCGTGTGCCGATGGTCCGGATCGTGCGGCGTCCAGTGCCAGAGCGTCACCGGCAGCCCGTCGGCGAAATGGGGCCCGGCCGGGGGATCCGTGGTGGGTGAGACGACGAGCACACCACTCTGCGTGAGGTGCCGCGAAACGGCGACGTCGCGCTCGAGCCAGGCCGTCGCGTCGGGCCGCAGCAGGCGCGTCGTCCCGGGCACCCGTGCGACGACGGAACCCAGTCTCACCAGCACGTTCGAGCGTTCGTGGAGGACCTCGGCCGACCCCGTCGCGAGGCCGAGGCGGCGGGCCACCGAGAGGGCCGCGTGGAGCGCGGAAGCCGTGTACGGGTCGGCCATGCGGTGATCTAACCAGCCGGTGCGAGCGACGGTGGGTAGCGAGGGCTACCATCCCTCTAGCCGTCGGATCGGGCCTGTCCCGACCCGCGGCGACCCGGACGATGACCACCACAAGGTTTCAGTGTTGGAGGCAGGAGTGACGGCCGTAGCCCCCAAGCCGATCGCAACGCGCCCATACCCCGCGCGCGAGACGGTTAAGGGTTCGTACCTGCTGCGGTTGTTCCGCACGACGGACCACAAGCAGATCGGCATCATGTACCTGGTCACCTCGTTCGCCTTCTTCATGGCGGGCGGAGCGATGGCCATGCTGATCCGCACGGAGCTGGCCCGCCCGGGCCAGCAGTTCCTGTCGCAGGAGCAGTACAACCAGCTCTTCACCATGCACGGCACGGTGATGCTGCTGCTGTACGCGACCCCGATCCTCTTCGGGTTCGCCAACTTCGTGCTGCCGCTGCAGATCGGTTCGCCCGACGTCGCGTTCCCGCGGCTCAACGCGTTCTCGTACTGGCTCTACCTCTTCGGTGGGCTGATCGTCCTTTCCGGATTCCTGACGCCGGGTGGCGCCGCCGACTTCGGCTGGTTCGCCTACACCCCGCTGTCGGACGCGATCCACTCGCCGGGCGTCGGCGCCGACCTCTGGATCTCCGGCCTGATCGTCTCCGGTCTGGGCACGATCCTCGGTGCGGTCAACATGGTCACCACCGTGGTCTGCCTGCGCGCCCCGGGCATGACGATGTACCGGATGCCCATCTTCACCTGGAACATCCTGGTCACCAGCATCCTGATCCTGCTCGCGTTCCCGATCCTGACCGCGGCCCTGTTCGGCCTGCTGGCGGACCGGCATCTAGGGGCGCACGTCTTCGACCCGGCCAACGGCGGGGTGATCCTCTGGCAACACTTGTTCTGGTTCTTCGGTCACCCAGAGGTGTATATCGTCGCCCTACCGTTCTTCGGGATCGTGTCGGAGATCTTCCCGGTCTTCAGCCGCAAGCCCGTGTTCGGTTACAAGGGCCTGGTCTTCGCGACGCTGGCGATCGCGGCCCTGTCTGTCGCGGTGTGGGCGCACCACATGTACGCCACCGGCGCCGTGCTGCTGCCGTTCTTCTCCTTCATGACCTTCCTGATCGCGGTCCCGACCGGGGTGAAGTTCTTCAACTGGATCGGCACGATGTGGAAGGGCCAGCTGTCCTTCGAAACGCCGATGATCTTCTCGATGGGCTTCATCGTCACGTTCCTCTTCGGCGGTCTGACCGGCATCCTGCTGGCCGCGCCGGCCATCGACTTCCACGTGTCCGACAGCTACTTCGTGGTGGCGCACTTCCACTACGTGCTCTACGGCACGATCGTGTTCGCGACCTTCGCCGGCATCTACTTCTGGTTCCCGAAGATCACGGGCCGGATGATGGACGAGAAGCTCGGCAAGTGGCACTTCTGGACCACGTTCATCGGCTTCCACGGCACGTTCCTGGTCCAGCACTGGCTCGGCGCCGAGGGCATGCCCCGCCGCTACGCCGACTACCTCGCCAGCGACGGGTTCACCACGCTGAACACGATCTCCACGATCGGCGCGTACATCCTCGGTGCGTCCACGCTGCCGTTCATCTGGAACGTGTTCAAGAGCTACCGCTACGGCGAAATCGTCACGGTCGACGACCCGTGGGGCTACGGCAACTCGCTCGAATGGGCGACGTCGTGCCCGCCGCCGCGGCACAACTTCACCGAGCTGCCGCGCATCCGCTCCGAGCGTCCCGCGTTCGAGCTGCACTACCCGCACATGGTGGAACGCATGCACGCCGAAGGTGAGATCGGCTTCTTCGGCAAGCCGCGCCACCAGGCCGCGCCGTCGCAGAAGCTGGTCGACGCGACCATGCCGGGCGACCACGGCAAGGACAACTCGGGCGAGCAGTAAAAGCCCGTTTGACCATCAGGGCGCGTGCCCGGCTTGTGTGAAGCCGGGCACGCGCCCTTTTTGCGCTCGGTCATCCGCGCCAGACTGAGCGTGCTCGCACAGCGCCGAACGAGGGATAGAGCCCAGTGACCCAGACGCCCGTCCTGATCACCACGACCGGTCCCGACAAGCCCGGTGTCTCCTCCGTGTTGTTCGCCGTGCTCACCCGCCACGACGTCGACGTGCTCGACGTCGAGCAGGTCGTGATCCGCGGACAGCTCGTGCTCGGCGTTCTCGCCGGCGTCTACCGCGACCCGGAGGGCCTGCAGGAGTCCGTGGAGCAGGCGATGGCGACCGTGGGCATGCAGGTGGAGGTGAAGATCGGCGACGAGATCGGCGCCGACCCGTTCGCCCTCGGCAAGCAGGACTCGTCCCACGTGCTGGTGATGTTGGGCCGTCCGGTGACGGCGCGGTCGTTCTCCGAGGTCGCGGCGCGGCTGGCCGCCCTCGGCGCGAACATCGACTCGATCCGCAGCGTCGCCGACTACCCGGTGACCGGGCTGGAGCTGTACGTCTCGGTCCGCGAAGACACCGAGGCCGCCGACGCCGAGCTGCGGTCGGCGCTGGCCGACGCTGCCTCGACCGCCGCCGTGGACGTCGCGGTGGAGCGCGCGGGCATCAGCCGGCGCGCGAAGCGGCTGGTGGTGTTCGACGTCGACTCCACGCTGGTGCAGGGTGAGGTCATCGAGATGCTCGGCGCGCACGCCGGCGTCGAGGCGCAGGTTCGCGAGATCACCGAGGCCGCGA
This sequence comes from Amycolatopsis sp. NPDC005232, assembly GCF_040607795.1. Taxonomy (NCBI): domain Bacteria; kingdom Bacillati; phylum Actinomycetota; class Actinomycetes; order Pseudonocardiales; family Pseudonocardiaceae; genus Amycolatopsis; species Amycolatopsis sp. NPDC005232. The sequence continues at coordinate 18,250 of NZ_JBEXHL010000068.1, read as the reverse complement.
TGCGTGGCGAGCTGAACTTCACCGAGTCGCTCGAACAGCGCGTCTCGCTGCTGGCCGGGCTGCCCGCGACGGTGCTCGACGAGGTCGCGGCCTCAATCGAGCTCACGCCGGGCGCGCGCACGACCGTGCGCACGCTCAAGCGCATGGGCTTCCGCTGCGGCGTGGTCTCGGGTGGGTTCACGCAGGTCATCGACCACCTCGTGGACGAACTCGGCCTCGACTTCGCGGCGGCCAACGAGCTGGAGATCGTCGACGGCAAGCTCACCGGCCGCGTCGTCGGCGAGGTCGTGGACCGCGCGGGCAAGGCGAAGGCGCTTCGCCGCTTCGCCGAGGACTACGGCATCCCGCTGGGCCAGTGCGTCGCCGTCGGCGACGGGGCGAACGACATCGACATGCTGGCGGCGGCCGGCATGGGCGTGGCGTTCAACGCGAAGCCCGCGCTGCGCGAGGTCGCGGACACCGCGCTTTCGCACCCCTACCTGGACGCGGTGCTGTTCGTCCTGGGCGTCACGCGCGCCGAGGTCGAGGCGGCCGACGCCGCCGACGGGCTGGAGCTGGTCAGGCCGTGAACCACGTGCTGGAGCCGCTGGGCAGCCGCTACGCGTACTGGCTGGGGCTGCCCGCGGAGGACACGTCCGACACCTCCGACGAGGACCCGGCGCAGGTGCGCGCGATGCCGGTCATCCTGCGCATCGAACGCGCCGAGCCGCCCGGCCGCACGCCCCTGCTCGAGGCGGCCGCCGCCGCGGCGCTGGCCGTGTGCCTCGACGAACGCTCCGAGCCCGGCGGCGAATGGGCCGAGCCGATGCACGCGTGGCTGGACAACCGCATCCGCAAGGTCGCGCGGCGAGCCCGGGGCACGCACTGGCAGGCCGTACTGGACCTGCCGGGCATCACCGTCGAGGTCGACGGCGCCGAGGTGCGGGCGCTCGTGCCCGGACTGGTCAGCGAGACGCCGAAGGAGGTGTCGCGCCTGCAGATCTCCGGCAGCGAGCTGCCGCCCGACACCCCGGGTACGGCCCCTGAGGGCGTGCCGCTGCTGCTGCTCAACCCGGAGGTTCCGATGACCGTCGGCAAGGCCTCCGCGCAGGTCGGGCACGCGACGATGATCCTGGCCTCCCTGCTGTCGGAAGCCGAGCTGGCGGCGTGGGCGGCGCAGGACTACCGCGTGGCCGTGCGGACGCCGTCGCCCGCGCGGTGGAAGGAACTGTGCCCCGTGGACGACCCCGAGGCCGGCTGGCGCGAGGACCGCGTGATCGCCGTCCGGGACGCGGGGTTCACCGAGGTCGATCCCGGCACGATCACGGTGCTGGCGCAGTACCCGGTGTGAGTGCGGTGCGTCTCGACGCGGAACACCGGTGGGCCGCTTGCGGTTTTGATCAGTAGACGACGTCGTGAGGAGCGGGCGATGACCCTGGAAGTGCAGCGCGAAGGCGAGCACCAGTTCGTGGGACGCAACGAGCGCGGCGCGGAGGTGCGGATCGGGCGCAAGGGCGCGGAAGGCTCGTTCTCACCGGCCGAACTGCTGCAGATCGCGACCGCGGGCTGCTCCGCCGTGACCGCGGAGAACCTGATCACGCGCCGCATCGGCGAGGACTCGAAGTTCCGCGTCGGCGTCACGGCTGATCGCCGCGAAGGTGCTTCGGAGCTCGACGGCGTGCACGTGACTTTCGACGTCGACGTGTCTTCGCTCGACGCGGAACAGCGCGAAGCCCTCGCGACCGCGGTGGACCGCGCGATCGACCGCCTGTGCACCGTGAGCCGGACGCTGAAGAAAGCCATCCCCGTCACGGAGTCCTTCCCGACCGCCTGACGCAGCAAGAGCCGAGGCCCCACGCGAGGGCCTCGGCTCTGCTCTGTATCGAGGAGGTCTGTGCGGGAAAGTCAGCTCTGCCAGACCACGTACGCCTGGTCGGCGTCCGTGGTCATGGCCTCGATGAACTTCTCGTTGTCGAAGCCGGGCAGCGACTGGAGGCGCTCGATGAGGGCGTCGGCCGCCGGGTCTCCACTGGGGACGGCCGTGCCCTTGCCGTCGTTGCCGACGAGCATGAAGAACACGTCCTCGTTCCACGGGCCGTCCGGGATCACTCTGACCATCACGGACGAGAGCTCCGCCCACTGGACGGCCTCTTCGCTGCCATCGGCGAGACGGCGCCGCACCCCGGTGTCGTCGACACTGACGGTCCGGGATCGTGCGCTGGACGAATCCTGGGTCAACCGGTGCTCCCTGTCGTGTTCGTTCTCTTCACCGTACCCGCCCGGGTTGTGCGCGCCGTCACGCGGGCGCCGCCGCGTCGAGCCGCTTCAGCGCGTCGCGCGCGACCTGGGGATCCGTGGTGGGCCAGAAGGGCGGCAGCGACGCGCGCACGAAACCGCCGTACCGCGCGGTTGCCAGGCGCGAGTCCAGCACCGCGACCACACCGCGGTCGGTCATCGAGCGGTGCAGCCGGCCCGTGCCCTGCGCGAGCAGCAGCGCCGCGTGCGTGGCCGCGACCGTGAGGAACCCGTTGCCACCACGGGCTTCCACGGCCCGTTGGCGTGCCGACAGCACCGGGTCGTCGGGGCGCGGGAACGGGATCCGGTCCACCACCACGAGCTGCAGCGACGGCCCCGGCACGTCGACGCCCTGCCACAGCGTGAGCGTGCCGAACAAGCACGTGCGCGGCTCGTCGGTGAACTGGCGCACCAGCGTGGGCATCGAGTCGTCGCCCTGGCACAGGATCGGGTAGTCGAGCCGCTCGCGCATCGCTTCGGCGGCCTGCTTGGCCGCGCGCATCGAGGAGAACAACCCCAGCGTGCGCCCGCCCGCGGCCTCGATCAATCCGGCGAGTTCGTCCATTGTGGACTCCGCCAGCCCGTCGCGGCCCGGCGGCGGCAGGTGCTTTGCGAGGTAGAGGATCCCGTTGCGCCGGTGGTCGAAGGGCGAGCCGACGTCGAGGCCCGTCCACTTCGGTCCCTTGTCCTCGTCGGCCGGCGCTTCCTTGTCCGTGGCCGTACCGGGCGCCTTCGTGACGCGTGCGCCGCCTGGCGGCAGGCCCCACTGCCGCGCCATGGTGTCGAACTCGCCGCCCAGGGTCAGCGTCGCCGACGTGAGCACGGTGGTGTTGAGGTTGAACACGCGCTCGCGCAGCAGCCCCGCGACGCCCAGTGGTGCCACCTTCAACGCCGGCGGCCTCGGGTTCGCCGAGTAGCGGTCGCCCGTGAGCCACACGACGTCGCGCTGGTGCGCCAGATCCTCGTCGTACGCGTCGAGCAGGCGCGCGGCGGTGTCGTGCACCTCTTCGAGCAGCGAGCGCGCCAGCTTGCGCGCGGTGGCCCCGTCGACGTCTTCCTTGCGGTCTGAACCCAGCGCCGTCAGGCAGGCCTTCGCCGCGTCGCGCACCGCGGGGATCGCGCCGTTGAGCGCCTGCGGCAGCGTATCCAGCCGCCCGGCCGGGAGATCGTCGAGGATCAGCGCGAGGCCGTCGCTCGCTTCCAGCAGGCGGTCGGCGACGTCGGCGTCGATCAGCCGCCCGCAGCGGCGCGCGGCCGCGGACACCATGGCGCTGGTCAGCTCCCCGGTGGCGACGGACGTGACGCGGTCGACCAGGTCGTGAGCCTCGTCGATGATCACGAGGTCGTGGTCGGGCAGCACCTGGTAGCCCTGCAACGCGTCGATGGCGAGCAGCGCGTGGTTGGTCACGACCACATCCGCGCGCCCGGCCTCGGCCCGCGCGCGTTCGGCGAAGCAGTCGGTGCCGATCGGGCAGCGCGCCGCGCCGAGACATTCCCTGGCGGTCACGGAAACCTGGCGCCAAGCCTGGTCGGAGACACCCGGCACGAGCTCGTCGCGGTCACCGGTCTCGGTATCCGAAGACCACTCGTGCAGCCGCGTGACCTCCTTGCCCAGCCGGGAAACGGCGAACGGGTCGAACAGCTGCGCGTCTTCGGGCTCGTCGGGCGCGCCCGTGTCGAGCCGGTGCAGGCACAGGTAGTTGCGGCGGCCCTTGAGGATCGCGAAGGTCGGTTCGCGGCCCAGCGGCTTCTTCAGCGCCTTCGCCAGGCGTGGCAGGTCGCGGTCCACGAGCTGGCGCTGCAGCGCGATCGTGGCCGTGGAGACCACGACGGTGGCTTCCTTCTCCACCGCGTGGCGGATCGCGGGCACCAGGTACGCCAGCGACTTCCCGGTTCCCGTACCCGCTTGCACGGCGAGGTGTTCGCCGGTGCGGATGGCGTGGCCGACGGCGTCGGCCATCTTCACCTGGCCCGGCCGCTCGGCTCCGCCCACGGACTCCACAGCATGGGTGAGGAGTTCGAGGACGCCGGGGAAATCACTTCGAGCGGGCACAGCGATACACGATAGCCGCCGGGGCCGACAGGTTTGGCGCTCCGGCACGAACGGGCCGCTCGTGCCGGGGCGCCGCGCACTCAGTCTTCCTTGTGCAGGCGCGCCACCGCGGCCCACGCGAGTGGCAGGACACCCGCCGCCACCACGATCTTCAGCGCGTCGCCGATCAGGAACGGCACCACGCCCTTGGCGAACGCCGTCGAGAAGTCGAAGCCGGCGGCGGCCATCAGCCACGGCACGCCGAACGCGTAGACCACGACGTTGCCGAGCACCATGGTCCCCACCGTGCGCAGCGGAGTGCGGTCACCACCGCGGCGGGCGAGCGCGCCCACGAGCGCACCGGCGAAAACGAACCCGACGACGTACCCGGCCGAAGCGCCGGACAGACCCGACGTCGCGCCCTGGAACCACGGCACGCCGGCCGCGCCGACGAGCAGGTACAGCAGCATCGAGGCGGCGCCGCGGCGCATGCCGAGCGAGGCGCCCACGAGCAGCGCGGCGAACGTCTGGCCGGTCATCGGCACCGGGCTGCCCGGGACGGGGATGACCAGCTGCGCGGCCACGCCGGTGAGCAGGGCGCCGCCGGCGACCAGCGTCAGGTCGCGCACCAGGGCGCCGGGCACGAGGTCGGCCAGCACCTGGCGGCGACCGGTGAGGGACAGCGACGACACGGAGACCTCCCACGATCGAAAACGGACGTTCGAGGAGGTTAACGCTCGTTACCCCGGGTTTCCCCGACAAGTTGCGTTCCTCACCACACCACTCGTCCGGGTGGTGTAGGGGTTGTGACGTTTCGCGGGGGTGCCCTGCTGCCGAGGATGCAACCACAGGTCGAAGGGAGCACGGGTGATGCGCGGACGGGTCTTGGTCACGGCGACGGCACTGCTGGGCGCGGCCGCCGCGGGACTACCGGCCCCGGCGCTCGCCGACGGCCCCACCTCCACCGGCTGGGGCTCGTCGGGCAGCGTCGACGTGCTGGTCGACAACCAGCACGTGGTCACCGGCGACCTCGCCCGCTGCGACGCCGACGGTCCCACCACCGCGCGCACCACCGGCGGCGACACCGGCGACGTCGCGGTGTTCGGCCTCGGCGCCACCACGTGCGGCCGCAACGGCGCCGTGGTCACCGTGGCGACGGGCGGTCAGCGGTTCGAGGCCGACGTGCTCAAGCGCTTCGGCGGCCCGGCGATCACCGTCCGCACCTACTCCGCGGGCTGCTCGACCACCAAGAACGGCAGCAGCGGCACGGTCTCGATCGGCGAGGTCGGGGGGTTCACCGTGCCGTCGTCGATCCCCGCGAACTACCGCGTGCTGATCCCCGGCGGCGAGGCGGGCACGGCGCTGGCGGCGGTCACGATCAACGAGACCGTGACTCCGCAGCCAGCCGACGGCAGCCTCGTGACGCACGCCGTGCACATCCAGCTGTTCCCGCAGGGTGGCCCGGCCAGCGGTGACATCTACCTCGGCACCGCCGCCTGCAACCCGTTCGGCAACGGCGGCGCACCGCAGCCGCCATCCTGACCTGCCGGCCTACCCATCCGGTCGCAAGCCCCCAATGTGGCGTTCGTTGCGCTGAACGCACCGAACGCCACATTGGGTGCGTTGAACGCAACCAACGCCGCATTGGGTGCGTTGGAGTGGTCTATTGAGGACGGTCAGGACGCGGCGGGCACCACAGCGGTGCCGGAGTAGGTGACGCCGGCCTTGTCGAAGTCGGCCAGCGTCGCGTCCACTGTCGGCTGCGAACCGCCGACGGTGAGGTCCAGCAGCACCTTCACGCCGAATCCGGCCTGCGCGGCGTCGAGCGCCGTGGCGCGCACGCAGAAGTCCGTGGCGATGCCGACGACCTCGACCTCGGTCACGTCGTTGGCGCGCAGCCACTCCTCGAGCGACCGGCCGTCGCCGGACTTGCCCTCGAAGCCGGAGTACGCCGCGGTGTACTCGCCCTTCGAGAACACGGCCGTGATCGGCACGACGTCGAGCGACGGGTGGAACGACGCGCCCGCGGTGCCCGCGACGCAGTGGCGCGGCCAGCTCGTGGAGAAGTTCGGCGTGTCGCTGAAGTGGTCGCCCGGGTCGACGTGGTGGTCGCGGGTGGCGACCACGTGGTCGTAGCCCCCTTCCGCGGCCTGGCGCGAGATGGCCTCCGCGGCGGCCGCGCCGCCGGGCAGGCCCAGCGAGCCGCCCTCACAGAAGTCGTTCTGCACGTCCACCACGATCAGCGCGGTTCCCATTTCTCGGCTCCCTCTACAGAAACGTCGTCGGTATCGCGGGCTCGCCGTGCGAGAGCTTGAGCCCTTCCCACGGCAGGCTGATCTGTGCGCGCCGCAACCGGGCCCGCGCGTCGTCCAGCGTGGGCAGATCATCCACCGCGCGGCCGCCGCGCACCAGGGGGATCTGCAGGTCAAGATCGTGTTCCTCGGGCTTCGGACGGCCCGAGGCCTCCGTCCACACGACCTCTTCCACAGCGGTGCCGGTGGAGCGGTGCCGCCGCAGCGAGTGCTTGCGTCCGCCGCGGGATTCCTTGTGCGCGCTGCGTTTCGCGACAGGCCGGCCGTCGACCTCCACCAGCTTGTAGACCATGCCGGCGGTCGGCGCGCCCGAGCCGGTGACCACGGAGGTTCCGACGCCGTACGCGTCCACCGGCTCCGCGCGCAGCGCCGCGATGGCGTGCTCGTCGAGGTCGCCGGACACCACGATGCGGGTGTCCCGCGCACCTAGGGAGTCGAGCTGGTCACGGGCCTTGCGCGCGAGCGGGCCGACGTCGCCCGAGTCGATCCGGATCGCGCCGAGCTCGGACCCGGCGACGCGGACGGCGGCCTCGATGCCGGCGGTGATGTCGTAGGTGTCCACGAGCAGGGTCGTGTCCGGGCCCATCTTGTCCACCTGCGCGCGGAACGCCTGCTCCTCGCTGTCGTGCAGCAGCATGAAGGCGTGCGCGACGGTGCCGCGCGTGGGAATGCCGTAGCGGCGCCCGGCCTCGAGGTTCGACGTGGTCGCGAAGCCCGCGATGTACGCGGCGCGCGCGGCGGCGACAGCGGCGTACTCGTGGGTGCGCCGCCCGCCCATCTCGATGATCGGGCGCCCGTGCGCGGCGCCGGCCATGCGGGCGGCCGCGGAGGCGACGGCGCTGTCGTGGTTGAGGATCGACAGCGCCAGCGTCTCCAGCACCACGGCCTCGGCGAACGTGCCGCTCACGGTGAGGATCGGCGAGCCAGGGAAGTACAGCTCACCCTCGGGGTAGCCCTCGATGTCGCCGGAGAACTCGTAGCCGGCCAGCCACGACAGCGTCGCGTCGTCGACCACCGCCGTCTGCTCCAGCACGGTCAGCTCGGCGTCGGTGAACCGGAAGTCGGCGATCGCGTCGAGGACGCGCGCGGTTCCGGCGACGACGCCGTAGCGCCGCCCGTCGGGCAGCCGGCGCGCGAAGACCTCGAACACGCAGGGCCGCTCCGCAGTCCCGTCGGCCAGCGCGCTGCCCAGCATGGTCAGCTCGTAGTGGTCGGTGAGCAGCGCCGTGCTGGCGCTGGTTACCGGCTCGGGTGCACCCATGGGGCCAGCCTATTCACCCACATGGCCGGACCTGGCGCGGCGTACCCCGTGACCCCCGTGACACCATGGGGTGCATGTCCACGCCTGTCGCATCCGAACAGACGCAGGTTGATCCACTCGGGGCAGAGGTCGCCGAGGAGGACAAGCCGTGGCGGACCGTCGTGTGGAACGATCCGGTCAACCTGATGTCGTACGTGACGTACGTGTTCCAGAAGTTGTTCGGCTACAGCCGGGACCACGCGACGAAACTGATGCTCGACGTGCACCACAAGGGCAAGGCGATCGTGTCGTCGGGGTCCAAGGAGAAGGTGGAGACGGACGTGGCGAAGCTGCACGCCGCCGGGCTGTGGGCGACGATGGAGCAGCCCTCGTGAAGGCGTGGCGCCGCAAGGGCGACGTGATCCTCGCGGGGTTCGAGCAGCAGGAGGCCGCCGTGCTGCGCGGCCTGGTCAGCCAGCTCGAGGACATGCTCCAAGCGCGGGCCGAGGAAGCGCCGCAGGACGAGCTGGCCGAGCTCACCGGCATCCGCACCGGCCCGTCGGAGTCGCCCGACGACCCGGTGCTCTCGCGGCTGCTGCCCGATTTTCACAAGCTCGACCCCGACAACCCCTCCCGCGAGGACCTCGACTCCGCGGCGGCCATGCGCTCGCTGCACGAGCCCGAGCTGCTGGAGACGAAGGTCGGCGTGGCGAAGGTCGTGCTCGACACGCTCCCGCGCGACGGCGGCGACGTGCACCTGGACGTCGAGCAGGCCGACGCGTGGCTGGGCGCGCTCAACGACGTGCGCCTCGCGCTGGGCACGGCGCTCGACGTCACCGAGGACATGCCCGACGAGCTGCCCGACGACGACCCCCGCGCCCCACACCTTGGCGTGTACCACTGGCTGACTTGGGTGCAGGAGACGCTGATCCAGGCGCTGACCGCGTGATCACCGACGTTCCGGGTGTCCTCGTCGGGCACCACCACCGCCTCGCCGACGGCTGGGCCACCGGCACCACCGTGGTCCTCGTGCCGGACGGCGCGACGGGCGCGGTCGACCAGCGTGGCGGCGCGCCCGGCACGCGCGAGACCAACCTGCTGGAGCCGGAGAACCTGGTGCAGCGCGTGAACGCCGTGTGCCTTTCGGGCGGCAGCGCGTACGGGCTGGCCGCGGCCGACGGCGTGATGCGCTGGCTGTCCGAGCGCAACCTGGGCTTCCCCGTCGGGCTCCAGCCGCACGAGGTCGTGCCCATCGTGCCCGGTGCGGTGCTGTTCGATCTTCCGCGCAGCGACTGGGGCAACCGGCCGGACGCGGCTTTCGGTTACGCCGCTTGCGAAGCGGCCTCGAAGACGTTCGCCTCGGGCACGGTCGGTGCCGGCACCGGGGCCGTGGTCGGGTCGCTCAAGGGCGGCATCGGCTCGGCGAGCGAGGTGGTCGACGGCGTGACCGTCGGGGCGCTGGCGGCCGTGAACGCCGGCGGCGAGGCCGTGGACTTCGCGACCGGGCGCGCGTTCGCCGCGGATCACGAGGTCGCGGGCGAGTTCGGCGTCCGCTGGCCTTCGCGGCCGGGTGAGGTGCCACTGGCGCGGACCGACCTGAACACCACGATCGGCGTGGTCGCGTGCGACGCGGCGCTGTCGAAGGCCGAGGCGCGCCGGCTCGCGGTGGCGGCGCAGGACGGCCTGGCCCGCGCCGTTCGCCCGGCCCACACGATGTTCGACGGCGACACGGTCTTCGCACTGGCCACGGGGGCTCGCGAGCTGCCCGCCGGCGTCGGCACGTTCGCCGATGGCCGGCGCGCGGCGGCGCTCGACGCGTTGTGCTCGGCCGCCGCGCGGGTGTTCGCCCGCGCGATGGTCCACGGGCTGCTCACAGCCACCGCTGCCGGTGGGGTGGCGGCGTACCGGGACGTGTGGCCCGAGGCGTTCGAGGATTAGAGGTCCGGCAGCGGGTCCTGCGGGGCCCACACACCGTCGCGTTCGAGGTCGGCGGCCCGGATCGCGACGATGTCGGCCTCGTCGATCTCCAGCACGAGATCCGCGAACGAGACCGTCGGACCCAGCGAGGGGTGTTCCTCCACCGGCCCGAGTTCGGTGGAGCGCGGCAGCACCTCCCACACCGACTTCGGCCGCAGCCGCCTGAAGCGGCCGCAGTTGAGCACGACCACGCGGCGATCGGTGACTACCACCAGGAAGCCGTAGAGCGCCGCCATCCCGTTGAGGTAGAGCGAGTTGCCGGCGAACACGTATTGGATCCGGTCGCCGTCGGGCAGGAACGGCAGGCAGCGGTCGCGGACCTTCGGCGGTACAGGCACGCCTGAAATTGTCCCCGACCAGGTGCCTGAGCGGAAGGTCTCACAGTCTGGACAGGGTGGGTCCACCACCTAAGATGTCGAATGTGCTCCGGATCCGCCGTGAATTCGTCGACGAGATCGTCGCCCATGCCCGCCGTGACCACCCCGACGAGGCGTGTGGGGTGATCGCCGGTCCCGTGGGCTCCGACAGCCCCGAACGGTTCATCCCGATGCTGAACGCGGCACGGTCACCGACGTTCTACGAGTTCGACTCGGGTGACCTGCTCAAGCTCTACCGCGAGATGGACGCGAACGACGAGGTGCCCGTGGTGATCTACCACTCGCACACCGCGACGGAGGCCTACCCGTCGCGCACCGACGCGAACATTGCCGCCGAACCCGACGCGCACTACGTGCTCGTCTCCACGAAGGACCCCGATTCGCACGAGTTCCGCTCGTACCGGATCGTGGACGCCGAGATCACCGAGGAGCCGGTCGAGATCGTCGACTGAGCTGCCGGAATAAGGGCTGCGTCCCGCGCGTCAGCTTCACAGAACCCACTTCGGAGGTAGAAAACCATGGCCGTGACCGTCTCCATCCCGACCATCCTGCGCACGCACACCGGCGGCGAGAAGTCCGTCGAGGCGGCGGGCAAGACCGTCCTCGAGGTGATCGACGACGTCGAGTCGCGCCACTCCGGGCTGAAGGCGCGCCTGGTCAAGGAGGAGAAGCTGCACCGTTTCATCAACGTCTACGTCAACGACGAGGACGTGCGCTTCGCCGGTGGCCTCGCGGCCGAGGTGAAGGACGGCGACACGCTGACCATCCTGCCCGCCGTGGCCGGCGGCGCGCGCTAAACCCATGGCCCGCTACGAGTCCCTGCTCGACGCGCTCGGCGGCACGCCGCTGGTGGGGCTGCCCCGGCTCTCGCCCACCCACGACGTGCGGTTGTGGGCGAAACTCGAGGACCGCAACCCGACCGGTTCGATCAAGGACCGGCCGGCGCTGGCCATGATCGAGGCCGCCGAGCGGGAGGGCCGCCTGCGGCGTGGCTCGACGATCCTCGAGCCGACCTCGGGCAACACCGGTATCTCGCTCGCCATGGCCGCGAAGCTCAAGGGCTACGGCCTGGTGTGCGTGATGCCGGAGAACACCTCCACCGAGCGCAAACAGCTGCTGCAGGCCTACGGCGCGCGGATCGTGTTCTCGCCGGCGGCGGGCGGCTCGAACGAAGCCGTGCGGCGGGCCAAGGAGCTGGCCGAGCAGAACCCCGACTGGGTGATGCTCTACCAGTACGGCAACCCGGCCAACGCCGACGCGCACTACCGCGGTACGGGCCCTGAGCTGCTGAAGGACCTGCCGACGATCACCCACTTCGTCGGCGGCCTCGGCACGACGGGGACTTTGGTGGGTGTCGGGCGGTACCTGCACGAGGCGAAGCCGGGCGTGCAGATCATCGCGGCCGAGCCCCGTTATGGCGAGCTCGTGTACGGCCTGCGCAACCTCGACGAGGGGTTCGTGCCGGAGCTGTACGACCCCAGCGTGCTGAACGGGCGCTACTCCGTCGGCGCGTACGACGCGCTTCGGCGGACGCGTGAGCTGCTGGAGAACGAGGGCATTTTCGCGGGTATCTCGACGGGCGCGGTGCTGCATGCCGCGTTGGCCGTCGCCGAGAAGGCCGCCGCTCGCGGAGAGGCCGCGGACGTCGCCTTCGTCGTGGCGGACGCCGGTTGGAAGTACCTGTCCACGGGCGCGTACGCGGGTTCGCTCGACGAAGCCGCCGCGCGGCTGGACGGGCAGCTCTGGGCGTGAAGACGATCGGGCTCCTGGGCGGCATGAGCTGGGAGTCTTCGGCGGAGTACTACCGCCTGGTGAACGAGCGCGTGCGGTCGGCCCTGGGCGGGTACCACTCCGCGCGGGTGGTGCTCTACTCCGTGGACTTCGCGGAGATCGAGGCGCTGCAGGCTTCGGGCGACTGGGCGGCGGCGGGGGAGTTGCTGGCCGCCGCCGCTTCGGCCTTGGAAGCGGCGGGCGCGGATGTGATCGTGTTGTGCACCAACACGATGCACAAGGTGGCTTCGGCCCTGCGGCTGCGGGTGCCGTTCCTGCACCTGGGGGACACGACGGCCGCGGCGGTGCTGTCCGCCGGGATTTCCTCGGTGGGCCTGCTGGGGACCGCGTTCACGATGAGTCAGCCGTTCTACCGTGAACGCCTTGCGGCGCACGGACTCTCGGTGCTGGTTCCGTCCGAAGTGGACCAGGAACTGGTGCACCGGGTGATCTACGACGAGCTGGTGCAGGGCGTTGTCCGGCCGGCTTCGCGGGCGGCGTATCGCGAGGTGATCGCGCGGCTGGTTCTCGCGGGAGCCGAGGGCGTGATCTACGGCTGCACGGAGATCGAGCTGCTGGTCGACCAGTCCGACAGCTCGGTCCCGGTCTTCCCGACCACGCGGCTGCACGCGGAGGCCGCGGTGGACTGGGCGTTGGCGCTTCGGGAGCTGCCGCCGGCTCCGGCCTGAGCTTCTGGCAGCGTGCTGGCAGGGCGCGCCAGGTGGGTGGCAGCGCGGTGTGCGCGCCGTGCCAGTGGATCACGGCAACCTTCGGTTCGAGGGCAGCTCGAACGGCTGCTCCGAACCCGAGGGAGCCATCATGAACACCGTCACGATCATCGGCGCCGGCCTCGGCGGCCTCACCCTCGCCCGCGTGCTGCACGTCCACGGCATTCCCGCGACGGTCTACGAAGCCGAGGCGTCCGCGGGCGCGCGGGCGCAGGGCGGCATGCTTGACATCCACGACTACAACGGCCAGATCGCCGTCGCGGCTTGCGGCCTGACGGACGAGTTCACCGGCCTCATTCTCGATGGCCGTCAGCAGATGCGGATCCTCGACAAGCACGGGACCGTGCTGCTCGACAAGGCCGACGACGGCACCGGAGGCCGCCCTGAAGTGCAACGCGGAGAGCTGCGGCAGCTGCTGCTCGACTCGCTTCCCGCCGGCACCGTGCGCTGGGGTCACAAGGTCACCTCGGCCCGCACGCTCGCGGATGGCCGCCACGAGGTGACGTTCGCCGACGGCAGCGTCGTGCTCGCCGACCTGCTGGTCGGTGCGGACGGCGCGTGGTCCCGCGTCCGCCCGCTGCTTTCGTCCGCCGTCCCGACGTATGCGGGCACGGCAATGGTCGAGACCTATCTGTACGAGGCTGACACCCGCCACCCCGCCACCGCCGCGGTCGTCGGCGGCGGCTCGCTGGGCGCGATGGGGTCGGACAAGGGGATCATGGCCCACCGCGAAAGCGGGGACACGCTTCACACGTACGTGTCGCTGACGCGTTCGCTGGACTGGTTCGAGGCGATCGACTTCACCGATCCCGCGGTGTCCGCTGCCCGTGTCGCCGAGGAATTCGCCGGCTGGGCCCCGGAAATCACCGCGCTGATCACCGACGGCGACACCCCGCCGGTACTGCGCCCGTCCTACGTCCTGCCGCTCGAGCACCGCTGGGCCCGCGTCCCGGGTGTCACCCTCGTCGGCGACGCGGCCCACCTCATGCCGCCCAACGGCGAAGGCGCCAACCTCGCCATGCTCGACGCCGCGGAGCTCGCCCAGGCCCTCGCCGCCCACCCGGACGACGTCGAGACCGCGCTTGCCGCGTACGAGGCGACGATGTTCCCGCGCAGCACCGAAATCGCGGTCACCAGCGCCGAGTTCGAGGAGGCGATGGCCGGGCAGTCCGAGGAGTCCGCCACGGAAAACATGATCAAGATCTTCTCCGAACTGGGCGCGGGCGAGAGCCCCTTCGAATCTCGGCGTTAGCCTCGAAGCCGTGCCCGACACCTTCGAGACCGCCCTGTGGATGATGCGGCGCCACAACCCGCAGACCCGGGAAGGCGGCTTTCAGCTGCTGCTCGCCGAGGTCACCGAGCACGTCGAGGCGCTGATCGCGGAGTTCGAGCGGGAGACCGAGGACCTCGGTCTGCGCTGCTGGCTGCTGGAGCTGATCGGCGAGGCGGAGGCGCCCGAGGCGCTGCCCGTCCTCGCCGCCCAGCTCGACAGTCCCGACGAATCCTTGCGCAGCTGGGCAATCCGCGGGCTGGAACGCCTGAACAACCCCGAAGCCCGGACGGTTTTGTGGCGGGCGAGGGCCAACGGGACGATCACCTAGGTCGAGTCCGGTTCGGGTCGAGGCCGCGCCGCCGTCCACGCGCGATGCGTGATGGTTCGGCGGGCCGGCCCCGGCACCGTCGCGGCGGTCGCGAGCACGGCCCTGAACTCGAACATCAGGGAATTCACCCGAGGCCACCCGCACCGGACGGACGTAGCCTGGAACACGTGAGCACACTCCCACCGCAGCCCATGCCGTTCGGGGACCAGCCGGCGGACAAGGCGAAGGCCACCGACGTGGCGAAGCGCATCCTGCCGCCCAACCCCAAGGCGGCGGCGATCGTCGCGGTGGGGTTCACGCTCGTGCTCTACCTGGTGGAGCTGCTGGATGTGATCCTGCCCGCGAACCTCGACCACGGGGGCATCGTGTCGAGGCAGCTGTCGGGGCTCGACGGGATCCTGTGGGCGCCGCTGCTGCACGCCGGGTGGGGGCACCTGTTCTCGAACACCGTGCCGGTGCTCGTGCTGTCGTTCCTGGCGATGGCGGCGGGGATCGGGCGCTGGGCGGTGGTCACGGCGATCATCTGGATCGTGTCGGGCCTGGGGGTCTGGCTGGTCGGGCCGTCGAACACCTACACGGTGGGCGCGTCCGGGCTGGCGTTCGGTTGGTTGGCGTTCCTGCTGGTCCGCGGCATCTTCAACCGGGCGTTCGGGCAGATCGTGGTGGCGGTCGTGCTGCTGGGCGTGTGGAGCGGGATGCTGTGGGGCCTGCTGCCGGGCAACCCCGGCATCTCCTGGCAGGGCCACCTGTTCGGCGCGCTCGCCGGTGTCCTCGCGGCCTGGCTGACGGCGCGGGGCGACCGTCCCAAGAAGAAGGCGGCCGGTAGCCTCGAGGTGTGAGCACCCCGACCGCCGACGCGCCCATCGGGGTTTTCGATTCCGGCGTCGGCGGTCTCACCGTCGCCCGGTCGATCCTCGAGCTGCTGCCGGCGGAGCAGCTGCGCTACGTCGGCGACACCGCACGCAACCCGTACGGCCCCCTCCCCATCGCGACGGCCCGCCAGTACGCCCTCGAAGCCCTCGACGACCTCGTCGAAGGCGGCGTGAAAGCCCTGGTCATCGCGTGCAACACAGCCTCGGCCGCCTGCCTGCGCGACGCCCGTGAGCGCTACGACGTCCCCGTCATCGAGGTCGTCCTGCCCGCCGCTCGTCGCGCCGCGTCGGTCACGCACAGTGGCCGCGTGGGCGTGATCGGGACCGAGGGGACCGTTCGCTCGCGCGCGTACGACGACGCTTTCACCGCGGCGCCCGACGTGCAGCTCACGAGCGTCGCGTGCCACCGGTTCGTCGACTTCGTGGAGCGCGGCATCACGTCCGGGCGCCAGATCCTGGGCCTCGCGCAGGGTTATCTGCAGCCGCTGCTCGAAGCCGAGGTCGACACGCTCGTGCTCGGCTGCACGCACTACCCGCTGCTTTCCGGCGTGCTCCAGATCGTGATGGGCCAGGACGTCACGCTCGTCTCCAGCGCGGACGAGACGGCCAAGGACCTCTACCGCGTGCTCACCGAACTCGACCTCCTGGCCGAGCGCGACACGCCGCCGCAGCACGAGTTCCTCGCCACGGGATCGCCGGAGCCGTTCACGCGGCTGGCGGCGCGGTTCATGGGGTTCGCGCCGGGTGTCCTCGCGCCGACCAGCGCCTAGGCTGAACCACGTGCGACTGACGATCCTCGGCTGCTCGGGCAGCGTCCCCGGCCCGAACGCCGCCGCGTCCGGGTACCTGCTGGAAGCGGAGGGGTTCCGGCTGGGCCTCGAGCTCGGCAACGGCGCGTTCGCGCAGCTGCAGACGGTGCTCGACCCGTTCGACCTCGACGCGCTCGTCCTGTCGCACCTGCACTCGGACCACTGCGCCGACGTCAACTCCCTCACCGTGCTGCGCCGCTACCACCCGGCGCCGCCGTACCCGGCCCGGCCGCGGCAGCTGCCGCTCTACGCCCCGGCGGACGCGCCGGCGCGGCTGGCCCACGCGTACGCCGCCGACGCCGACGAGCGCGCCGCCGTGGACCTGTCCGACGTCTACGCCTTCCACACGCTGCGTGAGGAAACCGTGCGGATCGGACCGTTCGACGTGACGGCCGCGGTGGTGCAGCACCCGACTCCGGCGTTCGGCCTGCGGATCTCCTACGGCGGCGCCATCCTCGCCTACACCGGCGACACCGGCCCGTGTGCCGCGCTGGGCGAGCTGGCCGACGGTGTCGACGTGCTGCTGTCCGAGGCTTCCTGGACGGACGCCGCCGACCGGCCCGACGGCGTGCACCTGTCCGGAAAACAGGCCGGTGAGCTGGCGAAGGACGCCGGCGTCGGGCGGCTGCTGCTCACGCACATCGCGCCGTGGACCGACAGCCGCGCGGTGCTCGCGGAGGCCAACGCGGTGTTCCCGGACAGCGAGCTCGTGACGCAGGGCGCCGTCTACGAGATCTGAGCGGCGGCTTGTCGGGGGCACGTCCTAGAGTGCACCCCGTGACGAGGAAAGATGGCAGGAACGACGACCAGCTCCGAGACATCAAGATCACCCGCGGGTTCCAGAAGTGGCCTGCCGGTTCGGTGCTCATCGAGTTCGGCAACACGCGCGTGCTGTGCGCGGCCAGCGTCACCGAGGGCGTGCCGCGCTGGCGGGCGGGCTCCGGGCTCGGCTGGGTCACGGCGGAGTACGCGATGCTCCCGTCGGCCACCAACACCCGCGGCGACCGCGAAGCCGTGAAGGGCCGCATCGGCGGCCGCACCCACGAGATCTCCCGGCTGATCGGCCGGTCGCTGCGCGCGTGCATCGACCTCGCGGCGCTGGGCGAGAACACGATCGTGATCGACTGCGACGTGATCCAGGCCGACGGCGGCACCCGCACCGCCGCGGTCACCGGCGGCTACGTCGCGCTGCGCGACGCCATCACGTGGCTCGGCGCGGCCAACCGGCTCAACGACCCGCAGCCGCTGTCGTCCTCGGTCGCCGCGGTGAGTGTCGGCGTGGTCGACGGGCGCGTGCGCTTGGACCTGCCGTACGAGGAGGACTCGCGCGCGGAGGTCGACATGAACGTGGTCGCCACCGACGCCGGCACGCTCATCGAGGTGCAGGGCACAGGCGAGGGCGCCACCTTCGCACGGTCCACTTTGGACACCATGCTCGACCTGGCGCTCGCCGGCTGTGCGACGCTCACGCAGCTGCAGAACGAGGCGCTGGCGCTGCCGTACCCGGGCGAGCTGCCGCAGCCGCGCCCGGACAAGAAGAAGGGCGCCAAGTGACGAAGCTGCTGCTGGCCACGCGCAACCAGAAGAAGCTCGGCGAGCTGCGGCGCATCCTCGAGGCCGAGGGCATCTCCGGCATCGAGGTGCTGGGCCTCGCCGACGTCGACGAGTTCCCCGAAGCCCCGGAAACCGCGCCGGACTTCGAGGGCAACGCCGTCGCGAAGGCCCGTGACGCCGTCGCGGCCACGGGTTTGCCTGCCGTCGCCGACGACTCCGGCCTGGCGGTCGACGCGCTGAACGGCATGCCCGGCATCCTGTCCGCCCGCTGGTCCGGCCGCCACGGCGACGACGACGCCAACCTCGACCTGGTGCTCGCCCAGCTCACCGACACGCCCGACGACCGCCGCGGCGCGGCCTTCGTCTGCGCCGCCGCCCTCGTCCTCCCGTCCGGCGAGGAAACCATCGTCCGCGGCGAATGGCGCGGCACCCTGCTGCGCGACCGCCGCGGCACCAACGGCTTCGGCTACGACCCCATCTTCGTCCCGGACGGCGAGTCCCGTTCGTCGGCGGAGCTGGAACCGTCCGAAAAGGACGCGGTCTCTCATCGTGGCCGCGCCTTGCGGGCACTGCTGCCGGCGCTGCGCGACCTCGCCAAGGCCTGAGGCCCCGCCTGAAGCACCCCAATGTGGCGTTCCGACGCCGGCGGTCGGTTCGCACAGCAGCAGGATCGCCGGTTCCTGCGCGAGGCAGCGCCCCACGAG
>NZ_JBEXHL010000067.1:0-21943 GCF_040607795.1 Amycolatopsis sp. NPDC005232 | reverse complement strand
GTCAACCCGGCCGAGCCGCGACGCCTGCCGTGGCCCGAGGCGGCCGTCATCGACCTCAGGCCTCGGCTTCGTGCTGTGCGATCGCCTGCCCGATCACCGAACAACAGCAGGTCACAGCCTATTTTTGGCGGGGTGCTCGGCACTGGCCGCACCGCGGTGGACGCGGCGGTCCGCTCGTGGTGGCGCGGCGGCCGTTCGTCCATGATTAGGTGCCGGTCGTTCGCGATTGGTTGCCAGGCCAGGCGAGGGCGAAGAAGCTGGGAAAAGACAAGCCGAGTTCAGGGCGACGTTACCAGAAAGCCGCCCTGGTCGAACCCTTGACGGGCAACGGTGCCTGAGTTTATCCGGCCGTTGTCGGGGTCGAATGTGAGGGAGGACGCCATGAGGTGGCAAACGCCTTATTTTGCGCTGCTCGACGCGTGCTCCGACGCCGGCCCGCGCCGGTATTGACGGATTGTTTTCGTACTGTGTTCATACATTGCCTCGGAGCCGCGGCTGGTGGCGGTTATCCGCAGTGGAATTGCGCTTGTGCCGGCTGCCGCAAGGCCCGGGCCAAGCCTGAAGCCGCGACGACACACGCCGGGATCGCGGTTTCCGGAGACGGCGAGCAGTGGTTCCTGCTGAACGCGACCCCGGACGTCCACCACCAGATCGCGGCGGATCCCTCGTTGCACCCCGGTCCGGAGATCAGGAAGACGCCGGTTGCCGGTGTGTTGCTGACGGACGCGGAGTTCGACCACACGATCGGCCTGCTGATGCTGCGTGAGGGGTCTTCGCTGACGGTGTACGGGACGTACCCCGTGCTGGAGGCACTGACCCTGTGGTTCCCGATCCGCGAACTGCTGAGCGACTACGCGGACCTCACCTGGTCCCAGGTCGAGGTCGGCAAGCCGCTGGATCTGGACGATCGGCTGCGCGTGACTCCTTTCCTGACCGGTTCCAAGGCGCCGCGCTACATCGGGGAGTCCCGGCTTCGTGGCCCGTCGTCGGAGTGGGAGGTGGGCTACCGCCTGGAAGACAAGGTGACGGGCGGGATCGCGGTGTACGCGCCGACGCTGCCGAAGTGGGACGACAAGTTCTCCGAGCAGGTGGCGTCGGCCGACTGCGTCTTCGTGGACGGCACGTTCTGGACGGACGACGAAATGGCCGGCCAGGGCGCGGGAAGCCGGACCGGGCGCTCCATGGGCCACATGCCCGTCAGCGGTGACGACGGTTCGGCCCGCGCGCTGGCCGCGCTGCCCGCGAAGCGAAAAATCTACACGCACATCAACAACACGAACCCGATTCTCGACGAAGAGTCCCCGGAACGGCGTTGGGTGACGGACTTGGGCATCGAGATCGGCCGAGCCGGCTTGGAGGTGGAAGTATGAACCCGTGGTCTGCCGAGGAGTTCGAGGCGCACCTGCGGTCCATCGGAGAAAAGCGGTACCACCATCTGCACCCGTTCAACGAGCGGATGCACTCGGGCACGCTGACCGAGGAGGAGTTCCGGGGTTGGGTGCGGAATCGCTTCTACTACCAGATGAACCTGCCCAAGAAGGACGCGTTCATCCTGACCAAGCTCCCCGGCCGGGAGGATCGGCGCCAGTGGATCCAGCGCATCATCGACCATGACGGGCGAACGGGCGCAGAGGGCGGTCTCGAGAAGTGGATTCGCCTCGGCGCGGCTGTCGGCCTGAGCCGCGAAGCGTTGTTCGACACCGACACGGTGCTTCCCGGCGTGCGGTTCGCCGTCGACGCCTATGTGGACTTCTGCCGCCAGAAGCCGTGGCTGGAGGCCGTGGCGTCGGCGCTGACCGAACTGTTCGCGCCGGATCTGCTCAGCCGGCGGATCACCGACGTGCAGCACCATTACCCGTGGATCGCTTCGGAAGGCCTGGAGTACTTCCGGGCGCGGCTCACCCAGCAGCCCAAGGACATCGCGCACCTGCTCGAACTGGTGCTCAACCACGCGAAGTCGAAGGAACAGCAGGACGCGTGCGCACGAGCGCTGGAGTTCAAGTGTGACGTCCTGTGGAGCCTGCTGGATGCCGTGGAACTCGCGTACAGCAAGAGTTCGTGATGGACGAATCCGACTTGACGGCCATCCCGAAGCTGGCGACGAAGGCGATGCTCAAGCACGACAACGTCCGTGACGTGGAGCTGCTCCTGTTGCCGGAACGGGTCGTGCTGCTGAACAAGTCCGGGGCGGCGATCTTGGGGCTGTGCGACGGCAGCCGGACCGTGCGGCAGCTGGTCGACCAGCTCGAGCAGGACTTCGCGGCCGCCGATCTCGCGAACGACGTGATGACGTTCCTCCAGGATGCCCGCGGACGGGGTTGGGTGGTGGTCTCATGAACGGCACGCCGCAGCCGTACGGCCTGCTGGCCGAAGTCACGCACCAGTGCCCGTTGCACTGCGTCTACTGCTCGAACCCGTTGGAGCTGCTCGATCGGCAGGACGAGCTCACCACCGAAGACTGGTTGCGGGTGATCAACGAGGCGGTTGGGCTCGGGGTCGTGCAGGTGCACTTCTCGGGCGGTGAACCCCTCGTTCGCGGCGATCTGGAGACGCTGGTCGCCGAATGCCGTCGCCTCGGCCTGTACACGAACCTGATCACCAGCGGCCTCGGGCTCACGGAGAGCCGGGCGAAATCACTTGTCGAGGCCGGCCTCAACAGCGCGCAGCTCAGCATCCAGGGCGACGCCGCCGAGTCGACGAACCTGGTCGCCGCGAGCAAGCGGTTCGACAAGAAGGAGGCCGCCGCACGCATCATCCGCGACGCCGGCCTGCCGTTGAACATGAACGTGGTCCTGCACCGGATGAACCTGCCGCGGCTGGACGCGATCATCGATGTCTGCGTGTCGTGGGGCGCCGAGCGGCTGGAGCTCGCGAACTCCCAGTACTACGGCTGGGCCCTGCGCAACCGCGATCTGCTGATGCCGACCAAGGCCCAGCTCGACGACGCGGTCGGCGTTTACGAACGCCGGAAGGCCGAGCTGGGGGAGAGCATGGAACTCCTCTGGATCCTCCCGGACTACTACGAGCCGTACCCGAAGCCGTGCATGGGTGGCTGGGCGCAGAACGCACTGACCGTCGCTCCGGACGGCACCGTGTACCCGTGCCCGGTGGCCGCGGAGATCACGACGATGACCTTCGCGTCGGTTCGCGACCACGACCTCGCGTGGATCTGGGAGAAGTCCGAGGCGTTCCAGGCCTATCGCGGAACGGAGTGGATGCCCGATCCGTGCCAGAGCTGCCCGCGCAAGGAGCTCGATTTCGGCGGTTGCCGGTGCCAGGCGTTCGCCTTGACCGGTGACGCGGCGCGCACCGATCCCGTGTGCATGCACTCGCCCGACCACCACTTGGTGCAGGACGCTCTCGTTCGCGCCAACCAGGAGGATGTCCCGACCGACGGTGAAAAGCTCCGCGAAAAGCTGGTTTACCGCCGCCCGACGGTGTCGGCGCACCGGCCCTGACGGATGCCGCTCGACGGCCGGGTCGCCTCCGGTGACAAGCTGACGCAGGACGAGGCGGCAGCGCGTTCGGCCGAGATCTTCGACGTCCATTACACGGTTGAGCTCGACTTGACCGTCGGTGCGCGGAAGTTCGCGACGAGCACGGTGGTCCGCTTCCAGGCTCGGTCCGGGGATGCGTTCGTCTTCCTCGACTTCGCGGGGCAGGTCGAGTCGGTCGAGTGCAACGGCCGTGAGCTGAGGCCGGACGCGCACGAAGGGACGCGCGTCCGGCTGCCCGTGCGCCCCGGCGGGAACACCGTTCGCGTGGCCGGCTTCGCGGCGTATTCGCGAACCGGTGAGGGGCTGCACCGGTTCGAGGACCCGCTCGACGGCCGGGTCTACGTGCACACGAAGTTCGAACCTTTCGCGGCGCACCAGGTGTACGCGTGCTTCGACCAGCCCGACCTGAAGGCGACGGTCGACCTGACTGTCACCACCGACGCCGGCTGGGTCGTGGTCGCCAACACCGACCCCGAGGAACCACCGATGCCGGCCGGGGAGCGGTCGACGTGGCGCTTCGGCCGTACGCCACCGCTGCCGCCGTATCTGGTGGCTTTCGCCGCCGGCCCGTTTCGGCGGCTGCGGTCCAGCCACCGAGCCGTGCCGCTGGCGTTGTACGCGCGTGGCTCGCTCTTCGAGGAGCTCACTCGCGACGCGCCCGAAATCTTCGACCTGATCGGGCGCGGGCTCGACTTCTACGGCCGGTTGTTCGACCTGCCGTACCCGTTCACCAAGTACGACCACGTTTTCGCGCCTGAGTACGCGTTCGGCGGGATGGAACACCCGGGCTGCGTGACGCTCAACGAGCGGTTCGTATTCCAGCACCGGGTCACCGCGGAAGCGCGGCGAAAACGCGCCGAGGTCCTGCTGCACGAGATGGCGCACATGTGGTTCGGCGACTACGTGACGATGCGCTGGTGGGACGACCTGTGGCTGAACGAGGCCTTCGCGACGATGATGGCCGTCGTCGCGCAGGCCGAAGCGACGCCGTACGGGGAAGGCTGGACCGCGTTCGCCCACCACGCCCTGCCGGCCGCCCGGCACGCCGACCGGCTGCCCACGGCCCACGCGATCCGGGTGGAAACCGCCGACACCGCCTCCGCGCGGTCGAATCTCGGGCCGATCGTCTACCTGAGGGGCGCGGCGGTGCTCCACGACCTCGCTTCGCGCGTGGGCTGGGAAACTTTCGTCGCCGGCGTGCGGACCTTCTTGCGGACGCACGCGTGGGGCAACGCCGACCTCGAGGATTTCGTGGCCGCGCTTCGGAAGCTGTCGAACGAGGACGTGGACCGGTGGGTCGACGAGTGGCTGCTGCGCCGCGGGGTCAACACGGTCGAGGTGGCTCGCGGCCGCCTGGTCCAGCTTCCCGATCCGGAGGCTCAGCCGCGGCACTTGACGTTGCGGGTCGCTGCGTTCGACGAACGCGACGGTGAACTGGTGCTGCGGCACCACGCGCACGTGTCGCTCGGCCCCGGCGACGGTGACCGTGCCGTCGCCGGCGCCGACCTGCTCGTGCCCAACGACGACGCGGTGCGCCACGTCAAGGTCAGGCTGGACCCGCGGTCCCGGCGGACGGCCCGGCGGAGCCTGTCCACAATGGATGATCAACGGGCGCGGGCGGTCGTCTGGGGAGCGTTGTGGGACGACGTGCTCGACGCACGCCTGCCGGCACGCAGCTACGCGGCGGCCGTGCTCACCCACGGCGTCCGGGAGAGCGATGTCGGTGTGCTGGAAGCGTTGCTGGAGCGCGCGGTGCGAGCGGTCGAGCTCTACGGGGACCCGCTCGACCGGGACCGGCTGCTCGAAGCCGTAGCGCGCCGGGTGAGCGCGCAGCTGGCCGCCGCCGCGCTCGGCAGTGACCGCCGGCTGGTTCTCGCCCGAGCTCTCGTCGGTGTCGGCCACGACCACGGTTTGCTGAGCGACCTCGTACGCGGCCGGTCGCCGTGGCCGGACCTGGAAGTGGATCGGGATCTGCGGTGGCGGGCAGTGGTCCGCTTGGCCTCGACCGGAGGCGACGTCGACGGACTGCTGCGCGTCGCACGGGAAGCCGATCCGGGGGACGGCGGCCGTCGCAACGCCTTGACGGCAGAAGCCGCGCGTCCCACGCGGGCCGCCAAAGAAGAAGCCTGGACGCGGGTGGTCGGCGAGGGTTTCTCGCTCGCGGAACGGAAAGCCGTCATGTCGGGGCTGCGGCAACCGGGGCAGGAGGCGCTGCTCACCCCGTACGCGGACCGCTACCTGAGCGCGTTGGGGAGCGGCGCAGGCGAGGCTGAGTTCGCGCTGGCGTTCGCGCGGGGGCTGTACCCGCGGTTCACGACCGACGAGCACGCCGTGCTGGCTCGCACGGATCGCTTGCTGGAGAGCGGATTGCTCCCCGAAAACGTGCGCAAGGTCGTCCGCGAGGAGCGGACCGAACTGGCCCTCATGCGGGCCGCGCGGGCGTGCGACGCGGCGCGCTGAGGCGGAACTGAGGTGGATGGCGCAAGGCCCCGGTGCTCTGTGCAGGCCGGAACCTTGCGCCAGCAGGAGTCCCGCCCGCGGGTGCCGGCCGACCGCCGCGACGGCGAGAAAGGGAATGGAACTGTTACAGTCCGGGAAAAGCAACTGGGTCCCGAAACCCGGAACTTCGCTGCCGAACTATGGGCGCCGCGTGGAAATTGCGGCAAGCCAGGTCGAACGAATGGCCGTGAATCCAGGACGAACGGTGTCGGGGCTGCCACGAAGGGGACCATGAGTCCCTTGACTACCGGCCGTTCGCCGTGTTGAGATTGCCGAACGGGTGCAGTTCACGGCCTCTTCGCCGCCGCCCGATTACCCCGAACGCCCGTATGTGGCGCGGTGCACACCGTTCATGTCCGCACAGTGCGCGTTCGTGCTCAACAGATTGACCACGCAATCCGGGCCGGGCACGCTCGTTGCACACCGGGAGCCGCCGGTGTAGCCGACAACTGCTTTTCTGCGGAGCGAGAGGTGGAAACGTGGTTCTTCCGTCAAAGATGCCTCAGCTCGCCGACCTCGATTTACTGCTGTCAGTGGAAAGTTATGGCAGCGTGGGAAAAGCCGCCCAAGCGCACAGTCTTTCGCAGCCGGCCGCCAGTATCCGGATCAGCGCGATGGAACGCCGTCTGGGTCTTCGACTGCTGGAGCGTTCTCCTACCGGTTCGAAGCTCACCGAGGACGGGGAAATGCTGGCGAAGTACGCCCGCAATGTGATGAGTGCCGCGCGGGAGTTGCTGGAGTTCGGATCCGGGGCTCCGTCCGCCGATGCGAAACGGCTGCGGGTCGCGGGCAGCCCTGCCGTTTCCGAGCATTTGATCCCTGAATGGCTGAACCGGTCCGGGTTCTCGTTCGGTGAGGCCCGGGTGGAGGTGCAGACCGGCAGCATCGACGAGCTCCGCCGGCTGATCCGGGCAGGCCACGTCGATCTCGCGTTCATCGATGGCTGGTGCCAGGCCGGAAGCCACGTGCAGAAGCAGTTCGGCGACGACATGGTCACCCGCTACATCTGCGACGACATGCTGGCCGTGGTGGTCGGCGCGAAGCACCCGTGGGCCAGGAGGACCCGTCCTCTGACGGTGCGGGAGCTGGCATCCGCGCCACTCGTCCTGCGCGAGCGGGGCTCAGGACTCCGGGAGTTCACGGATGAACTGCTGGGAACTGCCCGCACCCCGCGCAGTTACGTCGAATTTCCCTCCAGCGCCGCGATCAAGCAAGCGGTCGCGACGAGCCAGCGGGTGACCGTGCTGAACATTTCGACCGTGCGGTCCGAACTCGCGGAAGGCCGGCTGCACCTGGTGGCAGTCGACCAGGAAATGCCGGCGAAACCCATCTACGCGGCGTGGAGTGAGCGCCGGGATCTCCCGGGGTACGCGCGGGAACTGGTGGAGATCGCAGCGTCGAAAGGCAGTCCGATGCCGGTTTTCGTGCCTGGGCAGAAAGTCAAAGGCAGTCGGCTCGCGGTCGCGAAAACCACCACAAAAACGTAATACGACGGTCAACGTCGGTCGAGACTCAGGAGGAGCAAGGTAGATGTCAGCACTGAATAAAATCGCGCGCACGCTCGTCTCCAACAGGCGCGGTATTCTCGCTGCCGATGAGAGCATCGGGACGATGTCTTCTCGCCTGGAGAAGGTGGGGGTCGAGCCGACCGAGGAAAGCCGCCGGGTCTACCGCGAGCTGATCGTCACGACACCCCGGCTCGCCGAATCGATCAGCGGCGTCATTCTCGCGGACGAGACGTTCCACCAGAAACTGACCAACGGACGTACGTTCCCGGAGTTCCTCGACGATCTCGGGATTCTGGCCGGGATCAAGGTCGACACCGGGGCGAAGCCGTTGGCGGGAGCTTCGGACGAGAAGATCACCGAAGGGCTCGACGGGCTGCGTGAACGAGTCGCGAGCTACGTGCGAGGTGGAGCGACGTTCGCCAAGTGGCGCGCGGTGATCACGATCGGCGACAACGTGCCGTCGGAGCGCGCGGTGCACGCGAACGTGCACGCGTTGGCGCGGTACGCGGGCCTCTGCCAGGAAGGCGGCCTGGTGCCCATCGTGGAACCCGAGGTGCTGATGGACGGTTCCCACTTGCTGGCCCAGTGCCGGCAGGTGACGACCTCGGTGCTGGAAGTGTTGTTCGAGGAGCTCGACCTGATGCGGGTGCAACTCGACGGCATCGTCCTCAAGCCCAACATGGTCGTCGCCGGAGCGGGCAGCTCGGACCGGCCCTCGGTCGCCGACGTCGCCAAGGCCACAGTGGACACTCTGCGCGCGACGGTGCCGGCGTCCGTGCCGGGCATCGCCTTCCTTTCCGGTGGGCAAAGTCCGGAGGTGGCGACCCAGCACCTCGGAGCGATGCAGAAGCTCGATCCGCTGCCCTGGGAGCTCACGTACTCGTTCGGCCGGGCGCTGGTCGGGCCGGCTCTGGAGGCGTGGCGGGGCGACGAGAGCAAGCGGGCCGCGGCCCAGCAGGTGCTCTCCGACCGAGCCGTCGCGAACGCCGCCGCCCGCTGAGCGTTCGAGCCGGGGGGCCGTCCGCGGTGCCGGCGGCCGGCGCCTCCTTGAAGGGGGCGACCGGAACGGCGAGGTGGTCTGCCGGTCCGGTCGCCCTCGGTTCGGTGTTCACGACAGCACACCCTTCACCGACCAGTCCGAGGGGATTTGAGGTTCATGAAAACCAAGGAATGGGCCACTGGCGTCGACGGACTCGATCACGCCCTTGCGCTCGAACTCGTGCAGGTCACCGAAGCCGCCGCGCTCGCGGCCGGCCGTTGGGTCGGGCACGGTGACGAGATCAGCGGCAAGGCCGCCGCCGTCGAGGCGATGCACAACGTGATCGGGTCGGTGCCGATGCGTGGCTTCGTGGTGCTCGGCGAGGACGGGAAGCGACTGATCAAGGGCGAAGAGGTCGGCACCGGAGCCGGGCCGGCCTGCGACGTCGCGATCAACGCGGGTGACGGCGCGCTTTCCGTCGCCAGAGACGTGCCGAACGCGCTCGCGGCGGTCGCGGTGGCCGAGCGTGGTGCGCTTTTCGATCCGCCGCCGGATGTCGCGATGGAGAAGCTGGTCGTCGGGCCCGAGTGCGCCGGCGTCGTCGAGCTCGACCGCCCGGTGGCCGAGAACCTGCGAGCGGTCGCCTCGGCCAAGGGCGGCCGGGTTTCGGACGTCGTCGTCGCCGTGCTCAACCGGCCCTGGCACCGGGAGCTCGTGCACGAAATCCGCGACGCGGGTGCGCGCGTGCACCTGATCGAGGGCGGCGAGATCGCGGGTGCGATCGCCGCGGCCCGTCCCGAGAGCCCGGTGGACGTCTTGCTGGGCACCGGAGGCGCGGCGGAGGGGGTCATCGCCGCGGCTGCCCTGTCCTGCCTCGGCGGGTCGGTGCAGGCGCGGTTGCGGTCGGACGACGCCGGCACCCGCCACGATGTTCTCCACACCGAGGACCTGGTCCGCGGCGAGCGCATTCTGTTCTGCGCCACCGGGGTGACCGGCAGCGAGGTACTGCGCGGGGTGCAGCAGCACGCCGGCCGGACCACGACACAGTCCATTGTGCTGTGTTCGCAGCCGGAAACGGCGCGGATCGTCAAAACCCAACACCGATCCGCATGACCGGGGACACCACGACGTCCGTCCGGGCCGAGCCCCTCATCACGCGCTACCGCGGACTGATCTGCGATCTCGACGGCGTGGTCTACCGCGGTGCGGACGCGGTCCCCCGTGCGGTGGAGACCTTGAACCGGGTGACGGCGGACGGTGTCCCGGTCGTGTTCGCGACCAACAACGCGTCGCGCCCTCCCGAAGACGTGGGCAACCACCTGCGCGGGCTGGGGATCGCACCGCGGCGCTGGTCGGTCGTCAACAGTTCGCAGGCGGCCGCGGCGTACCTGGCCGAGAGGCTGGTGCCGGGTGCGCTGGTGTGTGCGGTGGGGGGCCCGGGCGTCGCCCAGGCACTCACCGAAGCCGGCTTGACGCCGGTCCGCGTCGCGGATCTGAGCGGCAGGCCGGTCGAAGCCGTGGTTCAGGGGCTGGGATCCGACGTCACCTGGACCGAGCTCGCGGCGGTGGGCTACCTCGTCGGGTCCGGAGCCACCTGGGTGGCCACGAACGTCGACCTCACGCTGCCCACGCCGTACGGAGAAGCACCCGGCAACGGCGCGCTGGTCGCCTTGGTGCAGACGGCGGTCGACGCCGCACCCCACGTCGTCGGCAAGCCGCAGGCCGCCCTGTTCGACCTGTCGCGTTCCCGGCTCGGGACCGAACGGCCGGACACCCTGGTGTGCGGGGACCGGCTGGAGACCGACATCGAGGGCGCCAACTCGGCGGGCCTCGACTCGCTCTTCGTCCTGACCGGGGCGTCGCGGCTACGGGACCTGGCCTTCGCCGAGCGAGCCGCGCGTCCGACGTATGTCGCCAACGATCTGAGCGGGCTGCTCGCGCCCGCACTGCGGTTGTCCGCCACTCCGCCCGAGCACCTCGTCGACCTCGGGCCGGACGCCGTCCCCCGCATGCCGTACGGCGGTGACGACGGCCAAGCGCTGCGGTCCGTCGTCATCACGGCGTGGGCCGCTCGTGACGCCGGTCGTGCGGTCTCCGACGACGACGGCCGGTGGGACGAGATCGAACGACAGCTCGGACTCCGCCGGCTGGATCAAGCCCGGTGACCTGGTTGTTGTGAAAGCGTTCGTGAGGGGCCGCGCCGGTTCTCCCCGGCGCGGCCCCGCACGTCACTGTCCGGGCAGCGCGGGCGGTTCACCGGTGCGCTCGTAGTCGGCCAGCAAGTCGATCCGGCGCTGGTGGCGGCCGCCCTCGAACTCGGTGCCGAGGAACGCGTCCGCGATGCGCTCGGCCTCCTCGACGGTGTGCATCCGGGCGCCGATGCCGGCCAGCTGTGCGTTGTTGTGCCGCCGGGCCAGCTTCGCCGTGTCCTCGTTCCAGGTCAGCGCGGCACGGGCGCCGGGCACCTTGTTCGCGGCGATCTGTTCACCGTTTCCGGAACCGCCGATGACGAGACCGAGACTGCCTTCGTCGGCGACCACGCGCTGCGCCGCCTCGATGCAGAACGGTGGGTAGTCGTCATTCGCGTCATAGGTCGCGGGGCCGACGTCGATCACCTCGTGGCCGAGCTCGGTGAGCCTTTTGACGAAGTGGTTCTTGAGTTCGAGTCCGGCGTGATCGGAGCCAAGGTAGATTCGCACCTGAGCAGTCTAATTCCGGATTTGTTAATCGGTGCTTCGTTATTTGCTGGGAAGGCATTGGGATCGTTGATGGGGACGATTGACGTCCTCGCCCGCTGAGTCGTACTCTAGTTCTGGAGTATGTCCGAAAATGGGCTTCGACACAGCGGGGTCCGCCGGCGGGGCCAGGTGCTGCCCGCCGCCGCGGCACCGGTGCCGGTCCAGCTGCTCAGGACCACGTTCTCGCAGGTCGTATGGGTGTTTGGTGGGGCAGCCGGATGTCGTGCCGCGTGCCGTCGGTGAGCGTGCCTCCTCCACTCGTCGGCCTCAGGACGCCGTTCGACACCGGTTCCCGACCACTGGTTCAAGGTCGGTTGCGACACCTACGTTAAATCCAAGATGCTGTTTCATGACCGCGAAATTTCGCGACGTTGTTCGCGAAATTGCGCGGATCACGGATGTCCGGTTTTGGCTCAGTCGCCGGGCGCAGCCAACAGCTGAGGAGGAAAACATGCAGTGGGAAACTCCGGAGTACACGGTCGTCGAGGTGTGCGCTGAGGCCACCGGCTACTTCTACCGGGCCTGACAGCCGGGCTCCACGGCCCGTGTCGCTTGATTTATCGTAGCCGCGGCAGAGGGCTGAAATCCGCGGCCAGGCTACCTCTGTGTTGACGCAAGGCCCCGGAGCGAGTGAATCCATCGCGCCGGGGCCTTGCGGCACCCGCGGAAATTAGCAAAAACCCCTGTCGAGAACAGGCTGATATCCACAGTCTCCCTCCCCGGTGAACCCTGGTTGATCTGTTGAGGTGGTTCAGGTGTCTCTTGAATTTCTTCCGCTGATAGCGCTTGCCTTCGGGCTCAGTCTCGACAATTTCCGATCGTCGATCGCTATCGGAACCATTCCTTTCGGTTGGCGTCGCGCCGTGCAGGTCGCCGTCGTCTTCGGAGTGTGGGATGCCGTGAGTCCGCTGCTGGGCGGGTTGATCGGGCACTTCCTGGGTGACTTCCTCGGAGACTGGGCGGACTACGTCGGGGCGGCCGCGCTCGGGTTGTACGGCATCTACTTCATCGTCGGTGCGATCCGGAACCCGGAGCCGGCGGAGGAAGACCTGGACCACCCGTGGGTGACGCTCTTCGGCATGCCGCTTTCGCTGAGCATCGACAATTTCGTCGCGGGCGCCGGTCTGGGGATCGCCGGGTTCTCCCTCATCGTCCCCATGGTGGCCTTCGGTGTCATGACGATGATCATGTCGTTCGTCGGACTGTTCGTCGGGAAGATGGCGGCCAAGGTCATCCGCGTTCGTGCCGACTTGCTCTGCGGTATCTCGCTGCTCGGCGCGGCGATCCTGCTGCCGCTGGTCTTCGACTGATCGACGCGGCCGGGGGAGGACAGCCATGCCGGAGAATCCCGACACCCACGTCTACCGCACCTACGACCGGGTCCTGGAAGAGTCGAGGCCGGCTCGGCGGCGCAACCACCCCACGGCGAGCGGTAACCCCAACGACTGGTGGCCGCACCGCATCGACTTGAGGATCTTGCACCGCAACCAACCCGCCGACAGCCCGTTGGGCGCGGATTTCGACTACGCCGAGCAGTTCGCGACGGTGGATCTCGACGAGCTGGCGCGTGACGTCGACGAGGTGCTGACGACCTCGCAGGACTGGTGGCCCGCCGACTTCGGACACTACGGTCCCCTCGTGCTGCGCATGGCCTGGCACGCCGCGGGTACCTACCGCGTCAGCGACGGCCGAGGCGGTGCGAGCGCCGGGATGCAACGCTTCGCCCCCTTGGACAGCTGGCCCGACAACCGAAACCTGGACAAGGCGCGCCGGTTGTTGTGGCCGGTGAAGAAGAAGTACGGGCGCGGGATCTCCTGGGCGGACCTGATGGTCTTCGCCGGCAACCGGGCACTGGAGTCGATGGGCTTCAAGACCTTCGGCTTCGGTGGTGGCCGGGCCGAGGTGTGGGAGGCCGACGAGACGTACTGGGGGCCGGAACGCAAGTGGCTGGCGGACGACCGGCACAGCGGCCGCCGTGACCTCGACGAGCCGCTGGCGGCCAGCGACATGGGCCTGATCTACGTCGACCCGCAGGGCCCCGCCACCAACCCCGACCCGGTGCTCGCGGCCCGCGACATCCGGCAGACATTCCGGCGGATGGGCCTGAACGACGAGGAGACGGTCGCGCTGATCGCCGGCGGCCACACCTTCGGGAAGACCCACGGACTGCTGGACCCGGCCGTGCACCTCGGCCCCGACCCCGAAGCCGCGCCGCTCACCGCACAAGGCCTGGGCTGGGCGAACGAACACGGCACCGGCAAGGGCCCCGACACCACGAGCAGCGGGCTGGAGGGCATGTGGACGCGCACGCCGGTGGCGTGGGACCACACCTTCTTCGAGACGCTGTTCGAGTACAAGTGGGACGTCGAGCTCAGCCCGGCCGGGCTGTGGCAGTGGATCCCGGCCGACGGCCAGGGTGAGGGCACCGTGCCGGACCCTTACGACCCGGACGAGAAGCACCACCCGGTCATGCTCACCACGGACCTGTCCTTGCAGGAGGACTCGGTCTACGAGCGGATCTCCCGGCGTTTCCTGGAGCACCCGGACGAGTTCGAGGACGCGTTCGCGCGGGCCTGGTTCAAGCTGACGCACGTCGACATGGGCCCGATCCAGCGTTATCTCGGGTCGCTCGTCCCGGCCGAACGGCTGATCTGGCAGGACCCGGTGCCGGAGCCGGACCACCAGCTCGTGGACGCCGACGACGTCGCCACCCTCAAGCGCGAGCTTCTCGAATCGGGCCTGACGGTCGCGCAGCTCGTCTCAACGGCGTGGGCCTCGGCGTCGACGTACCGCGACAGCGACAAGCGGGGTGGCGCGAACGGGGCGCGGCTGCGGCTCGAGCCGCAGTGCGGCTGGGCGGTCAACGAGCCCGAGCAGCTGGATGTCGTCCTGCCCGTGCTGGAGGCGATCCGGGAGCGGTTCAACGCCTCGCAGCCGTCGGGCACGCGGATCTCGATGGCCGACTTGATCGTGCTCGGCGGGTGTGCGGCGGTGGAGCACGCCGCCGCGGCCGGCGGTCACGTCGTCGACGTCCCGTTCCGCCCCGGGCGCACCGACGCGACCCAGGACTGGACCGACGTCGAGTGGTTCGACGCGTTGCGGCCCCTTGCCGACGGCTTCCGGAACTACCTCGGCGACGGCTTCTGGATGTCGCCGGAGCACCTGCTGGTGGACCGGGCGAACCTGCTGACCTTGACCGCGCCCGAGCTGACCGTGCTGGTCGGCGGGTTGCGCGTGCTCGGAGCCAACCACCGGCGGTCCCCGCTGGGTGCGTTGACCTCGGCGCCCGGGACGTTGACGAACGACTTCTTCGTCAACCTGCTGGACCTGGGGACGGAGTGGGCGCCGAGGCGGAACGCGGACGTCTGGACGGTGGTCTACGAGGGCCGCGACCGCGGCACCGGCGAGGTGAAGTGGATCGCGAGCCGGGTCGACCTCATCTTCGGATCGAACTCCGAGCTGCGGGCGCTCTCGGAGGTCTACGCGAGCGAGGACGCCGGCGCGAAGTTCGTGCGGGACTTCGTGTCCGCGTGGGTGAAGGTCATGGAGCTCGACCGGTTCGACCTGCGCTGACCCCGACCGGGGCTCCTCAGCCCCGGTACTTGTGCACGTCGCACACGCAGTACATGAGCCGGCAGGTGAAGCACGCGGGCCGGTCGACGCACGAGATGCAGGGCCCGCAGCGCACCGGCTCGGTGTGCCGCGCGAGATCGCCGGACTCGTAGGAATCCCCGCAGTTGAAGCACGGCAGACGCTCGATTTCCTCGTCCTGGCGGGGCGTCGTCGACTGGCTCATCGGATCACCTTTCGTTTCCGTCGCTGTCTTCCCATGACCGAGGTGCGTCGCTTTCCCGGCAACGCAAAGGCACCCGTCCGGTGATCGAGGAGCCTCGATCACCGGACGGGTGGAAGGGGGACCGTCGGGAAGTCACCCCGGGTCTCGCCTCAGTGGCGCTTTCCGATCACAGGGAGAACGTGATCAGCGCGGCACCGTGACCCTGGCCGGACATGCCGGGGACGATGCCTTCGAGCCAGCCACCCCAGCCGACCGGCACCGAGATGTACTGCTTGCCGTCAAGGGACCAGGTCGACGGGCTGCTGTGGTGACCGCTACCGCACTGGAAACTCCAGAGCTTCTCTCCGGTCTCGGCGTGCAGCGCCATGAACTCGCCCGCCGGGGTGCCGGCGAACACCAGGTTGCCCGCGGTGCTCAGGGTCGAAGCGGCCATCGGGAACGGGAGCCGGTAGCGCCACTTCTCTTCACCGTGGGAGTCGAACGCGCTGACCGACCCGGCCATGTTGTCGACGTCGACCTCGACGGCGGCACCCCAGTAGGGCATGCCTTCCTTGAACTCGCGACGACGGCGGGTGGCCGTGGCGCCCACGTCGGCGACCGGAACGTAGAAAAGGTCGTGGTTCGGGTTGTACGAGGCGTGCGTCCACTCCTTGGCGCCGGCGGGGCCGGGGTAGAAGTGGCAGGGCTCGCCTTCCTTGTCCGGGTACTTGCGCGGGGTGACCTTGCCGTCACGGGTGATGACGCCCCAGTCGATCCGGTCGACGAACGGCGTGACGTGCTGCAGCTCGCCGTTGGTGCGGTCGAGGACGAACATGTACCCGTTCTTGTCGAAGTGGGCCAGCAGCTTCTTGCCGTCCCGCTCGAACAGGGTCATCTCCATCGTGGAGTCGTAGTCCCACAGGTCGTGCGGCGTGAACTGGTAGTGCCACTTGATCTCGCCCGTGTCGACGTCCAGCGCGACCACGCTGTCGGTGTAGAGGTTGTCCCCTTCACGGACCTCGCCGTCGAAGTCGGGAGCCGGGTTACCGGTGCCCGCGTAGTACAGGTTCAGGTCCGGGTCGAACGTTCCGGTGACCCAGTGGTTCGCACCGCCGCGCTGCCAGGCCTCGCCGTCGTCGGGCCAGGTCTCCGAGCCGGGCTCACCCGGCTTCGGCACGGTGTAGGTGCGCCAGCGCCGCTCGCCGGTCTCCAGGTCCCAGCAGTCGATGTGACCGCGGACGCCGTACTCGCCGCCGGCGGAACCCGTGATGAGCGTGTCCTTGATGACCAGCGGAGCGATGGAAGCGCTCTCTCCCGCGCGCACGTCGCCGATGGTCTTCTGCCAGACCTTCTGGCCGCTGGTGGCGTCGAGTGCCACCAGTTGGGCGTTCTGGGTCACCATGTAGACCTTGCCGTTCGCCACCGCGCAGCCGCGGTTGACGTTGGCACAGCACAGGGTCACGTCGATCGGGATCGCGTGCTTGTAGCGCCACAGCTGCTCGCCGGTCCTGGCGTCGAGCGCCCAGAGCCAGCCGTCCCAGCCGGTGACGAACATGACGCCGTCGATCATCAGCGGGCTGGCCTCGAAGGCGTAGGTCGACGTCGAGGCGATCATCCCCGTCGCGCTCGCCTGGTGGATCCAGGCGACCTTCAGGTTCTTGACGGTGTCGACGTTGATCTGGTCGAGCAGGCTGTGCCGCTTGCCGTCGTAGTCGCCGTAGTAGGTGAGCCAGTTCTGGGCTTCGTTGCGCGCGTCGAGGATGCGCTCGTAGTTGACGCCGCGCGTCACGTCCGGCGCGCTGTGCGGCAGGTTCGAGAGCTTGTTGTGGTTGAACGCCTTACCGGCGTCGATGTATTCGAGGGTCATGGCGAGTCCTGCCTTTCTACGGCCGGGGCTGGGCGGGTCGGTCGAGCTTGGCTTCCGGCGGAACCTCACCGGACACGACGATGGCGCCCTGCAGGCCGCGACCCTCGTCGTTGCCGGCCGGCGAGCCGTACCAGTAGCAGCCGGGACCGTCCAGCTCGAGCGTCGCGCTGCCCTTCGAGTGGTTCAGCAGACCGATGAACTGCCGGTCGCCGTTGCTGGGCAGCAGACAGGCGTGGGTGTTCTTGTCGTCGTTGATGATCGTCAGCTCGAGGATGCCGGCGTGCGGCATGATCAGCACCCCCGGCTCCCACGCCATCGCGTCCTCCGGGATCCGGATGGTCCCTTCCATCGTCCCGTCGGGACGCTCGGTCGCCTTGGCGATCGTGCCGGTACCGAGCACGGCACCGATGGTTGCCTTGTTCTGTCCGCTGAGCTCGGCCAAGAGATCTTCGCGATCCTGGGTAGCCGTCATCGGACTTCACCTCCTCGTCAGCAAAAATGAAACTTCTGACAGATTTCGCGGATACACTTCACCTACACGAAAGCGCCGGCTCGTCGGCGGCGAGATCGCGTAATTTCTCAAGTGCCACACCACAATTGGCTCTGCGCGGCGGTTACAGGCGTTGGCCGGTCTCGAATTCCGCTTCGACCCGAGCTCTGATTTCCGAGCCTGTAACGAGTTTGAACTCTACCTCCGCGCAAGAGGTTCCGATATGCGTCACCACAGATCGGCCAGACCCCGCCGTTCTCCCGACGAGAGGTACCGTTCGTGCACTGCGCCAACGGTGTTCTGCGGCAAGGGAAACCTCGTCAATCCCACGAAGGGGTTCATCAGATCTCCAGCGCACGGCGCACCGCGGGGGTGTTCCGCCGGGAAACCGGCACCATCGTTTTCGCCTGGTCGTCCATGACGAGGAACAACTCGCCCTTGTACCGGCGCTCGACTTCCCTGATGCGACTGAGGTTCACCACGTACTGGCGGTGCACGCGCAGGAAACCGGAATCGCCCAGCTCGGTCTCGAGCTTGTCGAGGCCCGGCGAGGCGGATCGCAATCGTCCCTGGTCGGTGGACAGCCACACGTCGCTGCCGTCCGATTGTGCGAATGAGACCTCGGGGAGCCGCAGCAGGACCATGCGGTTCTCGCGCGTCGCGACCATTCGGTGCGGCTGCGCGCGAAGGGGACTGTCGCCTCCGGCCCGGGGTAGCGGATCGCCTTCGGACACTCCGAACGAGACCAGGGTGCCGACCAGGTGCCCGGACAGGAATACCGGCCGGATGCTGATCGAGGTCGGTTCGCTGGAGAGGCGGGTGAAGATCTGCGTCGAACCGGTCCAGTCACGGTTGCGGGCGGCCTGCTTGGCGGCGTACCGGGTGGCCCGGATGAACTCCGGTAGCTCCGGCTTCCACCGCACCGAAGGATCGGGCGCCGGCGTGGAGCCCGGGATACCGAGGAGCACGCCCGCGGTGTCGTCGGCGAGCACCACCCGGCCCGCGGGATCCACGGCAGCGAGCGCAGCGATCGAGCGTGACCTGGCGTGGTTGAAGGCGGCCATCAGTTCGGCACCGTCGTCCTGGGCGCGCTGGCGCAGGATGCGCTGCGTCATCGTGGCGGCGTTGCCGAGCCAGGCGCCCGTCGCCGCGGGGGGCTCGCTGCGCCAGCACGAGATGTTGAGGACCGCGACCGGTTCCCTGGTCACGACGTCGCGGACCGCCACACCCGCGCAGGTCCAGTCGTGGAAAGCCTGGCACCAGTGCTCCGCGCCGCGGATCAACACGGGGGTGTAGGACATCAGCGCGGTACCCATGCCGTTCGTGCCGGTCGCGCCCTCCGCCCAGCAGAACCACGGCGCCAGGTTGGCCTCGGCGGCGACAGTGCGCGTCGCCTGGTCGCCCCACTGGGCCAGGACGCGGCCGGAGGCGTCGGTGATGGTCACGATGCCGCCGATGCTGCTGACCTCGCGGGCCAGCGAGGCGGCGCGGAAGCCGAGCTCGGCGATCACGACGTCGTGCTCCAGCGCGTGGTCGACTTCGGCGACGGCTACGGGGGCTTCGGTGAGGTACGGGTCGACCCGGTACTGGTCCCGGCACCGCTGCCAAGAAATCGCTATCTCGGGCCGCACGCCACGCAGGTCGTCCTCGCCGCGCACGAACCGCTCCCACGCCCCCTGTACCGTGGCGTCACCGCAGCTGCGAGAGGTCGGGTCGAGCCGGCGTACCTGTGTCATCTGAGACCGCCTTTGGTCTGGTGCCGCCCCGGACGGCACCCCAGCGCCGGGGTGCCGATGACCGCTCGGGTGCATCCCGACGTATCGGGCCGCACCGCGTAGCTTCGCCGCCGTCGCAAGCTAAACTCTCCGCTGATTAGAGGGCAAGCAGACTGTGCTGACGGTGGGCGGAAGACCAACGAACGGTCGCGCTGCGGCGATTATCGGTTGTCATCCGCCCATCAACGGTCACCCGGTATCGGCTTCGATGATCGTCGTTCCGTATTTGGAACAAGATCATTTGCGGTCGACTGCGTGTTGGTGAACGGCGTCTTTTGTTGTGGCTTTCCACAAACGCCCTCGACGAAGCGGCCGGCGGCGGGTTTTTCGGCGCTGACCAGGGAAAACGAACGGAGTCGGCCCGACCGGCTCGACCAATTGATGTTGTACCACAAGGTGTTTTGCCGTTGTAGGAGCTGCCCGATTTGGCGGTTGTTCCGCCGCGTTGCGCCGTTGATCCGGCGGCGCCGAGCTGGTCGTGTTATGTCTACAGCTAAGTGGCTGAACGACGCGAAGCTGTCTTGAAATGCTTGCGTCATCGCGTTAGTTTGTAACTTCCGTCACTGCCCGGTGGTCCCCTCTGGCCCCGGCGTGCCTGGCGACAAGGAGGTCGCGATGACCGGGAGAGTGCCGCCGCTGGCGATCGGGCCGAGCAAGCCGAGCGGACGTGACCAGGTGACGGGTGGCTCCCTGGTGACCACTTCGTCGAGAGAAGTGGCTCGTGCCTGGGAAAGTTTTGCCGGGGGCGAAGACATCGAAACGGGCGTCCGGCCTGAGATCCTCGCGTCCTGGTACCGCTGCCGCGATCGGTACGAGGTGGATCGGAGGTTGGACGTCGCTCCGGGAGCGCTGGGCGACGACTCCCCGCGAATCGACAACGGCGTCATCTTCACCGCGCTCGGCGGCCTCGGTGCGATGGCCGGTCAGGAAGTGGAAGAGGATGGCGCCGTCGTCACCGTCACGGACGGGGACGGGCGAGTCCTGGGGGCCTGGGGTGATCCCTCCGCGCAGCGGCGGGCCGAGCTGCACAACCTCGCTCCGTGGTCGTCGTGGTCGGAGGAGTGCACCGGCACGAACGGGATGGGGACCTCGCTCGAGGTGTCCGGCCCGGTCACGGTGACCGGGCCGGAGCACTGGTGCGAAGCCTTCCACCAGTGGGCCTGCGCGGGCATTTCCATCCGTGACGTGGTGACCGGCGCGCCGGTCGCGTCGATCAACATCTCGCGGTGGAACGCTTCGCTGTCCAAGCTCGTGCCGTCGTGGCTGACCACAGCCGTCTCGTGCGTCGAACAGGAGATTTACCGGCGTGCCGTCTACGAGGCGGACAAGGTGATCTCCGAGTTCAACAAGAAGTGTGCTCAGGCCAATGGTCCGTTCATGGCGATGGACCGCGGTGGAAACGTGATCACCGCGAACGAGGCCGCCGTCGCGTTGCTCGGGTTGGCCGGCGAAACCACCATCGTCGCGGGCGCGATCGAGCCGGCGCAACGCTGGATGCCGGATATCTCAGGGCTTCCTGAGGTGGTGCGGTGGGCCAAGGAACGGGCACAGGGCAGTACACAATGGAGCGGCTACGCGTACCTGCCGGTGAGCCCGGGGGAGGAAGCGACTCCGGTGACCATGCGGCCCGTTGTCGACTCGAACCACGTGGTGGGCATGCTGTGCGTGTTCGGCGTGCAAGAGGGCGAGCCGTACGAGAGCACTTCGGAATCGGACGTCGGCCCGCTGCCCCGGCGCGTGATCGGAATGCGCAACGACCGGCTGGTTCTGCTTGCCCCGTCGGAGATCCGCTACGCCGAGGCCGACCGGAACATCGTCTGGCTGGTCACGGAACGGGGGAGGATCCAAGCCGCGACTCGTGGCCTGGAAAACGTCGAGCGCTTGCTGACGCCCTACGGGTTCAGCCGGGTGCACCGGCGTTTTCTGGTCAACCTCCGCCGGGTGGCGGAACTGGAGCGGGGGATCAAGGGTGAGCTCTTCCTGATCATGGATTCCCGCTCGCACGAGTTCGTTCCCGTTTCGCGGCGCCACGCGCCGGAGCTGCGGCGGTTGCTCGGCGTCTGACCGAAACCGGCCTGCGCCAAGGGAATCACCGCTGGGCGCGGGCGGAGAGGGCCTGTGCCTGGCGGCGCAGGCCCTCCACGGCGTGCGCCGGATCGTCGGCGGCGTAGACGGCCGAGCCGGCGACGAAGCAGTCGACGCCGGCCTCGGCCGCCTGTTCGATCGTGTCGGTGTTGATGCCGCCGTCGATCTCCACGACCAGATTCAGGTGGCCGGTGTCGACCATCCTGCGCGCCTTGCGGACCTTGTCGAGCACATCGGCGATGAACTTCTGGCCGCCGAACCCGGGCTCCACGGACATCACCAGCAGGGTGTCGTAGTGCTTGAGCACGTCGACGTACGGTTCCAGGGGTGTGTTCGGCTTGATCGCCAGCCCCGCCTTCGAACCCGCGGCGCGCAAGTCTTTCGCGAGCTTGACCGGATCGTCGGCGGCCTCGACGTGCACGGTCACGTTGTAGGAACCCGCTTCCGCGTAACCGATCGCCCAGCGATCCGGGTTCTCGATCATCAGGTGGCAGTCCAGCGGTAGGTCCGTGGTGGCCAGCAGTGACTGCACGACCGGCAGGCCCAGGGTCAGGTTCGGCACGAAGTGCGCGTCCATCACGTCCACGTGCAGCCAATCCGCTCCGCGGCCTGGTTTTCCTTGCACGGCCGCCACTTCGTCGGCGAGCCGGGCGAAGTCGGCGGAGAGGATGGACGGCGCGATCAAGGGCTGGTTCGACACGCCGTCAAGCGTAAAGCAGCGTGGGTCGAT
>NZ_JBEXHL010000066.1:0-23347 GCF_040607795.1 Amycolatopsis sp. NPDC005232 | reverse complement strand
GGCTACCCGCACGACATGCTCGCCAGTGACCACATCCGCACTGCGACCGCAGGCGACCTGAAGATCCAAACCCGCCGCTGATACCCGACCCAGCGGTGAGGCAGCACTACCGCCGTACTCTGATGGCGCTCTCTGAAGTGGGCCGGACGCGCTCGCTGAAATGCCCCAGCTGAGGACTGCAGCGCAACTGGTGTCAGCGGCGGAGTGTGGCAGCGGCGCCGCGGGCGCCGGCGGGGTCGCCGCAGGCGCCCGTGTCCCGAAGGGCCTGGCGACGCTGGACGCGGGCGTGGTGCGCTCGACCTCCCGGCGGGCGCCGGTGGTGCGTTTGCACCGGGGTGAGCAGTAGAGCCGGGTCTTGGCTTGCGGGCCGGTGGCCACGAACGCTTCCCAGCAGATCGGGCAGGTCTTGCGGGTCGCGTTGCAGGTCGGATCGCGTGGGTCAGGAGGCATGCGCGTTCGCCTCCTTCCGCAGATTGTCCAATGTGGACTGACGGACCGGAGCCGATAAGATCGGTCCGTCCATGCCGACGACTGTCGCGCGGTGCGGCAACCGCATCCCGCCGGACCGCAGCCCGGCGTGTCCGGCCGGAAGCGCCGATCTTGGAACAGTCCCATTTACCCTGTGGGCTGGGATGAATCTGAGCTGAGAGCAGGCGGTCGGTGACGTAGAGCTTCCTGGCGTCGTAGGCGATGTAGAGGCCGGTGAAGTTTTCGATCATTTCAAGGAGCCATGGGGACTCTGTGGTTTCGCTCGCTCCGCGAGCTCTTTGCGCCCGCTGGGAGCGGCCAGTCCGCTCGTTCGAGGTCTTCCCTTGGCTTGCGTGTGTGTTCTCTCCGTGCCACTCCGGAAGGAACTGATCGGCGTTCATCGGGAGGAAGCCGGGTCACACGCGATCCCTCCGCTCACCGTCCGGCTCGTCGAGCAATTCCGGGGTGACGTTCTCGTCGTAGCGATGCAGTGCGAGCGCCCGCGCGTAGCGTTGCGCGATCCGGGTCATCACCGGTTCGCCCGGCGCCTCGGTCACGCCGAAGACGGTTCCCTGGTAGTCGAGCGGTTCCATCACCGCGGTGATGCGTTCCCACTGCTGCGGTGGGATCAGCCGAACCGGGTCACCGCCGGCGAACCAGCCGATCGGCACCGCCGTTCCCGGCGGAACCACGGTGTTCACGTGCACCACGGCCCCGAACCCGACATCGGCGCCGGACCCGATGCGCGCGCCGTTGTACAGCATCGCGCCGGTCGCAACTCGCGCGTTGCCTTCCACGACGCAGCCACTGAGGTGAGCGTGCGGCCCGACCAGGACGTGGTCCCCGAGGCGAACCGGATGGCGCAGGGAGCCGCGCAGCACCGCGTGCTCCATGATCACGCAGTGCGCGCCGATCTCGACCGGGCCTCCCTCCGCGGTGAGCACAGCGCCGAAGAGGACCCGGCTGTGCGGCCCGACGGTGATATCTCCACACAGCACGGCTGTCGGGGCGATGTACGCCGACTTGTCGACCCGCGGGTGCCGGTGCTGGTGTTCGATGAAAACCGCGCCGCGGCCCACCGGATGCAGGTAGTCCTCGGGAAATGTCATCGCGGCCTCCGATCGGTGGGGAAGATCGGTACCAGCGGCGGCGAAAGCCGGGTCCGATCCCGGTTGTTCAGAGCCGTCACCCCTCACACGTCGTAGTACAAAGCGAACTCGAACGGGTGCGGGCGCAGCCGCAGCGGGTCGATTTCGTGCTCCCGCTTGAAGTCGATCCAGGTCTCGATCACGTCCGGGGTGAACACGCCACCTCTGAGGAGGAACTCGTGGTCGGTTTCCAACCGGTCGATCACAGCCTCCAGAGACCCGGGGACCTGGGCGACGTCGCGGGCTTCGTCGGGTGGCAGTTCGTAGAGGTCCTTGTCGATCGGCGGCGCCGGTTCGGTCTTGTTGTGGATCCCGTCGAGGCCGGCCATCAGCATGGCGGCGAACGCGAGGTACGGGTTGCCCGAGGAGTCGGGGCAGCGGAATTCGATGCGCTTGGCCTTGGGGCTGGCGCCGGTGATCGGGATTCGGACGCAGGCGGAGCGGTTGCGCTGGGAGTACACGAGGTTGATCGGTGCCTCGTAGCCGGGAACGAGGCGGTGGTAGGAGTTCATCGTCGGGTTGGTGAAGGCCAGCAGGCTCGGCGCGTGGTGCAGGATGCCGCCGACGTAGTGGCGCCCGATGTCGGACAGGCCGCCGTAACCGGTCTCGTCGTAGAACAGGGGCCCGTTCTCGTCCCACAGGGATTGGTGGCAGTGCATGCCGGAGCCGTTGTCGCCGAAGAGCGGTTTGGGCATGAAAGTGACGGTCTTGCCGGCCGCCCAGGCGGTGTTCTTCACGATGTACTTGAACAACTGCAGGTCGTCCGCGGCGTGCAGGAGGGTGTTGAACTTGTAGTTGACCTCGGCCTGGCCGCCGCTGCCGACCTCGTGGTGCGCCTTCTCGACGACGATCCCGACGCCGGCCAAGTTGCGCACCATCTCATCACGCAGGTCGGCGTAGTGATCCCGTGGTGGGACGGGGAAGTAGCCGCCCTTGTACGGCGTCTTGTAGCCCTGGTTCCCGCCGGCTTCGTCGGCGCCTGTGTTCCACCAGCCCTCGATCGAGTCGACCTCGTGGAAGGCGCCGTTCTCCGCGGAGTCGAACCGGACGGAGTCGAAGATGTAGAACTCCGCTTCCGGCCCGAAGAACGCCCGGTCCGCGATGCTGGATTCGGTGATGTACTGCTCGGCCTTGCGGGCGATGTTGCGCGGGTCACGGCTGTACGCCTCGTGCGTGAACGGGTCGTGCACGAAGAAGTTCATCGCGAGCGTCTTCTGGGCTCGGAACGGATCGACGCGGGCCGTGACCGGGTCGGGAAACAGCAGCATGTCCGACTCGTGGATCGATTGGAACCCGCGGACCGACGAGCCGTCGAAGGCGAGCCCGTCGGTGAAGGACTCCGCGTCAAAGGAGACGGCCGGGAC
Source organism: Amycolatopsis sp. NPDC005232 (assembly GCF_040607795.1). Classification (NCBI taxonomy): domain Bacteria; kingdom Bacillati; phylum Actinomycetota; class Actinomycetes; order Pseudonocardiales; family Pseudonocardiaceae; genus Amycolatopsis; species Amycolatopsis sp. NPDC005232. The sequence continues at coordinate 20,367 of NZ_JBEXHL010000066.1, read as the reverse complement.
GGTGAAGTGCTGCATGATGCCGGGCAGGTCGCAGAACTGGACGTCGATGAACTGGACGTCCTCATCGGCGATGAAGCGGAGGATCTCGTCGGCGTTGGTGAACATGTTCTCCTGTCTCCTTCGCGTTATCGAGGACGGATTGCGGCGGGCTCAGGACACCAGGACTACGCCGCTGGTCGCGATGGCTTGCCACCAGGCGGGTTTCGGCAGTTCAATGCGCGCCGGCGGATCGACGCAGGCGCGGAGAGCCATCCCGGGTGGGCCGCCGAGCGGCATGGCCGGACTTGTCATGGGCGCGCACCCCAACCTGTGATTGCTGGGATCGTGGACCAGGTAGGGACCGTTGGCGGCCGAAGCCGCGGTTCGGGTCCGGCGAGCCCCACCGCCGGGCGCAGTTGCGCTGGGGAATGAGTTTACTGCACATCGAGGACGCCTACGGTGAGCTTGGCGAACCTCTTCTTCCAACGCAGCACAGTATTGCTGTGCGGCCTGGAATTACCCACTGACACCGACCCCGGATAACGGTCCTCGCCCGGGAAATCGAGAATCTCCAACGGGACGTCGCACCACACCGGCGAATGTGCGCGACGTCCGGCGTCAGACCGTCACTCCACCGCCGGCAGCGGCGGCGTGCGTCCGCCCCGAGCCCCGACGGCGGTGGTGAGCCTTCCACCGCTCGGCTGTCGCGATGGTCAGAAGACGTCGACGAGCAGCAGCCAGATCGACGCCATCACCACGTCCGCAAGAACCGGAGTGCGAACTCACGCCTGCGCCGGTCCTCCGTCCGGTCGGGCGGGAAACGCTTTCACATACCCGGCGCGGATTGCGAGGTCTGTGGGGCCGACTCCGGCGAAGGTCACCGCGACGCGGATCTGACCGGCGCCGGGCGGTCCGACCTCTACATCACGAAGTTCGAGGACACTGGGCGGACCAAATCCGGTCAGGACCACGGCTCGGGACATCGGGAGTTCCTCTCGTAGTCGCGTGAGTTCACTGCCTGCACCACGTGTCATACCGGGGTCGGGATCGCGGTGCCGTCGTTGCAGTAGGTCGTCAGGCGGACCGTGCGGGTTCGGCTCGGCGGGTCGAGCACGCTCGTTCGCGGCTGCCGTTCGGGCCCGTCGCAAGGCGTGCCGGTCACGGCTGGAGCCTGTTGTTCTCGGGCGGGGTCAGGCCCCGTCGGATCTGGCTGTCGGCGGTTGCCACGATCGTCTCGGTGACATCCCGGGGCGTCCAGCCCAGCATCGTGCGGGCCTTTTCATTGCTGATGACCGGGATCCGGCCCTGCAGGGCCGCGGCGTCCCGCAGGGCCGGCTGTGTCTTCGCGGCCTCGTGTACCTGCTCAACGGTCAGTTCGACGGAAGGCAGCATGGCGGCTGCGGCGGGGAAGTGCTCACGCAGGATCTGTGCCATTTGGAAGAAGCTGATCGACGATCCGCTCACGGCGATGAAGCGCTCGCCCGCCGCGTTCGGGTGCAGCATGGCCCGTAGATGCAGGTCCACGACGTCACGTACGTCGACGACGCCGAAGTACATGATCGGCACCGAGGGCATCTGCCCGGTCAGCATGCCTCCGACCAGGCCTACCGAGCCGGACGGCCGGGTGCCCAGTTGGGGGCCGAAAATGCCGGTGGGGTTGACGACGGTCAGCTCGATGTCTTCGTGGGTGTGGACGTAGTTCCAGGCCGCACGTTCGGCGAGGACCTTCGACTTGTGGTAGGCGGGCAGGCCCTCGGTGTTTGGGTCGGTCCAGTCCGCCTCCGAGTAGTGGTTGTCGGGCTTCACTGTGTATCCGACTGCGGCGTAGGAGGACGTCATCACGATCCTCGTTACCCCGGCCTTTCGGGCCGCGGAGATGACCCGCAGCGCACCGTCACGGGCGGGGATGATGAGTTCGTCCTCGGTCTCGGGCGCAGTGGCGGGGAAAGGCGACGCGTGGTGCAGTACGTGACTGACGCCGCGCATGGCTTCCTCCCAGCCCTCGTCGGCGGTGAGGTTGGCGACAGCGAACTCCAGCCGATCCGCCGGATCCACCTCGGCTTGCTGGAGGGCTGCCAGTACCGCGGCCTCCTGTCCGGACTCCCGAACCGTCACGCGGGTCCGATACCCCTCGTGCAGCAGCCGGGCGATCGAGTGTCCGCCGACGAAACCGGTACCGCCGGTGACCAGTACCGTGCCGCGTCCGAGGTTGGAGACGGTGAGATCGTCTGTGCTCATTTTTGTTCGGTCCTTCAGTGTGTGAATTGTTCCAGTACGTGCAAGATCGCTGCGCCCGCGCGCTTCTCGGCGGTGGCGTCCCCACGGACCCGGGCGTCCCACAGATCCGCCTTTCGCCGCAGATACGTCAGGCGCAGCTGAAGCTGCTCAATGTCAGCGGCCAGCTTTTCCGCCTGCGAGGCGAACAGATCCCGCTGATCGGCCGCCGCCGAGTCTCCGCGGGCGAGCAGGTCCAGGTAGCGGCGCATCCCGCTGACCGTCACTCCCGCCGAACGCAGGCAAGACAGCGCCTCGACGCGGGCCGCGGTCGCCGGCTCGTACCGGCGATGACCACTGGACTGGTCCCGGGCGACCGCTCCGAGCAGGCCGATCTTCTCGTAGTAGCGAAGCGTGGGCTCACTGAAACCCGACCGTCGCGCCATCTCCTGAACGGTCAGACCCGCCGCTTGCTCTCCGGTCGCTGCTGCCATGGGGGAAGCCTCCGATACTTGAAGCGCTTGAAGTCAAGCCCACACATAGATCAATGGGACGCATGTCACCAGTCAGCAACGTCCATGGTCACCACACCTAGTTCCGGCTCGGGGGATGAGGGCGGAGATTCGCGGCTCAGACATCCGACCACCGCTTGACCGGCGCAGGCTTCCGGCTAACCCGACAGATCGGCTGGAGATGGCGGTGTGGAGAGTCGTACGCACCCCGTCGGAGTGTCTGCTCGACGAAGTCGGACGCTGGGGGATGAATCCCCGGAAATCTCGGCGTGGCGCTTGCTTTGTGCAGGGATCCGGTGATGCGTCCCTGATCGGCAGTTGCCGGAGACCGGTGGTTGACACCTTTTTAGTTAACCGCTATCTATTGCGGTACCGCAGGGGAGGACGGGTCGTGCAGGACGTGGTGCTGGCGTTGCTGGCCAAGGAGCCGTCGCACGGATATGACCTGCGCCGCCGGCTGGTGGCGGCGCTGGGACCGCTGGGGGAGACGCTGAACGTGGGGCAGGTCTACGTGACGCTCGCGCGGCTCGAGAAGTCGGGCCTGGTCGTGCAGGACCGCGAGGACGCGCCGGTGCGCGGCCCGCGGCGCAAGGTGTACGCGCTGACGGCGGCCGGGCAGGAGCGGGTGACCGCGTGGATGGGCGAGAGCGCCGGGCCGAGAGCGGACGTGCCGGAGTTCCACCTGAAGCTCGTGGCCGCCGCCGAGTCGGGCCTGGCCGATCCGCTCGCGCTGGTGGATGCGCGGCGGCGCGAGCTGATGCGCAGCCTCGCCGAGGCCCAGCAGGCCACCCTTGATCACGACCCGAACTCGGAGGCCGGACTGCTGCTGGAGGGCGTCGCCCTGCGGTTGCAGGCCGATCTGCGCTGGCTGGAGGCGTGTGAGCGGACCTGGGCCGCCCGCGCCACGCGGGGGAAAGACGGAGGGAACGGATGACGAGAGACGGTCGGTTGGTCGGCGGCCGGGCACCGCGGGAGAGGGGCCGGCCCGGGGTGGTGCGCGCGGTCGGTCTGTCGCGGGCGTATGGACAGGGCAAGAGCGTGGTGCGCGCCGTCGACGCGGTCGACCTCGACGTGCCCGGCGGACAGATGCTCGCGGTGACCGGTCCCAGCGGCTGCGGCAAATCGACCCTTCTGCAGCTGCTCGGCGGTCTCGACCGGCCGACCGGCGGCGAGGTGTGGCTCGGCGGCCGGCGCATCGACCACCTCGGCGAGCGGGCGCTGGCCCGGCTGCGGCGCCGCGCCATCGGCTTCGTCTTCCAGTCCTTCCACCTGATGGACGAGCTGAGCGCGGTGGAGAACGTCGAGCTGGCCGCGCTGCTCGCCGGCGCCTCGCCTCGGGCGGCCCGCACCCGTGCCACCGGGCTCCTCGAGCGGGTCGGACTCGCCAACCGGGCCCGGCACCTGCCCTCGGAGCTGTCCGGCGGGCAGCGGCAGCGGGTCGCGATCGCCCGTGCGCTGGTCAATGAGCCGCTGGTGGTCTTCGCGGACGAGCCGACCGGAAACCTCGACAGCACCGCGACCCGGGACATCCTGCGGCTTTTCGGCGAACTGCGCGCCGCCCGCCAGACCCTGGTCGTGGTCACCCACGACGAGCGCGTCGCCGCCACGGCGGACCGCGTCGTCGCCCTGCGCGACGGAACGCTGCTCGACGACACCCGCCTGGACGGCGGCACCCGACCGCTCGGCGCGCTCCTGAGCTGGGAGGGCTGAGCAGTGGGGCGCCTGCTGCTGATGTGGCGCTTGGCCGCGCGCGATCTGCGCCGCCGTCCGGCCGAGGCCGCGACCTTCCTGGTCGCCGTCACTCTCGCCAGCGTCAGCCTGACGGTCGGCATCGCGACCACCGGCGCGGTGTCCGACGGGTACGCGAAGACCCGGGAGGCCACCGCCGGCCCCGACGTGATGTCGGTGACCGCGGACCCCGACCCCGCAGCCTTCGCGTCGCGCCTGGCCCGGGTGCCCGGCGTGACCGCGGTCGGGGGCCCGTTCTTCGCGTTCGACACCACCATCCAGGCGCACGGCCGTTCCGCGCACTCCGCGGTGGAGGGGCGTGCCGCCGAAACGTCCTCTGTGGACCGTCCATGGGTGACTTCGGGAACCTGGGTGAGTGCCGGTGGAGCGGTGATCGAGCGCGGCTTCGCCCAGTCGCTCGGCGTGGGTGTCGGGGACCGGATCACGGTCAGTGGCCGTAGCGTTCCCGTCGTCGGGATCGCGATCAGCGCGGCGACCGCGGTGTATCCGTGGGGTGACCCGGCGCAGATCGGGCCGTCCGACGCCGGTGGGATGGTCTGGCTCCCCACCGCCGACGCCCGCGCGGCGGCGGGCGGTGATTCCGGCGTCCATCTGATCTACCTGAAGCTGTCCGACCCCGATGCGGCCACCGGGTTCGGGAAGTCCGCGGCGGTCCGGGCCTTGCGTCCCGACGGCGACACGTTCTTCCACTACTGGCAGAACGTCCTGCAGACGGACAAGGCCATCATCGAGTTCACCCGGCCCACGCTGGTCATCGGTGGCTGGCTGCTCGCCATCGCCGCGATGGTCACCCTCGCGGCGCTCGCCACCGCGCGCGCCGCCCGCGACAATCGGCGTGCGGCAGTGCTCAAGGCCGTCGGCGCGGGGCCCGGCACGGTCGCCGCCGTGCTGCTGGCGCAGTACCTGGTGCTCACTCTCGTGGCCACGGCATTCGGATTGACCGCCGCGACGGTGGCCGCACCCCACCTGGTCGATCCCAGTGCCGGATTGCTCGACACCGTCAGCCCTCCCGGTGCCGGCACCGTTTTCGCCGCGGTGCTGCTGGCTGTCGTGGTCGCCGTGACCGGCGCGCTCGGTCCCGCCGCGCGGGCGGCCCGCGGCAGCACCGTCCACGCCCTGGCCGAGACGGCGCATGCGCACCCGCGCCTGACCGCCCTGACGGCGTACCTGCCGACGTCGATGCTGCTCGGTGTCCGGCTGGTCGCCGGCCGGCCCGGCCGCGCCGCGCTGGCCTCAGCGGGCACCGCCGTCACCACCCTCATGGTCACCGCGCTGCTCACGTGGCACGCCGATCTCGATGCGACTCCGGCCGTCGAGCGGTTCGGCCCCATCGAAGTGCGGACCGACCAAACCGGTCAGGTGCTGCTCGCGGTCACCGTCGCGCTGATCGCCCTGTCCACTTTGAACACCGTGCTGCTCGGCTGGAGCACCGCCGTGCAGGCCCGCCGCGCGCTGACCATCTCCCGAACTCTGGGCGCCACACCCGGCCAGGTCGTTGCGGCGTTGAGCGTCTCGCAGCTCCTGCCCGCCGTGCCCGGAGTGGTGACGGGTGTCCCGGTCGGGCTCGGGCTGTACTGGCTGTTCGGAACCCAGGTCACGCCCCCGGGCACGTGGCTGCTCACCGCGGTACTCGCCATCCTGCTCGCCGTCGCGGTGCTGACCGCGCTGCCCGCATGGGCCCACACTCGCAGCCCTGCGGGGAGCGCCCTCGACGCCGAAACCGCCTGAGCGCTTGCTCAGCGCCCGGCCTCGGCCCGTCCCCCGGGAGACACGTCACAGCGTCCAACGACGGCGACCCGGCCCCGTAAAGTGACCGGAATGGCCGGAAACAGAGCGGGTGGAGCCAGGTGAGTCGCCGCACGACGCAGCTGGCCGGGCTCGACCTCAACCTGCTCGTGGTGCTCCGGGAGCTGCTGCGCGAGCGCAACGTGACCCGCGCGGCGGGGCGGGTCGGGGTCAGCCAGCCGGCGTTGAGCGCGGCGCTGGCGCGGCTGCGGCGGCACTTCGACGACGAGCTGCTGGTCCGCGAGGGCCGTGGTTACGTCCTGACCCCGCTGGCTCGCCAGCTCGGCCGCCAGGTCGAGGACGTGTGTGCGGCGGCCGAGCAGCTGTTCGCCACCGGATCGAGCTTCGCGCCCGGCACATCGGTGCGGGAGTTCACGCTGCTGATGGCCGATTACACGCTGTCGGTGATCGGGCAGCCGCTGGCCGAGTTGTTCGAGCGGGAGGCGCCGCGCGCGCGGCTGCGGATCCGGCTCGTGCGCGAGTCGCTGAGCGCGGATCTGCCGCGGGTCGTCCGGTTCGTCGACGGGGTGGTCGCACCGCCGATCGAGCTGGAAGAACTACCGCGGCTGCGCTCGGCCGAACTGTTCCGCGACGAGTGGGTCTGCGTCGTGTGGGCCGGGCACGAACTCGGCGCCACCGGGCTCACCCTGGCCGACCTGCAGCGGCTCGACTGGGTGGTGCCATACCACCGTGAGCCGGGGGTGCCGCTGCCGCCGGTGTCGCGCCGGCTCGCCGCGCTGGGGCTCGCGCCGCGGGTCGCGATGAGCGTGGAGAGCTACCAGGCCGTGCCCGCGCTCGTGGTCGGAACCCACCGGATCGCGCTGGTGCAACGCCGGCTGGCCGTCGAGTTCGCGAAGCGGTCCGACATCTCGGTCCTCGAGTGCCCCGGCGAGCCGGAGGGGATCGTCGAGACGCTGTGGTGGCACGACGACCTCGACCTCGATCCCGCGCACGCCTGGCTGCGAGAGGCGCTGCGCGGGATCGGCGAGCGGCTGGGCTGAGGGCGCCAACCATAACCCAGGCTGATTATCGGGATCAGGATTTCTGACTTCCGGGCTACGGCGAGGATTCTTAGACTCCTTCGGTGTCAGCGATATATCGCAGCGGAGCGGTATTCGTGATCGGAAGGAATTCCCTGGATGTCGACGACCGTATCCACGACAGACGAGCGACTGACTCCGGAAGCACGACGATCGATCGTCGGCGGCATCCTCTCATTGTTCGTCGACAGCTTCGACATCTATCTGCCCGCGCTCGTGCTGCCGGCGGTGATGGACTACTTCGAACCGCCCTCCATGCCGGCGACGACGAAGGTCACCCTGGTGACCGTCATCTTCGTCGTCACCCTGCTCGGACGGCCGATCGGCGGCCCGATCTTCGGTAACCTGGCGGACAAGATCGGGCGCCGCCGCGTCACCCTCATCACCGGCGTCGGGTTCACGATCGTCACCCTGCTCATCGGCCTCATGCCGGGCTACGCGACCTGGGGTTACGGCTCGATCGTCGGCTTGATCCTGCTTCGCCTGATCGGCGGTGTCTTCCTGGGTGGCGGCTACGCGGGGCCGGTCCCGCTGGCCATCGAACGCTCGCCGATGAGCCGGCGTGGGCTGGTCGGCGGCGTGATGGCGGCCGGTGCTCCCGCGGCGATCACGCTCATCAGCATCATTCAGCTCGTGGTGCTGGAACGGTTTTCCGGTCCGGACCTGCAATCCTGGGGCTGGCGAATTCCGTTCTTCTTCGGGTTTCTGCTCGGAATCGCGTACGTCGCCTACTATTCGCGCGTCAAAGAGGTCGACCTCGAGGCACTCAAGAAATTGCGAAAGGGAAATCGCGCGCCGCTTTTCGAGCTGTTCAGCCGACGTAACATCCGTGGCTTCGGTCAGGTTTTCCTCCTGATGACCGGTATGTGGTTCGCCGCCCAGATCGTGCTCTCGTTCATGCCCGGGCTCCTGGTCGGCGTCCTGCACCAGAACCCGTCCAACGTGAGCACGCTGGAGATCATCGCCAACGTCGCGACGATCATCGGCATGATCCTCGCCGGCGTCCTTGGCCAGCGGATCGGCCGCCGGAAACTGCTGCTCGGCTGCGCTGTCGCCATCACCGTCGGGGCGAGCCTCGCCTACGTGTTCCTCGTGCTGGTCGCGCGGTCCGGGGCGGGGTTCCTGCCGATCGGCATCCTCGCGTTCGTCGCCTTCGTACTGCCCAACGCCCCGCTCGGCTGCCTGGTCGTCTACCTCAACGAGCGCTTCGGTGCCGGTGTCCGTTCCTCGGGCTATGGCACGGTCTACACCCTCAGCCTCATCCTGCCCGCGCTCTACAGCGTCTGGATCACCGTGCTGCAGGCCGTGCTGCCGTACGAGTACACCGCGGTGGTGCTGATCGTCCTGGGTGGCGTGCTGTTCTTCATCGGCGCGTGGATCGGCCCGGAGACCAAGGGCACCGTGCTGCTCGGCACGCCGGTCGAATCGGGCCGGGCCACGCAGACGGCCGAATGATCCCGCCCCGACAAGAACGAGGAGCCACGATCAGCACACGCAGCAACCACCCGGTCGGCTCGCCCCGGTGGGCGACGACCCGGACGCAGTGGAAGTCGATGGGCTACACCGACGAGCAGATCCGGCGGCCCAAGATCGCCGTGGTCAACTCGTCGTCCGGGCTCGCGCCGTGTTTCGCCCACCTCGACGCGATCGCCACCGCGGTGAAGGAGTCGATCGACGCCGCCGGCGGGCTGGCTTTCGAGATCCGGACCGTGGCTCCGACCGACTTCATCATGGCCGCCGGCCGTGGTGGTGGCTACGTCCTGTCGGGCCGGGACCTGGTGTCCTACGACATCGAAGCCGTCGTAGACGGGGCACAGCTCGACGGGATGGTCTGCCTGGCCTCGTGCGACAAGACGACACCGGGCCAGCTGATGGCGGCCGCGCGCACCGACGTGCCGACGTTGGTCATCGCGTGCGGCTACCAGAGCTGCGGTGCCCTCGACGACGGCCGCCGCGTGGACATCGAGGACGTGTTCGTCGACGCCGGCAAGCTGGCGTCGGGCGCGATCAGCTTCGACGACCTGTGCGCCATGTCGGACCGGGCGATCACCGGTCCCGGCGTTTGCACGGGCATGGGCACGGCCAACACGATGCACGTCGTCGCCGAGGCTCTCGGCATGGCACTGCCCGGCACGGCGCCGACCCGCGCCAACAGCGACACCATGTGGGCGGCGGTCCGGGCTTCGGGCGCCGCGATTCTGGCCGCGGTCGAGGCCGACCGGCGGCCCAGCACGGTGATGACACCCGGTGCGGTCCGCAACGCGGTGGCCGCGGTGATCGCCGTCAGCGGGTCGATCAACGCGGTCAAGCACCTCGAGGCGATCGCCGCCGAACTCCCCGGCGACTTCGACGTGCACGGCCTGTTCGAGGAGCTCGGCCGCCACGTCGGCCCGCTCACGGCGGTGCGCCCCAACGGGCCGTCGTCGATCGAGGAGTTCGACGACGCCGGTGGTGCTCGCGCGGTGCTGGCCCAGCTCGGCGACGTCGTCGACGGCTCGGTCGCGACGATGAGCGGCCGGACGATGGCCGAGAACCTCGCCGGTGTGACGGTGGACGCCGCCGTGATCAGAGCCGAACCGATCCGGCCGGAGTCGACGATCGTGCTGATGCGGGGCAGTTTGTGCCCCGGCACCGCGATCGTGAAGCTGTCGGTCACCGAGACCCGGGCGCGCGCTTTCCGTGGCCCGGCGCGGGTTTACGAGTCGGCGCCCGAGGCCACCGCGGCGATCGAGCGCGGTGAGGTGCGGCCCGGCGAAGTACTCGTGCTCCGCGGGCTCGGCGTCACCGGAACCCCGGGGATGGGCATGGCGTCGGCTGTGGTCTTCGCGCTCAACGGCGCCGGGCTGAGCGAGCAGGTCGCCTTCGTCACCGACGGGCAGCTGTCGGGGCTCGTGAACAAGGGCATCGTCGTCGGGGAGGTCACTCCCGAAGGTGGGATCCCCGGCCCGCTCGGTGTGGTGCGCACCGGGGACGAGATCGCGATCGACGTCCCGGCCCGCACCGTCGACCTGCTCGTGGCGCCGGCCGAGCTCGAGCACCGGCTCGCGGACTACCCCCGCACGCGGTCGCCGCAGACCTGGCCGGCTCGCCCGGGTTCGTGGCTCGGTGTGTACGCCGACGCCGTGGAACCGCTCGACCGTGGCGCGACCCTGCGCCGTTCTTCTTCGTCCTAAGGAGTTTTTGTTGCCTCACGCACTGACCGATCTGCGGGTGAACACCGTCACCCGGCCCGCCGACCGCTCCGTGGAGTCGCTCGAAGCCGACATCCTCGTCGTCGGCGCGGGGATCGCCGGACTGACCGCGGCGATCGACGCGAAACGACGCGGCCGCGACGTCGTGCTCGCCGACGCGCTGCCTGTCCTGGGTGGACAGTGCGTGAACTCCATGATCGGGCTGTTCTGCGGGATCTACGGAAACGCTCCCGAATACCACCAGCTCACGCATGGGATCTTCGACGAGATGTTCCCGGCGCTGGAGCGTTCCGGCGACATCGCGTACAACCGCACCCACACCCAGACCGTGCCCTACGACGAGGTCGCGTTGGGCCGGTGGTTCGAGAACCTCGTTTCCGAGCTCGGGATCAGGGTCGTGCTGGGCGCGTCGATCAACGGGGTCGCCATCGAAGGCGGGGTGATCGAGCAAGTGGACTTCGCGACCCGCTACGGTCCGGTTTCGGTGCGCGCCAAGGGATTCGTGGACGCGACCGGCGACGCCGCGCTGGCGTGGGAAGCCGGGCTGCCGTGCCGGGTGCCGGAGCGGACGGTGTGGGGCTCACAGCAGATCCGGCTCGCCGGCCTGGTCGAGTCTGCCAAACCCGACCCGGCCGAATTGGTGGCCCGCATCGACGAGAAGGCCGACGAGTACGGCCTCCTCCGTCGCGACGGGCTCGCTTTCTTCTTCCCGGGACGCAACACCGCCGTGATGAACATGACCCACGTGGAGGCGCCCCTGACCGCGGTCGAGGCGACCGAGGCGCAGCTGCGGGGGCGGGCGCAGGCAGACCGGGTCGTCGAGTTCCTGCGCATCGAGTTCCCGGCGGCGTTCAAGGACGCTTCCGTGCTGGCCTACGGTTTTCCCGGGCGCCGGCAGACGCGATGGCTGGCCGCCGATCACCAGCTCACCCTCGACGAGGTCCGCAATGGCACCGGTTTCGAGGACGCGGTGGCGCGGACGGCGTGGCCGGTGGAGCTGCACGACCGGGCGTCGGGCTACGCGTGGGAGACTTTCGGGCCGGAGCACGTGCACTACGTCCCGCTGCGCAGCCTGACCTCACCGGAGGCCCGGAACCTGATCGCGGCCGGCCGGTGCGTCGACGGCGACGCGGCGGCTCTGTCGAGCGTGCGGGTGATGGGCCCGTGCTCGGCGATGGGCAGCGCCGCCGCGCACGCGCTGGATCTGACGCTGGGTGGCGATGTCCACGACGTCGATCTGACCGCGTTGCGTGACCGCATCCGTGACAACGTGGAGGGCTGAGCGATGGTAGGGCTCACCGACGAAGAGAAGGGCATGCGCGACGGCGCGGAAGGCGGCGCGGTCGCGGCGGCGATGGATCTGCTGATCCGCTACGCCGATGCGCTGGGCGCCGAGCGGTTGTGCGAGACGCGCAACGTCGCGGGCACGACGACACAACCTTCGCCGGCCAAGGAAAAGCTCGTGGCCGAAGGGGGCTGGGCGAAGGCTTTCTCGGTGATCAGCCTCGACTGCGACGACGACCTCGAAATCCCGCCGATGGCGGTCCCGACCTGCCAGCTGCAGCACGGGTTCGGCGAAGACGCGCGCGGCATCATGCCGTACCCCGAGCACAAGATCGACCTGCAGGCCGAGGCCGAGTCGTTCGCGAGCAGCCGCGGTGTCAACGTGCTCGCCACCTGCACGCCCTACCAGGTCGGCAACCTCCCGACCTACGGCGAGCACGTCGCCTGGATGGAGTCGTCGGCGGTCGTCTACGCCAACTCCGTCCTGGGCGCGCGCACCAACTGCGAGGGTGGTGCCTCGACCGGCGCCGCGAGCCTGACCGGGCGGATCCCGTGCTGGGGCAACCACCACCGGGAAAACCGCTACGGCACGCACCTCATCGAGACAACGCTGGCGCTCAACGGATTCCAGGACTGGGGGCTGCTCGGCTACTTCGCCGGCGACGTCGTCCAGGAGGAGCGACCGGTCGTCGTCGGCGAGCTGGGCAGCCCGGATCTGGCGGACCTCAAGCACTTCGGTGCCGCCGCCGCTTCGTCCGGCGGCGTGGAGATGTACCACCTGCCCGGCCGGACCCCCGACGCGCCGACGCTCGAAGCCGCGTTCGGCGGCCGTTCGATCCCCGCGTCGATCCGGTACGGCGAAGCAGAGCGTCGTGCCGTCTACGAGTCGCTCAACTCGATCGGGGACAGCGAGGACGTCGATTTCGTGCTGCTGGGCTGCCCGCACGCTTCGCTGGAGCAGGTCGGCCGGGTCGCCCGCGCGCTCGAGGGCCGCACGATCTCGGCCGGCTGCGAACTGTGGCTGATGACCCCCCGCGCGCTGCGGACGGTCGCCGATCGCAACGGCTGGACCGAAACCATCCGGCGCGCCGGCGGGCGGATCCTCACCGACTCCTGCCCGGCGATGTCGCGTGTCGCTCCAGAAGGCACGAAGGTGTTCGCGACCGACTCCGCGAAGCAGGCCCACTACCTGCCCGCGATCCTCGGGATCGAGGCGTGGTTCGGCACGCTCGAGGAATGCGTCGACGCCGCTGTCACCGGCCGGTGGCGCGGCTCGCTCGCGCCCGTCGGGAAGGCCCTCCGATGACCGGCGTGCAGCTGCGCGGCCGGGGCATCGTTCCCGGCCGGGTCGTCGGCGAGGCGCTGGTCTCCCACGAAACGATCTCGGGCTGGGGCGGCATCGACCCGGCGACGGGCACGATCATCGAACGCCGGCACGAGCTGTTCGGCGTCTGCTTCACCGGGAAGGTCCTGGTGTTCCCGGGCGCCAAGGGTTCCTCGGGGTGGTCGGGCTTCTTCCAGTCCACCCGGCTGCTGGGCACCGCGCCGCTCGCGATGGTCTTCACCCACCTCACGACGAAGGCCGCGCTGGGCGCGATCGTGACCAGGGTCCCGGCGATCACCGACCTCGACGACGACCCGGTCGCCCGCATCACCACCGGCGACCTCGTCGAGGTCGACGCCGATCGCGGGCTGGTGCGGGTGCTCGCGCGCTGAGGTCCGAGACGAACGGGCGGTGCCTCCGGCCCCTCGTCTCGGACGGTCCACGGGCCGGCCGGTCCGGTCCGGGTGCGCGTGTGCCCCTCGGAGAGGTGCGGCACCGCTGTTCATGGGCACCACACCCGAAGCCGACCCCGACTCCTACCGGGCCGCGTCGCCCCGGTTCCGGCTACCGCTCGGCAAACCGCACCTCGTCGTCCACGGCGACGCCGACGAACGCGTCCCGGTCGACCACAGCCGGGACTACGTCGCCGCGGCCCGGAGCGCGGGGGACCGCGTCGACTACCTCGAACTGCCCGACGTCGGCCACTTCGAGCTGATCGATCCGAGCCACCCCAGCTGGATCGAGGCGCGAAGCTGGTTGCAGGACAACGTTTGTCCTAAGTGAAACGTCGGTCAGCTTCAGACCTAGCGGTACGTGACCTGATCCGGGGCGAGGTGCTGGTGCTCGTTGAAGCTGAGCAGCCGCGGCCCCGCGGCGCCGACGAGGATGCGGGTCAACCCGGTGTTGACCAGCACGGTGTTGAACTGGCGCCACCGATCGACGGGTAACCCTTTGATGCCGGCGATCTCGCTGCGGGCGCCCTTGGCGCCGTGCCGGTCGATCAGCCAGGCGGTGCGGTAGACGTAGAGGCGCACCTGGTCGATCTCGATGCGGGACTTGGCGATTCCCAGCGCCCAGTACGGCGAAGACGACATCATCGCCTTCGTGGTTCCCAAGTCGCCGGGGCTCGAGTCCGAGGACGTGCTCGAGTACGCCCGGCAGCACCTGCCCAAGTTCATGGCACCCGCGCAGGTGCGGGTCGCCGACGCGCTCCCGCAGACACCGACCGGCAAGATCCAGCGCGCCGAGCTGCGCCGCACCTTGGCCGACGAGCTCGGCCGGTGAACGCGAGCGCCGTCGGGTGACCGGCCGGGTTGCCCAGGGCGAGGTCCTTCTCCCGGAGGGGCCTTGCCCTCCTGGGCGTGTCCGGGCGCCGGCCGAGTGCTCCGGCACTCTGCCTGCCGAGTGCCTCCGGCACCGAGAGAGGCGACTCGATTCCCGGAAGACGGTAGCCTCCACTGAGCGACCGCTTAGCCGCCGGGGTGCGCGGCAGAACAGGAGACCAGAGCTGTGAACTCGTTCAAGGACCGCGTGGCGATCGTGACCGGCGCCAGCCGCGGGATCGGCCTCGCCATCGCGAAGGGCCTGGTCGAGCGGGGTGCGAAGGTGTGCATCACCGCGCGCAAGCCCGAGCCGCTCGCCGAAGCCGTCGCCGAGCTCGGGGGCGAGGACTTCGCGATCGCCGTGCCCGGTAAGGCCGACGACACCGGGCACCAGGACGAGGCGGTGGCCAAGACGATCGAGCGCTTCGGCAGGCTCGACATGCTCGTGAACAACACCGGCATCAACCCGGTCTACGGGTCCACGCTCGACATCGACCCGGCCGCCGCGGCGAAGATCTTCGCCGTGAACGTGCTGGCGCCGATCGCCTGGACCAGGCGCGCCCGCGACGCGTGGATGGGCGAGCACGGCGGCTCGGTCGTCAACGTCGCCTCGATCGCCGGCCTGCGAGCGTCGCCCGGCATCGGCATGTACGGCGTGAGCAAGGCCGCGCTGATCCGCCTCACGCAGGAGCTCGGCGCCGAGCTCGGGCCGAAGATCCGCGTGAACGCGGTGGCCCCGGCCGTGGTCAAGACCAAGTTCGCGACCGCCCTGTACGAGGGCAAGGAAGAGGAAGTGGCTGCGGCCTACCCGATGAAGCGCCTCGGTATGCCCGAGGACATCGCGGGCGCGGTGGCGTTCCTGCTCTCCGAGGACGCGGGCTGGATGACCGGCCAGACCGTGGTCCTCGACGGCGGCGTGACCCTGGGCGGTGGCCTGTGAGCGCCGGGGTCGTCATCACGGGTGGCGGCGGCGGGATCGGCCGGGCGCTGGCCCGCCGCTTCGCCGCCGACGGTGCGCGCGTGGTCGTGGCCGACCTCAACGGCGAAGCCGCGGCCGAGGTGGCCGCCGAGGTCGGGGGCACGTCGTTCACCGGTGACGTCGCGAGCGAAGACGGCGTCGCGAAGCTCCTCGCGGCCGCCCGCGAGACGCTGGGCGAGATCGACGTCTTCTGCGCCAACGCGGGCGTCGCGCCCTTCGGCGACGAGCAGGCCACCGAGGACGACTGGGCCCGCACCTGGGACGTCAACGTGATGGCCCACGTCCGCGCGGCCAAGCAGCTGCTGCCCGCGTGGCTCGAGCGCGGCAAGGGGCATTTCATCGCCACCGCGTCGGCCGCGGGCCTGCTCACGACGCTGGGCTCCGCGCCGTACTCGGTGACGAAGCACGGCGCGCTGGCCTTCGCCGAGTGGCTTTCGGCGACCTACCGCCACCGCGGCATCACGGTGCAGGCCATCTGCCCGCAGGGCGTGCGCACGGCGATGCTGGAAAGCAGCGGCCCGCGCGGCCAGCTGCTGATGGGCGCGTCGGCGATCGGCCCCGAGCAGGTGGCCGACGCGTTGTTCACCGCCATCGACGAGGGCCGGTTCCTCGTGCTGCCGCACCCCGAGGTCGCCGAGTACTACGCGCTGCGCGCCACACAGACCGACCGCTGGCTCGGCGGCATGAACAAGCTGCAGCGCAAGATCGAGGCCCTGCCGGAGGACTGAGCAACCCCAATGTGGCATTGGTTGCTCCATCCGTGCCCCCGCCGCCGCCCTCAACGGAGGCGCTGCGCGCCCAGGCCCGATTCAACGCACCCAATGCGGCGTTCGGTGCGTTGGGCGCACCCAACGCCGCATTGGGGCGCTTGGGCCTCGGCGTGCCCGCCCGTGCGTTCCGGCTTGCCCGTTCCGGGTACCCGGGGTTGACGCACGGCACGCGGGCTCTCTAGCGTCCCCATACCGACTGGTCGGTGTCCGAGGGAGGCCGCGGGATGAGCTGGTACGACGCGAAGCCCTGGCTCGCGAGCTACGACGAGCAGCGCGCCGCCGCGAGCGAGTTCGCGCCGACCACGCCGCTGGCCACCTTCCGCCGCACCGTCGCGCAGGCGCCGGAAACCACGGCGCTGGCCTACTTCGACGCCCGGATCACCTACCGCGAGCTGGACGAACTCTCCGACGCGTTCGCCCGCCACCTCACCGCCTCCGGGTTCGGTCGCGGCGACCGGCTCGCGCTGGTGCTGCAGAACATCCCCCAGTTCGTGATTTCCCTGATCGGCGCGTGGAAAGCCGGCGGGATCGTGGTGCCGGTCAACCCGATGTACCGCGCGGGCGAGCTGAGTCACGTGCTTACCGACGCCGGCGTCAAGGCGCTCGTCTGCTCACAAACCGCGTGGCACGACTACGTCGGCGCCCTCGTGCCCGACAGCTCGGTGACGATCGCCGTGACCACGAGCGAGCTCGACCTGCAGACCCGCGACGACGAGCGCGTGCTCGGAAAGGTGCGCCGCGAGGCGACGCCCGGTGCGGCCGACTTGCTCGAGGTGCTGCGCTCGACGCCCGGTGATCCGCCGCCCGACCCCGGGCTCGGCCTCGACGACGTCGCGCTGATCAGCTACACGTCCGGCACGAGCGGGAAACCCAAGGGCGCCACCAACACCCACGGCAATCTCGGCACCAACGCCGTGATCCTCGCCGGCGCCGGTCGCGTCGAACCGGGCGCCACGGTGTTCGCGCTCGCGCCCCTGTTCCACATCACCGGGATGGTGTGCGAGGTCGCCTACGCCATCGAGATCGCCGGCACGCTGGCGCTCGCGTACCGCTTCGAAGCCGGCGTGGTGCTCGGGGCGCTGCTGGAGCACAAGCCGGCGTACATGGTCGGCCCGTCGACGGCGTACATGGCGCTGATGGCGCACCCGGACGTCACTCCCGAGCACTTCGTGTCGTTCGACGCGCTGTACTCCGGTGGCGCGGCGCTGCCTCCGGCGGTGGTCGACACGTTCCGCGACCGGTTCGGCCAGTACATCCACAACGGCTACGGCCTCACGGAGACCACGGCCGGCTGCGTCGTGGTGCCCGCCGGTGTCGAGGCGCCCCTCGACCCGGCTTCGGGCACGCTGTCGATCGGGCTGCCGGTGCCCGGCGTGATCGTGCGGATCCTGGCTGACGACGGCACAGAGCTGCCGTTCGGCGAGGCGGGCGAGATCGCCGTCGAAGGGCCCATGGTCGTGCCCGGCTACTGGAACCGGCCGGACGCCACGGCCGAGGCGTTGCCCGGCGGGCGGCTGCTGACCGGCGACGTCGGGTTCATGGACGAGCGTGGCTGGGTCTACGTCGTGGACCGCAAGAAGGACATGATCAACGCCTCCGGGTTCAAGGTGTGGCCGCGCGAGGTCGAGGACGTGCTGTACACGCACCCCGGCGTCCGCGAGGCCGCTGTGGTGGGTGTGCCGGACGAGTACCGCGGCGAGACGGTGAAGGCGTACGTGAGCGCGGCGCCGGGCGCGACGCCCGATCCCGACGAGCTGGTGGCCTACTGCCGGGAGCGGCTGGCCGCCTACAAGTACCCCCGATCGGTCGAGGTGCTCGCCGAGCTGCCGAAGACCACGAGCGGGAAGATCCTGAGGCGTGAGCTGCGCGCCCGAGGCTAGGAGGACGTGACGGTGGTCGAGACGGTCCGCGGCGCGGTCGAGCCGGCGGCGCTGGGCAAGGTGCTCATGCACGAGCACATCTTCGTGCTGAGCCCGGAGTTCGTGGCCAACTACCCGGAGCACGACGGGTTCGACGAGTCCGTGCACGTGCCGGAGGCGATCGCGAAGCTGCAGGCGCTCAAGGACGCCGGGATCGACACGATCGTGGACCCGACGGTGATCGGGCTGGGCCGCTACGTGCCGCGCGTGCAGAAGGTCGCCGCCGAGGTGGGCCTGCAGATCGTCGTGGCGACGGGTCTGTACACCTACCACGACGTGCCGCACTACCTCTCGCTGCGCGGGCCGGGCACGCCGCTCGGCGGTGACGACCCGCTGGTCGCGATGTTCGTCGGCGACATCACCGAGGGCATCGCCGGCACCGGCGTGAAGGCCGGGATTCTCAAGTGCGCCACCGACGAACCTGGGATGACGCCCGGCGTCGAGCGGGTGCTGCGCGCGGTCGCGAAGGCGCACCGGGCCACGGGGGCGCCGATCATGACCCACACGCACGCGGGCACGCGGCGCGGGCTGGAGCAGCAGGACGTGTTCGAGTCCGAGGGCGTGGACCTGAGCCGCGTGCTGATCGGGCACAGCGGCGACTCGGCCGACCTCGGCTACCTCACGGCCCTGGCCGACCGCGGTTCGCTGCTCGGCATGGACCGCTTCGGCCTGGACGTCTACCTGCCGTTCGAACAGCGCGTGGCGACGGTCGCGGCGATGTGCGAGCGCGGCTACGCCCGCAGCATGGTGCTCTCGCACGACGCGTCGTGCTACTTCGACTGGCTCGAGGCACCGGTGCGCGAGGCCGTGCTGCCCAACTGGCACTACCTCCACATCACCGACGACGTGCTCCCCGCGCTGCGCGAACGCGGCGTCAGCGAAACCGACCTCACCACGATGCTCGTCGACAACCCGCGCCGCCTGCTCGACCACGGGGGCGCGTACTGACCGGCCTCGGCCGGTAGGCTGGCTGTTCTCTGAGTTCCCGGAGGGGGTGTGGCGATGACCCGGGCCGGCACGCGCAAGGCCGTCGTCTCCGACGAGTCGCCCGCGGTGCCTCGCCGCCTGCTTCAGCACGCGACGAAGCTCTTCGCGAAGAAGGGCTTCGACCGCACGTCGGTGCAGGAGATCGTCGAGGCCGCCGGCGTCACCAAGGGCGCCATGTACCACTACTTCGGCTCCAAGGACGACCTGCTCTACGAGATCTACGCTCGCGTGCTGCGCGAGCAGACCTCCCAGCTCGAACGCGTCGCCTCCAGCGCCGCGCCCCTGCGCGAACGCCTGGCCGCCGCCGCGTCCGACGTGGTCGTCAGCAGCATCGACAACCTCGACGACAACACCATCTTCCTGCAGTCCATGCACCAGCTCAGCGCCGACAAGCGCAAGGCCGTGCGCGCCGAACGCCGCAAGTACCACGAACGGTTCCGCCGCCTGATCGAAGAAGGCCAGGCTTCCGGCGAGTTCCGCACGGACAAGCCCGCGGACCTGGTCGTGGACTTCTTCTTCGGCTCGGTCCACCACCTGGGCACGTGGTACCGCCGGGGTGGGCCGCTGTCGGCGCGCGAGGTGGGGGACCAATTCGCGGACCTGCTGCTTTCCATGCTCCGGCCGGAGAGCTGAGTACTACTCGGTCGGCAACACCACCTCGCGGCGCGCCAGGACGCGGGTGACGAAGGCCGTTTTTCCTGCGGTGTAGGCCTCGCGGTCGGTGGTTTCCGTGGTGAGACGGCGTTTCAGCAGGCCGTACTCCGCGGCCAGGGCCGGGTCCGCGCGCAGGGCGTCGCGGAAAGTGAGCTGGGCGTGCCAACGCGGGTGGTCGGCCGGGAGCACGTGCAGGTGGGCCGCCCGGCGCTCGCCGGTGGCGTCAGGGAGTACGAAGAAGCGGCGCCACGGCGAGGCGACGTCCAGCGATGGCGGCACATAGACCCAGCCGCCGGCCGCGAGAACCGCACCGGCGGAAGCGACGACGACATCGACATCGCGCACCGACGCCATCACGTCCACCACCGGCTTGGCCGCCAACCCCGGCACCGACGTGGACCCGACGTGCTCCACGCCGTCGACCAGCCACGGCCTGAGCACCTCGGCCAAGCGCGCGCACAAGGTCACACCACGTGCCGTCCAGGACGGGTCGGGGGCGGCGACATGAGGCTTTTCGAAAGCCCAAGCCGGGGGACCACTCATGGACACGTACGCTACCGGCGGGCACCGACATTTCCGGCCACGGCGCGAGATCGCGCCGGTGTTGGGATCGGGCGGTGCGATCGGCCCCCGGCCGATCCGACCGCTAGATCGGAAG